>CAZRGL010000165.1:0-18584 GCA_964599485.1 uncultured Polyangiaceae bacterium
GCTCAGCATCAGCGTGCCAGAGCGACTCCGCGCTCAAACCGCCATGGGCCTTGACGACGGACCCGAACCATCCCGAGCCTGTATACCAATGGCCCTGCGGGCCGCCAGCTGCCTCGTGAGATGCGAGCTCAGCCCGCCCGATGAGACGCGGCGAACGTTGGTTGGGCTCGTGAGTGAGGAGCACGGAGTTGAAGAGCACGGTCGACAACCCAGAGAACGTCCACAGCACGCTCTTACCCAAGCCGTAGCTGCCGCCCGCGGTCTCCGTGAGCTTGTGGCTGTATAAGGTGTCTTTGCACAGGGCGCGGAAGTTCGAATCCCCCTCGGTCTCAGAGCCGGTGAGCCCGATCGTGTTGCGATCCTCGATGTGCAGAAGCAACAAGCGGTCACGCTCTGTGAGCTCAGCCAGGAAACTGGCCAAGGCCTTCCCGCCTTGTGCAGTGGCGGCTCCCTGGAGATGTGGCAACAAGGTGTCCCAACCAATCGCCTCTCGAAAGGCCGCGAGCCGTTCGGCGGCGAGCTCGATGAACCGAAAGCGGATCGTTGGCCAGCTCACCGCTTGGTCGTTGGCGTTCTGCACCACTTCGCGCACCAGCGTGTGCACATCGTGGCGAAACGCATGCGAGGACGGATCGCCGCCACGGCGCGCACCCGAAGGCGGCAGCTCATCGAAGATCCAGCGAACGTCCTGGCTAGCCACGGCGGCAAGATACTCGGATTCGCCGCCGTAAGATGCAAGCGCTCACTGGGCAGCAGGTCACTGGCAACCGGTCACTGAGCAAGCGACTTCGCCAGGAAGTCAGCGACCGCGTCCATGCTCTCCGGCTTGACGCCGAACATCTGCGTGCCGTGCCCGCCGGTAGCGTATTCGTCGAACTGCCAGGCCGCTGGCGCTCCAGTTTCGAACGGTTTGCTCCAGCCGCTTTCCGCCGTGGAGAACATGAACTGGATGGGGATCGGCGAAAGCAGGACCATGTTGTCGCTGATCTTGTTTTGCGCCTCGGTGTAGCCGCCACCGGTGAGGAACACGAGCGCAGCGGGGACTTTGTGGCTGAGCGATTCTGCAGCCACGGTGAAATCGAGCGCGGTGGTCGTACCATTGGAGGCGCCAACGAGCGCGATCCGTGACGAGTCGACCTCGCACTCGTGGCCAATGAGCTTCTCGACCGCCGCCTTGGCATCGAGTTTTCCTTTTGGCCCCATGTACGCCTCGGTGGCGACCCCGCCAGACTTGCCCGCCCCTCGACGATCGATGTTGAGCACGTCGAGACCCTTGGCCACGAGCTTGGCGATGAACTCGGGCGAGTAGTTGGTGCGGTCGTTACCAGGGGGGATCATGTGCAGCAGCACCACACCGGCGGCGCCTTTGACGCCCGTGGTGTAGAGGTCGCCTTCGAGCATCACGTTATCGTCGGTGGTCATGGTTACGATGGCGGCGTCCTGTACCGGGCAGGGATCGGCGCCACCGCTACCCGTCGACGTGCTCGTTTCAGTCGTCGTGCTCGTGTTCGTCGTCGTGCTCGTGGGCGAGCCGCCAGCTGTTCCGCTGCTCGTGCTCGAGCTACTTGAAGAAGACGCAGTGTCTTCCGGTGACTCATCAGACGAGCTACACCCCGTCGAGACCACCGACGACAATACGAGGGCCAGGACAAAAGCACCGAGGACGAACGATTTCATTCGCCTAAGCTAGCTTGCTTCGGCCTGGTTGTCCCGCTGACTCGTCAACCGCGACTCCGGAGGTTCAGCTCAAATCTCGTGGCACCATTTGTGCACCGATTGCGCATTTGGGTGTATGCGGTTTGAAATCGTCGTTGCACTCGCGCTTGCGGTCAGTGGTTGTTCTGCGGGGACCGATTCGGCCGAGCGGCTCGACCCGGAGCCAGTGGCGTTGCTGCCAAGTGTTGAGCAGCTGGTGCTCGATGCGAACGACGCTACCACGCTCACAGTGACTGCAACGACGGCTGATGGCTCACCCTGGGCAGGAGCGCTGCACCCACAATGGAGTTGCTCGGATCCGACGGTCGCGTCCGTGTCGGACGAAGGCAAGATTGTCGGACTGAGCAGCGGTGATGCAACGATTTCGGTTGTGGCGGCAGATCTTGCCGCCGAGATCCCCATTCGGGTTCGCGGCTTCGAGGTGGCACAACAGCTCGGCGTGTCGTGGTCGCAGTGGACGCGCGGTCGGGCGGCGGCGCAACCGGATGGCAACGGTTTGCTGGTCTTCCAAGGGCATCCTGGCGGAAAGTACGAGCTGTCAGAAGCTCTGGCTGACGGCGCTTGGTCGGCCCCTGCCGTAGTCACGGCCGAAAAAGGAAGCTGGGCACCAGATGCCGTGAGCCTCGGTCAAGACAAGTACTTGCTTTTCTGGGACAGCAAATACCCGGATGTTCCGAAGCTGGCTTTCCACACCGCAGGCGTTGGAACCGATCAGCCCATTGCACTGAGCGATGACGTGGAGGGCGCTTGGCTGCAAGCGGGCGGAGCTCACGCCCTGGTTCTGGTGCGGCGAACCGACAGCAAAGCCGTGTGGGCTCGACATGTTACCTCCAGTGGTGTCGCTGACGCCGTGAAGCTCTTCGAAGGCCCACGCGACCATTTCGAGCTGCAGATGGATGTGCAGGGCCGCGCCGTGGCAGCCGAATCGCTGAACGGTGTTTTGCGGCTCAGGAGCTTCAGTCCGGAAACGGGATGGTCAGCCGCAACCGAGCACTCGGGCCACGGCGCTCCCACCAATTGTATGCAACTCGTCGTCAACGACGACGGCGACGGCGCGGTTGTCATGGTTCGACCCACAGGAAAAGGACCAACGGAGCTGCTAGCGATCGAGAACGGGGCTGTCGCAGCCACCGCCGCCCTCGTCGAGCTCGCCTTCCCTGTGAGCTGTGCGGCCATGGTCGCCACGCCCGCTGGCGATATCGTGGTCCAATACAACACGTCGACATACGACACCAAGGGGACTGCAATGCTTCGCTTGGTTTCCCGAGCAGGGAGCCACAAGAGCACCTTCGAGCTCGGCCAAGAACAATCTCCGTATTCCTTCCACCTGCTTCGCGCCGGCAAGAACATCTGGGCAATCAACAAGACGCAACACACCCAGCCCGCGATTGCTCATCGCTTCGATGGCAGCAATTGGCACACGCCGGTGCAGATAGGCGACGGGCTCGCCAACCACGTATTCAGCATGAGCGGCGCCGCCGACGGGTCGATGCTCATTGGTTTGGAGAGCGACGGCCTCAACTGCTGCACGACCTACGTGTTCGGAGTCATTTACCGCTGAGCAGCACTCGAGCCAGGTCGCCGGAGCTGTCGGCACCCAGGATCAAATGCAAGCGCCTCCGGCGATGAAGCTTGCTCACGGCACAACGGTGAGGGCACCAGTGGGACACGTGTCTGTGCACATTGCGCCGTCGTCGGCGAGGCACGCGTCGCAACGGGCGTAGGCCTCGCTGTCGCCCACGAGCGCAAAGTAGAGCCGCGTGTCGAAGCCGCGCAGCACGAAGCCCAGCGCCGCTGGGCCGACCACTTCTTCGCACATCCGTACGCAGCGCTCACAGCGAATGCACTTGTTCATGTCCAAATGCAAGCCCGGCCGCAACAAGCCCGACTCGTAGCGATGGACCTCGCCGCCCAGGCGCCCCTGCTGGACTTGGTACTCAGCCATCAAGATTCGTAGATCGCAGCTGTCATAAGCATCACAGCCACAACGCAAACAGCGTCCTGCCTCCTGCTCGCCGAGCTCGGGGCTGTAGCCCAGCTCACCTTCGTCGAAGTCCTTGATGCGCAATTGCACAGGCCGCTCCGGCATGGCCGCCCGCGCCGCGCTCGAGCCACGCGGACAATCCTCACCGTGCACCTTCCCCAGCGCTTCACGGCGGCTGCCGAGCTCGGTTTGCGGCTCGATGTGTCGAGCACGCCCTTCCCGAACAAAGTGGTCGATGGACGCCGCCGCCCGCCGTCCAGCAGCAACCGCTTCGATGGCCGAGCTCGGACCTGTGACGAAATCGCCTCCGGCGAACACAGCTTTGCGACCCGTTGAAAGCGTGTCGGCGTCGACCACGTTGATGGGACCGCGCTCGTCGTCTTTTTCGACAGCGGGTAACTCTGGCGCCTCGCCGATGGCGGCGACAACCATGGAGGTCGACAGGCTGTGCTCGGAGTCCTCCACGGGTACGGGGCGCGGCCGCCCGCTGGCGTCGGCTTCCGCGAGCCTCATACGCTGCAAACGCACGCCGCTAATCGCACCCTCCGTGAGCTCGATCGCAACCGGAGAAACCAAACACTGCAGCTCGACGCCCTCCTCGATGGCAGCCACAATTTCGTGCTCATAAGCGGGCATCTGTTCGCGGCTGCGGCGATAGAGGATACGAACCGGCTCAGCGCCCAAGCGTACCGCCGCCCGCGCGGCATCGATGGCCGAATTGCCACCACCGATGACCGCAACACCACCTTCCAAGCTGCGCAGCTCGTGTTGGTTGACCTGACAGAGCAGCTCCAAGCTGCCGATGACCCCTTCTTCGTTAGGGATCCGCAGCTTGCGTCCTTTCCAAGCGCCCAGGGCGACGAACACCGCATCGAAGCCCTCGTCGAGCAGCTCATCGACCGTGAAGTCTTTGCCCAGACGCCGATTGGGCTCGAAGCTGACGCCCAGTCCGACAATGGCTTCGAGATCGGCATCCAGCACATCTCGCGAAAGTCGATACTCGGGTATGGCGTAGCGCAGCATGCCGCCAGGCTTGGCCCGCGCGTCGAGCAGCTTCACTTCGTGCCCCTCGAGCCGCAAGAACCAGGCAGCCGTCAACCCTGCAGGACCTGCACCCACGATGGCAACACGATGACCGCTGTCGGGCTTTGGCGTCGGCGGCTGTGGCCGCTTCGATGCACCATCGGTAGCAAGTCTCTTGAGGTTGTTGATGGCCACAGCCTCATCGTGCAAAGCGCGCCGACACGCCTCTTCACATCGATGCGGACACACGCGGCCACACACACCAGGCAGCGGGTTTGTCCGACGTATCAGTGACATGGCCTCCGCGAAGTCACCGAGCTCCACCGCTTTGACATAACCCGGCACATCGACCCGAGCAGGGCAAGCCAAGGTGCATGGCGCAACACAATCGGCGAAGTGATCGCTCATGAGCAGCTCCAGGGCCCAGCGACGCGCTTGCTCAATCGCCGTCGACGCGCTGCGGATCTCCACGCCTTGCTGCAGCTTGCTGCCGCACGCAGGCACCAGCTTGTAGCTGTCATCGGCACCTTGACGCTGCTCGACCATGCAGACGCCGCAGGATGCCGCGGGGCTGAGCCGCGGATCGTGGCACAAGGTAGGAATGCGCACGCCCCGCTGCTCGGCGAGCTCCAAAATGGTCTGCTCAGCACTGCCGCTGCAGGGCTCGCCATCAAAGATCAGCTCGACCGCGTCTGCTGGCTCATGGGGCTGCTGCCCTTCGGCAGCTCGCTGTTGGTCGGTCGGCTGGCTCATCGCACCACCACCGCGCCGAACTGACAAACTTTGAAACAACCGCCGCAGCGGGTGCAAGGATCGGGATCGATACGCAGCGGGATCACCCGCCCGCCAAACTTGTGGATCGCGCCCACTGAACACTGCTCGAAACACAAGGTGCAGCCATCACAACGATACGCGTCGATGTTGAACTCGATCAGCTCGCGGCACTTGCCAGCCGGGCAGCATTGCTGCTCGATGTGGGCTTTGTACTCGTGATTGAAGTAACCCAGCGTGGTGAGCACCGGGTTGGGGGCGGCGCGTCCCAGGCCACATGAGGAGGTCTGCTGCACGTACCGAGCGAGCTGCTCGAGCTTGGGCAGGTCGTCCTCGCGCCCGTGACCCGAACAGATGCGATCGAGAATCTCGAGCATGCGCTTGGTGCCCACGCGACATGGTGTGCACTTCCCGCAAGACTCGGCCTGGGTGAAGCTCAGGAAATAGCGGGCTATGTCGACCATGCAAGCCGTCTCGTCGAGCACGATCAGCCCGCCCGAACCCATGATCGCGCCGGTTTGCTGCAGCGACTCGTAGTCGACCGGCAGATCGAAGAGCGAAGCCGGAATGCACCCCCCGGCGGGCCCACCGATTTGCACCGCTTTGACCTTGCGATTGCTGCTGCTACCGCCCCCGATCAAATGCACGATCTCGCCAATGGTCAGCCCCATGGGCGCCTCGATCATGCCCGTGCGTTTGACGTCACCAGCAAGGGCAAAGACCTTGGTGCCGCGGCTCAGGTCCATGCCCATGCGCCGAAACGATGCCGCACCGCGGTGCAAGATCCAGCTGACGTTGGCAAAGGTCTCGACGTTGTTGATCACCGTCGGCCTGCCCCACAAGCCCCGCTCTACAGGAAACGGCGGCCGCCTCCGTGGAGTTCCCCTGCGGCCCTCGAGCGAAGCGATCATGGCCGTCTCTTCGCCGCACACGAAAGCGCCTGCGCCCCGCCGGAGCTGCAGCTCGAAGTCCACATCCGAATCGAGGATGCCCTTGCCCAACATGCCGTGCTCGCGAGCCAAAGCGACCGCATTTTCCAGCCGCTTGATGGCCAGCGGATACTCATCGCGCACGTAGACGAATCCCTGATTCGCGCCGATCGCCACGCCGGCGATGGTCATGCCCTCGATCACACTGAAGGGGTCGCCCTCGAGCAGATTGCGATCCATGAAGGCGCCAGGATCACCTTCGTCCGCGTTGCAGATCACCACCCGCTGGGTGGCTTCGGAAGTGCGCGCGAGTTGCCACTTGCGACCCGTAGGAAAACCGGCACCCCCACGGCCACGCAAACCCGACCGCTTGACCTCGGTTATCACATCCTCAGGCTGCATCTCGCGCAGCACGCGCTCGAGCGCCGTGTAGCCATCTACTTGCAGATACGCATCGAGCGACTCTGGATCGATACGTCCACAATTGCGCAGCGCAACGCGCTCTTGCAGAAACATGACATCGGCCTCGGGGCCGCCAATCCAGTCACGCAGCACCAACCGTCTGGAGTCGATCTTCTTGTCGATGAAGTGGGTTTCGAGCAGCGCCGGCAGAAGATCCGGTGTGATCTCGCCGTACAAGCAGCAGCCCAGCTCCTCCGACTCCAATCCTACGAGCACCTCGCGGTAGCACAATCCGATGCAACCGGTGATGGACAGCTCCGCGTCGATCCCGAGCGCCGGCAATTGCTCGGTCAGCGCGTCAAGAACAGCTTGTCCGCCGGCTGCCATGCCGCAGCTGCCGAGCCCGACGAAGACGCGACTCATGCTTCGAGCTCCTCGTCCTCGGCAACTTGCTCGTCGGCGGCCAGCTCCTTGACGATCTCGAGAGCGCTTTGCTTGTTCAGACGACCGTGGATGTCGTCGTCGACTGCCATCGCCGGCGCCAAGCTGCAGCAACCCAAACACCCGGCTGTCTCGAGCGTGAACGATAGGTCCTCGGTGGTCTGCCCCGCATCGACACCGAGTTGCGATTCGAGCTCCTCGACGATGTTCTGGGCGTTGGCTACGTGGCAAGCGGTGCCCGTGCACACGCGAATGAGGATCTTGCCCCGCGGCAACAGCGACAGGCCGGTGTAGAAGGTCGCAATTCCGTAGAGGCGCGCGAGTGAAACTCCAGTGGTCTTGCTGACGTGCTGCAGGGCATTGTCCGGCAAGAACCCAAAGCGCCGCTGTAAGGCCTGCAACAGCCCCACGAGGTCGTCGCTGTGCTCGCCGACGAGCTCATCCAGTTGGCCCAGCCCCGTCTCGTCGAGCTCATCCAGCTCGGCCGTAGGCAGCGCCAACTGCAGCAACTCCGAGACAGGCGCAGCTTCGGCGTCAGGTGCTGGATGACCTTGGCTCACCTCGATCACCTACCAGACCGCGGCGAGGAGTGCCACTCGGCCCGAAAGCCTAGGAGGATGGCATCAAATTCCTAGAGCTACGGGTATTCGAAGTCGGCCGCAGCGTGACCGTTGGCAGGAATCGTGATGGTGGTCCTCTTCTTGCCGAGTTTCTCGTGCCAGACCACCAGCTTGTATTTGCCCGGCGGAATGTCGCCCAAGCTGAAGCGGCCGCTTTCGCCGGTAACCGCGAAGTAGGGGTGCTTGAAGACGAGCGTGTAGGCCTGCATCCAGTGATGACCTGCATCGCAGGTAATGTCATACAGCCCCGTCTTGCGCAGCTTCTTGGTCACCACCTGTTTGGTGCTGGGCAGCGCCACGTTGAACATCACACGCTTGCCGTTGAGCTTGGCGTGAACATTGTGGAGGATCTCGTCCTTGCTCTTGAGCTGCAGCCTGCTGCCCTTGACCGCAGCTTGCACGTGGGGAACGTAGACGCAGCCTTCCTGATTGAGGACCTTGACGGTCTTCTTCGCGGGCTTGCCCTTCTTGATCTTCGAAATGTAGACGACCGCATTCTTTAGGCCGCCGCCGCCGCCCACGACGAGCTCTTGCGACTTCTGGCTCTGCCCACAAACGCCATGATCCTTGTCGACCGCGGTGGTCTTTGCAGGCGGAACGGCGCCGCTGAAGCGTACCGTGCCACTAACCGAGCCACCGTCAGTCACGGCTCCGCCGCTATATTTGGTCGCGGTGTGAGCTGGGGAGTGGAACATGACAGGCAGCGCGGCAATTGCCACCAGCAGCAGTCCGAGTTGGATCTTCGAAGAGCGTCTCATTCTGAGGTCCTTGGTTTGCTTAAGACTCATCCGAGGCAGATGGTATACGGCTACCGCTTAGACTTCGCCAGCGGTGGTTGTATTCAAGTCGCCAGGCAGGCCTGCGGCGCTATACTGCCCCAGGGCCGATATCGCCCAAAACGATCGACCCGTCAAAGGATGCCCTGAGGTGCCGCATCAGTTCAATTCCCGCTGCGACGGCTGCAGTGCCTGTGTAAGACAATGTCCTACCAAGGCCATCTACGGTGAGTTCAAAGTGCGCTACCGGATCGATGCCGCCCAGTGCATCGATTGCGGCGTTTGCGGCGAGATTTGCCCCATCGAGGCCGTTGTCGATCAATATGGCCGTTTGGCCCAACGGGTGCCCCGCAACCTCCGCACGCGCCCAACCATCGACCTCGACGTGTGCAACGGTTGCGCTTTGTGCGTGGACTACTGCCCTTTCGATTGCCTGACCGTCGTCGGCGGCACCCATTCTGGGATCTGTGTGCTGACCGAGCCCCACGCCTGCACCTCGTGTGGCGAGTGTGCTGACATTTGCCTCAAAGGCGCCGTGCGCATGACGAAGCACGATTTGCAGCAGCACGATCCGGCCGAGAAGCTTGCCGAAGCTGAGGCCTACGGCTGCTACCTCGACAGCGACTAGCCGGTAGCTCGACGCGCAAACGCTCGACACGCTACGCCACTGATGGCAGAGATGTTTGGCTGAGAGATCACGATGGCGGACAAGCCCGAAACACCACCTGCAACCTTGTGGTCACGCCGAGATGCGGTGCGACGATCGGGTTGGGCCATGGTGTGGTCGAGTATCACCGTGGCGGTGGTTGGTGCCATCCGACTGCTCTATCCCCGCGTGCACTTTCTGCCCCCAACCACTGTGGTGCTCGGCTCGCCCGATCAGTTTGCCGTCGACGAGATCGCGACCAAGTGGAAGAAGAGCCACAACCTCATCGTGGTCCGCAACGCCAAAGGCTTCTACGCGCTGCGTGCAATATGTACCCACCTGGGCTGCATTCCAAACTGGAAGCCGGCCGAGGACAAATTCAAGTGCCCATGCCACGGATCAGGCTTTCGTCGCACTGGGATCCACTTCGAGGGTCCTGCCCCACGACCCCTCGAGCGGTTGAAGATCTTCTTGGACGAGGAAGGCCAACTGGTGGTGGACACGGCTGTGCGGTTCGGCCAGGAAAAGGGCGAGTGGGATCGCAAGGATGCGTTCCTGCCCTACAAGGCAAGACGAGGTCGTAGTGAAGCCTGACGACAGCGCTGACACCAAGGCCGAGGCTGATGGTGAGGACGCGCCGGTGAGCCGCCCTAGCGATCCAGCCGAGAGCAAACCTGACGAGCCCGCCGAGCCAGAGCCGAAGCCCAGTCTCTGGGAGGAAGTCCGTCGTTCGGTACAGCGCGTGCCCAACGAGGACCGGCCCCGCAATCGCGTGCTGCGCCTGACGCAGACGATCTGGCTGCATCTGCACCCCGTCAAAGTCCCACGCCACTCGGTGCGTTTTCGCTTCACCCTCGGCGCCGGCGGCATCACCTTCTTGCTGTTCCTCGTCACCGTGGTGACCGGCTTGATCTTGATGCTCTACTACCGGCCCACGCCGGAGCACGCCTACCACGACATGAAGTACCTGGACTTCGACGTGCCCTTCGGCATGTTCCAGCGAAACATGCACCGCTGGGCGGCTCACGCCATGGTCATCATGGTTTGGGTGCACATGCTGCGCGTGTTCTTGACGCGTTCTTACAAAGCGCCGCGGCAGTTCAACTGGGTGGTGGGCGTGTGCTTGTTGGTACTGACCCTGCTGCTGTCGTTCACGGGCTACTTGCTGCCCTGGGATCAGCTCTCGATGTGGGCGGTCACAGTGGGCACCAACATGGCCGGCGCCACCCCGTTCATCGGTTTCGAAGGGCCCTTCGCCAGCGTCACCGGGGTCACCGCGGAAACAGACATCCGCGCCGCGCTCCTCGGCGGCGCCACGGTTGGAGGGCCGGCGCTGCTGCGCTTCTATGTGGCCCACTGCATCATTTTGCCGTTGGTCGCCTCGCTCCTGATGGCGCTGCACTTCTGGCGCGTGCGCAAGGACGGCGGGATCAGCGGCCCGGGCGTCGGCAAGACAAGGCAGGTCCGCTAGGTGGAGCAGCTCCTCAAGATCCTGTCCAAGTCGGACAACATCCCCATCATACTGATGGTGCCGGCTTGCATCGTGCTGCTTTGGCTCTGGTGGCGGGCAGCACGAACCAACGACGAGGTGCTCGAGAAGAGCGGAATCGACGGACTGATTACCCACATGGAAGGCGGGCGGCCGGACGAGCCCGACGAAGGTGGCGAGGCTGAGCCCGAAAAGGTTCACACCTGGCCCTATTTGGTCCGGGTCGAGCTCATCGCAACCCTCGCCGTCATGCTCATTCTGACCGTGTGGTCGATCACCATCGATGCGCCGCTCGAGCAGATGGCCGATCCCAACCGCACGCCCAATCCGAGCAAGGCGCCCTGGTACTTCCTCGGGCTGCAAGAGATGCTCGTCTACTTCGATCCGTGGATCGCGGGGGTGATGTTACCCCTGTTGATCATCGGCGGGCTGATGGCCATTCCCTACGTCGACGTCAATCCGGGCGGGGCAGGCTACTACGGTTGGAAGGATCGACGCTTTGCCGTCAGCACTTTCTTGTTCGGCTTCGTGGTGCTGTGGCTGCTGCTGATCATCATCGGCGTGTTTTGTCGCGGACCGGGCTGGAACTGGTTCTGGCCGTGGGAGACTTGGGACGCGCAGCTCGCCGTGGCCTCACCGAGCCGCAACTGGTCCGATCTGTTCGGCATCAAGTCCTATGTCGGGGCGTCCATCTTCGGGGGCATGGCGGTGGCAAGCTACTACGCCCCTGCTGTTTGGTACTGGCTCAAGAAGCGCGATACGCCAACGCTGCGTAGTCTCGGGCTGGTTCGCTACAGCATCGTGGCGTTTCTCTTTCTGACCATGATGGGGCTACCGCTCAAGATGGCCCTGCGCTTGCTGCTCGGCGTCAAGTACGTCTGGGTCACCCCCTGGTTCAACATCTAGTCATCAAGTGGAAACCGACACCCAATCCCAGCGCGACAGCGCCCCGCCGAAGCCCGCCGAGCAGGTGAGCTATCGCTGGCTGTTCTGGGTTTTGGCGATCCTCAACCTGCTGGCTACCCTATGGGCGGTTTGGGACGAATCCCACACGCGACGTCCTTGGAAGGGCTACCAAGAGCGCTTCAACGCGGTGCTGACCCAGAAGGGGCTGCGCACCGAGCCAATCGAAATTCGCCAGGTCACCAACCCTGAGCTCGGCATCGTCGACCGCTGCCATACCTGCCATTTGGGAATCGACCGACCGGGCTTCGAAGGCAAAGACGTCCCAGCAGTATTTAGAACGCACTCGCAGCGCAAACGCTTGTTGGGTACCAATCACCCGGTCGCGCAGACCGGCTGCACCATCTGCCATCAAGGGCAAGGTTCGCAGATCAAAGGAATCGCCTGGTACAGCTTCGATCACGGCGACGATGATCCCTACTGGGAGCAGCCGCTCTTGCGGGGCACTTTCGTTCAGTCGAGCTGCGTGTCTTGCCACAAGCAGGAGACCAACATCAACGGCGCAGCGGTGTTCAACGAGGGTCGCAGGTTGTTTGCAGACCGCCGCTGCTTTGGCTGTCACGAAACGCCATTGTACGAGCCCACATTCGAGGCTGCACCGGCGCTCGAGCACGTCAAGACCAAGCTCTCGTTCGACTTCGTCAAGCGCTGGCTGACAACGCCTGGCCCGCTGCGACCGAACACGGCGATGCCTTCCTTTTGGCCTCAGCCACAGCTGCCAGATGGAAAGTTGGTGAGCGAGGGCAGCGAGCCTTTCGAGAAATGGTCAGCGCTGCTTGCAAAAGAAATCAAGCAGATCGCGGCCTACCTCGGTAGCCTCGAGCCACGAACGCCTTTGGCCGATCTCGAGCTGCCTGACGATTTGGCAGACGCGGAGCTGATCGCCGAGGGCAAGAAGCAGTTCGATCAGGTGGGCTGTCGCGGCTGTCACGCGCTGGCCCGCATCGATCCCAAGGTCATCCCCAGCAAGGACGAAGACGACGACGACGACGATGACGAGGGCGGCGGTCTGGACGACGACGATGATGACGAGGACGAGGATGGCAGCGACCAGCCCGATGGCGGCAAGGACGGGGGCGCAGCGAGCCCAGATGCAGCCCCAGCGGACGGCAGCGCTGCAACGGACGACGCGAAACAGAACGAGCCTACCCCTGAAGATCCGACCCGCTACGGGCCTGATTTGTCGCGTATCGGCGAACGCGCGTCGGCCCGCTGGCTGGCAGCATGGCTCGCTAATCCCAGAACCGTCTGGCCCAAGACGCGCATGCCGGATATGCGCCTCAGCGAAGAGCGTCGCAACGCCCTGGTCGCCTACCTGGTGAGCTTGCGCCAAGCCAAGAGCCCGCCTGCAGAGCCTGTTTGGCCCGCACTGGACAAGAAGACCATCGAGGCCGGTCGCAAGGCGGTGCAGCGTTACGGTTGTTACGGATGCCACGAGATCCCGTCGATGGGCGCGGTGGGCAAAGCTGGTCCAGACTTGGATGATTTCGGCGATCGCATCGCCGACCGATTGGCCTGGGGTGACGCCAAGCCGGACTGTGAGGAGACCGAGCTACAATGCTGGACGCTCACCAAAGTGGGCTCGCCGCGCTGGCTCAGCGCCGAGAACCTTCCGCTGGTGATGCCTCAGATGGAGCTGACAGCAGCTGAGGTGCGGGCCCTTTCAGTTTTCGTGCTGGGCAATCGCCAACGACGCATTCCAGCTGAGTACCAGCCTAGCTTGGACGAGAGCCGACATGTCACCCAACGGGGCGAGGATCTGCTCGCTGAGCTGAACTGTCGCAGCTGTCATGAGATCGGACGGCAGGAGAAGAAGATCTTCGACGAGGACGGCGAGCTCGACGAGATTCGCTTCACGCCCAACGGAGGCCAAATCCGTCGCTACTATGCGCAAGCGGCCATGGCGCCGCCGCCGCTGACTTTTGCGGGTCAAAAGTACCAGTATCCCTGGCTCGATGGCTTCTTGGCCAAGCCAACCCGCGTCCGGCCATGGCTGTTGGCGCGCATGCCGAGCTTCGAGATGACCCAGAAGCAGCGGGCGTCGCTCATTCACTACTTCGCGCAGCGCAACAAACGACCCTACCCCTTCAGCCCCAACGAAAAGCCCGAGCTGTCCGGCGGCGATCGAAAAGTGGCGCGCAAGATGTTCAAGGACTTCAAGTGCTTTCAATGCCACGACATCTCGGCTGCCGCAGGACTGCAGCCGGGTGAGCTTGCGCCAGACCTATCACTCAGCGGCCAAAGGCTGACCACAGTGTGGCTGCGTCAATGGCTGCTCAAGCCGCAGTACGTGCAGCCAAATACCAAGATGCCGACCTTCTTCCCACTGGAAGACGATAGCGATCCAAAGAGCATCACGACGCCCTGCCCGGAGTGTTTCGGCGGCGACATCAAACGCCAAATCGACGCGCTCATCGCTGTGAATCTGGAGTTCGCCCCAGGCGCGAATCTGAGCTGGCTTCGAACCAAGGACGAAGAGAAGAAGTAGGGGGAGGGGTTTGGCCCGAGGGCCCTGAAGTATCCCCACCGCCGAGTAGCTCCTGAGGCGTGTCACGCAAAGTGTGGCTCGACGGTTATCAAAGAGAGACCGTCGCAACCGTAACCGCCGATTCGCCCCGGCGCACCAACACCGCCCCGTCATCCAATTGGCCGGCGCTCCTGCGCCGCCGCCGGCGGTTGCGATCCGCTTGACGTGGCACGACCGCCAACAACCGAGTCACCATGCGCGCGACCATCGCTGCATTGATTGTGCTGACAATGAGCTGTCACCACCCGTCGGGGAGGAAGTCACCAGCGGTGGAGCCCCCAACACCTACCGAACCCCGCCTGCCGGTGTCGACTGAAGCGCGTCCACTGCTGCCGCCAATCCAACCCATTTGGGAAGGCGCGGACAGGCCGCCCAGCGACGGGCCAGCGGCCTTGATCAAAGCTGTTGACCACGCCCAGCAAGGCGATTGGAGGGCCGTCGAAGGCGAGCTCGTGCCGCTGGTAGAACAGCTGGCCGACAGCAACCGAACCGACGTGGCGGCTCAAGCCCATGTGCTGTTGGCAAGGGCCTTCAGCAACAATGGCAAGGCAGACCAAGCCCAGCGCGAGCACAAGCGTGCGCGCCAGCTGTACGCGCAGCTCGAGGCGCGCGCGCTTGCGGCCACCGACAGCCAACGTGCGCGACGGCTCGGCAGGGTCCTCATGGCAGTAGGCGAGAGCTTGTATCGCGCTGCCGAAGCGGTGCGCCAGGACCTGGCCCTTTTCGATACACCGAAAGCGCCAGCGGGAGACTCGATGGTGTTCACAACAGCCATGACGCGTTGGATCCGCAACAAACACGAGCGCGTGCTGTTGGCCGAACGGCTCTACCAGAAGATCGCCGAGCTCGAGCCAGAGCCGCCACAGCGTTGGAACGCGGCTGCACAAATCGCTGCGGCGCGGATGTGGGCGAACCTACTCGACGCGCCGCGAGCAGCACCCTACCCCCGCGTGTGGGATCGACGAGGCTTCAGCACTCGCCCAAAGCCGGTATCGGAACCCGAATGGCTCTGGGCAGAGGTTCGCGCCCAACACTTCGCAACCATAGATAAGGCTCTCGTCGATGTGAAGCGCGCGGCCAAACGCGCTCACCTGCGCTGCGTCGAGACCGCACTGGAATACCAACAGCTCGATCACAACCTGCGCGCCTGCATCAGCTGGCTGGTGCGCCGCTATCCCGTCGAACATCCAGCCATCGAGGAAATGCTCTTCAGCCCAACCGCGGTACCGACGACGTACAGCGACCGCTTTCAGGCCGCGCCCGATCCTGCCGAGTGAGCTCACCACCGACTGGTTGGACGGTCACGAGTCGCTGCCCAGTCAGGAATTGCTGCCCGGTCACAAGTCGCTGCAGAGGGGATCGCCTCGAGGGCATTGCTCTGCCTTGCGCAGGGGATCGAGGCGGGAAGGTTGTTGGGAAGACCGGGGCGGAGCAGGCCAAAGCCCGCGCGAGGTTGACTTTGGGGTCACCCGAGGCGGTGCGGTTCGCGGAGCAGCCTTCATGGAATCGGATGATGCGCTCTGCGCCGCCCGCTGCGGCTGCTCGACGGTGCCAGGCGAGCTGCCTCGAGATTGCGGGGCTGATGCTCGAAGTTGCTGGACGAGCGCACCCGCACCGCAGACGAGCAGCACGCTCGCAGCCGCCAACAACCAGCGAGCTGCCCGAGCTGCCCGACCGTCGCCGGCGCGTGTCACCTCGGTGGGCACGCTGTGCGCGAAAGCACATTCCGACGAGCCGACCAAGGACTGAGCCCCGCCAAGCGAGATCGCCAACCGGACGCACCCCGCCTCGGGAGGCTGGCGACGCAGCACGATCCGGCCGCCATCGAGATCGAGGCGGTCGCGGTCCCACTCGCAAAGCAGCACCGAGCCCCGCACGGCACCGTGTTCGTCTCGAACGACCACGCCGCGCGCCCGCCGAGGAAGTCGGAAGGACCGCGCCTGGCCCGCCACAAGCTCGATGAAGAGCGCTCCGTCGACCTCGATGCGGAGACGCTCAGCACCGTGGCGCGTGTCCCGCTCGTGCTGACCCAACAACTCGACCAGGCGCACGACCCGCCGCCTGGAGGCCAACTCACGAACGGCTCCACCTTCAGCCAGCATCGTTTGCGCTCCGTTGGTAATCGATCAGCGGCCACCAGTCGGGCCAATCCTGCTGAAAAGCGACGCCGGCGTCGTACCCGGTCTGCCAAGCAACCTGATAGGTGCGATTGCCAGCGGGCGGTCCCGCCGCAAAGTAGAGCGCACTCAACCAGCCGAGCAGATGCCGTCGACCCCGCGCCCGCATGGTGCGGTCGGCCTTCGTGATCCCCAAGGCCTGGGCGACTTCGTGATCGTTGAACCCTTCCACACAAGCCAGCCAAAACGCTTTCAGATTGCGACCAGCGCTCGGGTAGCGCTCGGCGACGTAAACGGGCAGATACTCGAAGCACAATAGTGACGCCCGCGTGGCGGTGCGCGCATCGACGAGGGCGCTCAGATCGGGGCTGAGATCCCGCGCCAGCTGTTCGAGCTCACCACCATCGCCCAGCGTCCCAAGCTGCATCTGCCCTAGCGGTTGGCGCACGCGCCGCTGCCACTCGTCAACGCATAGACAGCGCAGCACCCTCTTGGCGTAGCGAAGCGCACTGTGGGGCCCGGGGTGCTCAATCGGCCGCCCACGGGTCAACAGACGCACGACCGTGTGTTGCAGGGCGTCCTCGGCGAAGTCCTCGATGCCCAGGCTGCGACAGAGCGAGACGCTGCGCCGGAACAGATGATTGCCATACTGCACCACAAACGGCTCCAGAAACGCTCTGCTGTGAATGGGGATTTGGGCCGCGCTTGAACGAGACATGCCTAAAGACGTAACGTGCGGGCCGCATTTTCGTGACACGGGCCCAACAGCTCTTAGACGCAACTGCTATTCCGAAGGTCTCGCTCTCGTGCTCAAAGCCGCCCGCGCGCACTTCTTCACGATGTCGATGACGGATGGTCAACGCACCCAAGAGCTCACCAGCCGGGGCACCCTTTGCCGTTGGCGGACATCCCGTGCCAGGTGACGCCCCATTGATACTGGCCAGCTTGGTAACCGTAGCGGAGGCTCTGGTAGGTGATGTTATCGAAGACGCCGAAGTAGGGATCGACGACGTGGAAGGTCGTCTGCGGGCCGGAACGATAGCCGGTGACGACAACCACATGACCACTGAAGCTGTTCTGATAGCCGACGATCACAGGGCGGCCGAGTGCGAGCTCACGCATGAGCTGTGTCTCCGACAGCGCACCGTTCGCGAACTGTGCCTGCATGCCCATCCAGTGCATCGCCGCCGTCATTCCCTGAGTCGAAGCTGGCTGGTTGCAGACTTGAAGACCGCAGGCCTGATAGTTACAGCATTGCTGGCCAGTGTAAGCGCTCACGAGCTCGCAACCGAACATCTGGATGCCGTAGTAGTTGGCCACCATGGTCGTGGTCGCTGCCCAGCACCATTGCGTGCACACTTGACCGTATTCGGCTAGCTGGAGCTGGGCTTGGCTCGGCAGCTCGGTGATGTTGCAGCTTGGATCATCTGAAGGTGCGTTGGGCTGATTGGGCTGCGCCGGGTAGTTGTTGGCGTACGAGCAGCTGCCCTCAGTGCACACATCCCCGGGCCAACAATCATCGTCGTCATCGCACGCTTCGCCAGTCAAGGCGCGCATGTCGCAGCTGCCCTCGATGCAAGTCTCGAGAGCTCCGCAGTCTGAGTTGGAGTTGCAGGCCTCTCCGAGTAGCTCACACCCACCGATGGTGGGCAGCAGAAGGGCAAGACCCAGCAAAATGATTCGGATTTTCGTCGTCGGGAGTTTTTCCACAGGGGAGTCTGACGAGATCCCGCCGCGTCAATTCACCAAGGATGAAAAGAGACTCGCGAAGCTCATGGTGAGACAGCTGCGCAAAGATCTCGTCGGTTTCGCGATTCGTGTTCTAGTTCGAGGATGAGTCGCTGCAATCGCGCAGCACTTCGAGATCCTCGACGATCGGCGTCTTGTCTGCCTCTTCCGTGCTCAGCTCGAGCTCGATTTGCAGGTACTTCGCCGGCATCGGTAGAACCGGTCCGGGAGCCTCGCTCAAGGTGGCGGGGGACATGGTCCATTGACCGACCCAGCTGCCGAGCTCCTTCGGCGTCGGCCCGCTGCGAGCGCGCAGGCCAATCTTGGTTCCAGTCGGCTGCTTTCCGCTCCACTTGACCCACAACCAAGTCGTGTCCTTGCTATCGCAGCCCTTGAGCAGCATGCGGTAGGTGCCCGAGGGCCGTGTGAAGTTCTTCAGGCCGAATCCGGTG
>CAZRGL010000166.1:0-385 GCA_964599485.1 uncultured Polyangiaceae bacterium
GAACCCGGATGAACCCGGATGAACCCGGATGAACCCGGATGAACCCCGCCCCTACCGCAACGGCTGAGTCTTGCCCATTTGCGGGTGGGACAAACCGCCCGAAACGCTCCTACCGCCGCCCTCCCGCAACGGCTGAATCTTGGGGCTATCGTCGCGCAGCGACGACCCCGGCGAGCTGCCGCGTAGAGGTCCGCAGATCGGAACGCAGCAGGGCCGCGCAACAGCGCATCCATCCGCCTCACCCGCGCGGACAGTGCGCCAACGATTCAGCTCGGGCGGGGATAAAAACGCCAGCCGCGACTCTTCAGGCTCAGCTGTCGGACTTTTCGTCCTCGTCGCCAGCTTCTTCTTCGGCCTCTTCTTCTTCGGCCTCTTCTTCTTCGGC
>CAZRGL010000166.1:485-18523 GCA_964599485.1 uncultured Polyangiaceae bacterium
CTCTTCTTCGCTGGCCTCTTCTTCGCTGGCCTCTTCTTCGCTGGCCTCTTCTTCGCTGGCCTCTTCTTCGGCCTCTTCTGCGGCCTCAGCTGCCTCGATGGGCGGCGCATCCACGAGCTCGATTACGGCCATCGCAGCACCGTCGCCACGACGCGGACCAAGCTTGATGATGCGCGTGTAGCCACCGGGTCGCTCTGCGAAACGCTTGCTGAGATCAACCAGGAGCTTCTCGACGAGATCGCGCGGTTCGCCATCCCGTTGCACTCCCCAGCGGGGCAGATACGACGAGATCATACGCGAGACATGGAGCCTTCGCGCCTGATCCGCACCGCTGAGCTCCGCATGCGGCGTATACGCAACCGCACCGAGACGCTTCGCCTTGGTGATGAGCCGCTCGGTTACGCGACGCAGCTCTTTGGCCTTGGCATCGGTCGTGACGATACGCTCGTGGTTGACCAGGTTGGCCGCCATGTTGCGAAACATCGCGCGCCGATGCGACGTGTTTCTTCCAAATTGCCTGCCATCTTTACGGTGACGCATGCTGACCTCTTCACATCATCCTGTGGTCTCTCACCACTGGAGCGCGCGCTGCGACGCCCGCTATTGGCTCTTCTGAGTGTTCCAGCGATCGATCAACTGTGGCCAGTTGTCGATCTTCATACCAAGGTTCAGACCCATACCCGCCAGGATCTCTTTGATCTCCTTGAGCGACTTGCGTCCGAAGTTCTTCGTCTTGAGCATGTCCTGCTCGCTGCGCTGCACCAACTCGCCGATGAGCTGGATGTTTGCATTTTGCAGGCAGTTCGCGGACCGAACGGATAGCTCGAGCTCCTCCACTGAGCGGAAGAGGTTCTCGTTGAGCGGCTCTTCTTCCTCGCCTGCTTGCGGGTAGGGCTCCTCGACCTCTTCGAAGTTGATCCAGATGTTCAGCTGCTCCTTGATGCACTTGGCCGCGAAGGCAACCGCGTCGGCCGGCAATACCGAGCCATCGGTCCACACCTCGAGGGTCAGCTTGTCATAGTCGGTGACTTGTCCAACACGAGCATTGGTCACCATGTAGTTGACCTTGCGAATCGGTGAGAACAGGGCATCGACGGGAATGGTGCCGAGTGCCATCATCGGCGTCTTGTTGCGCTCGGCCGGCACATAGCCACGACTCACGTTGACCGTCAGCTCGACCTGTAGCGGCCCCTTCTTGTCGAGAACCGCGATGAGGTGGTCGGGATTGAGAACACTGAGACCTTCGGGCAGCTGCATGTCGCCCGCAACGACCGGACCAGGACCTTCCTTGTCAATCCGAACGGTATGGGGCTTGGTGTCCTCGGCTTTGAACACAACCTCTTTGAGGTTGAGGATGATGTCGCTCACGTCCTCGACGACGTCGGGAATGGTCGTGAACTCGTGCAGCGCTCCTTCGATGCGAATCGCTGTTACGGCCGCACCTTGCAGAGACGATAGCAACACGCGGCGCAATGCGTTGCCGATGGTGGTTCCAAAGCCACGCTCCAGAGGCTCGCAGACGAACTTCGCGTAGGAATCGGTCGCGCTATCCTGATCGATGCTCACGCCGCGGGGACGGATCAGCTCACGCCAATTGCGAGCAATGAACCTCATTTTGCTGGTTTCGCCATTGTCAGTCATCTTGCTGTTCCTTTTTCAATTCTCGGGTGCGCGCGTAGGACCCACGACAAGGCCCGCACTCGGTACCTCGCCGCCGCCTCGGACCGCTTGTTGATTCACTACCGGCTGTAATATTCGACGACCAGTTGCTCGTCGATCATGGGCTCGTTGAGCTCCTCTCGGACCGGATTGCTACGGAGCGTCCCGGTGAACTTCTCGCGATCGACCTCGAGCCAAGACAGCGTGGGACGCTTCTCGGCACCGGCGATGGCGCCCTCGACACGCTTGAAGGTGCGTGCTTTTTCGACAAGCTCGATCTTGTCGCCGACATTGACGATGAACGAAGGGATGTCGACGCGCTTGCCATTGATTTTCACGTGGCCGTGGCGCAACAACTGCCGCGCATCGCTGCGAGATCCGGCAAAGCCCATCCGGTAGACCAGCGTGTCGAGACGTCGTTCGAGTGTCGACAGCATCTCTTCGCCGGTGCGGCCCTTGCGACGCGAGGACGAATGATAATAGCCGCGGAACTGACTCTCGAGCACACCGTACACCCGGCGCACCTTCTGCTTCTCACGAAGACGAATCGCGTACTCGGAGAGCTTGATGCGACCTTGCCCGTGCTGTCCCGGTGGATAGGGACGGCGCGTGTAGGCGCACTTTTCGGAGTAGCAACGATCGCCCTTGAGATAGAGCTTCATGCCCTCACGGCGACAGAGCTTACAGACTGGACCAATGTAGCGAGCCATTGAGGCACTCCTCAGACGCGACGCCGCTTCGGCGGGCGACAACCGTTGTGGGGTATGGATGTGACGTCTCGAATCAAGGTCACACGAAGACCTGCGGATTGGAGCGCACGCAAAGCGCTCTCGCGCCCGGCGCCGGGACCTTTCACGAACACTGCGACGGTACGCATGCCGTGATCCATCGCCGCGCGCGCCGCTTGCTCTGCCGCAACCTGAGCCGCGAACGGCGTCGACTTGCGCGAACCCTTGAAGCCGCGAGCACCGGAGGAGCAAGCGCTAATCGCGTTGCCGCTCACATCCGTGATGGTGATGATGGTGTTGTTGAAGGTGGAACGAATATGCGCGATTCCTTTCGCGATGTTCTTCTTGACGCGCTTCTTCGTTCGCCCTCTGCCTTTCGGACTAGCCATGTTCGCTGCTTCCTATGCTTGCTCGTGGAACCGGTGGGGTCTCAGCGCCTGTTCTTCCGCTGGACCATGCGCTTGCGCGGGCCCTTGCGGGTGCGGGCGTTGGTGTGCGTCCGCTGGCCATGACAAGGCAAGCCTCGGCGATGGCGCAGACCGCGATAACAGCCGAGATCCATCAACCGCTTGATGTTCATCTGAACTTCGCGGCGCAGATCACCCTCGACCTTGTATTCGTTGTCGATGACGTCGCGGATGGTCTTGACCTCCGCATCCGAAAGCTCGTCGACCTTTCGAGTCGGGTCGATCTTGGCTTTCTCGCAAATCTGCTCCGCGAGGGTGTGGCCAATGCCGTAGATGTACGGCAAAGCAAAAACGATGTGCTTCCTACGGGGAAGGTCTACTCCAGCAATACGTGCCATTGTCAGCTTCCTTGCCGTTGCTTGTGGCGCGGGTTGTCACAAATCACGCGGACGACGGCTCGGCCGCAGTTCCATGCCTGCCGCGGTACGTCGCTTCGACTAACTTGCAGTGGGCAATGCGGCAAAAACCCGCGTGGTGACTTCTTGGGGCGCTCCTACGCCGTCGATTCGACGCAGTAGCCCTCGTTTCTCGTAAAAAGGAAGAAGCGCAGCCGTCATCGACTCATACGCCTCTAGCCGCTTGTTGACGGCTATGGGCTGGTCGTCTGCACGATGTACCAGCTCGGCGTCAGCGGGCGGCGGATTATAGATGAGATGGTAAATCTGTCCAGTGGCTTTGTCAGTTCGGCGGTTTACCAGCCGTTCTTCCAGTAGCTCGCGAGCGACATCGAGCTGGATGACCGCATCGAGCTTTACGCCGCGTTTCGAGAGCATCGCCTCGAGCCCTTCGGCTTGAGGCACGGTTCGCGGGAACCCATCCAGCAAGAAGCCCTTTGAACAGTCTTGTTGCGTGGTGCGCTTCTCTATCAGACCGATGACTGCTTCGTCGGGAAGCAACCCTCCGTCGTCCATGATTTTCACGTACTTGGGGTCGAGCGACCCTTCCTTCTTGGCAGCCCGAAGCATGTCGCCGGTGGACAGGTGCGCAATGCCGAGCTTCTCGCGAAGCTTGCTGGCCTGCGTGCCTTTGCCTGACCCCGGTGGTCCCACCAATACGACGATCACCTCAGAGCCTCCCTATGTGCTTTGCGGAATCCGGCGACCGCGGACCTTACCGCGCCCCGGACCTGCAAGCCCTTCGTAGCTTCGTTTGATGAGGTGGCCTTCGATCTGCTGCATGGTATCGAGCGCAACGCCAACCACGATCATGATGGTGGTACCGCCAAAGGTGATCGGTACGCGGATCATCTGGCCCAGAATCGCCGGAATGACGCAAATCGCCGCCACGTAGGTCGCCCCACAAGCGGTGATTCGCTGCATCACATGATCGATGAACTCAGCAGTCGACTTGCCGGGGCGGATCCCTGGAATGTTGGCTTGCTGCTTCTTCAAGTTCTCGGCCACATCGACGGGCTGGAAGACCACACCCGTGTAGAAGAAGCAGAAGAAGATGATGAGCACTGCGAAGCCGGTGTTGAACACCCAGTCGCCTGAGTTGATGATCTGCTGCAGGAACTGCATCCCGGGCACGTCGATGCTGGCTAGCGTTGCCGGGAACATCAGCAGGGAGGAGGCGAAAATCGGGGGGATTACGCCGGCGGTGTTCACCTTCAACGGCAGATGCGCCTGCTGGCCGCCATAGACGCGTCGACCGACTTGGCGTCGCGAGTAGACGATCGGGATGAGCCGGCGACCGTTCTCGAAGAAGGCGACGACGGCGATGCAACCAACGAAGATAGCGACGACCGAAGCCATCGTCAGCGGCCGGGGATCGCCCTGGTTCTGCTGGAAGTAGGAGACGATGGCGCCTGGCGCACCGGAGATGATGCTCGCCATGATGAGCAACGAGATGCCGTTGCCGATGCCACGCTCGGTGATCTGCTCGCCGAGCCACATCAGGAAGGTGCAGCCAGTAGTCAAGGTGATCACAGTCATGAGCTCGAAGCCCAGACCACCGGGATTGTTGACGATGCCAATGCCTACGCCACTGCTGCCGATGCTCTGGCTCTCGATCCACTTGCTCAGCGCAAAGGACTGGAACGCGGAGAGCGCGACGGTGCCATAGCGAGTGTACTGCTCGATCTTGCGGCGCCCCGCCTCGCCCTCTTTCTTCATCTCGGCGAGGGGCGAGTAGACCATACCCATCAGCTGCAAGATGATGGACGCAGAAATGTACGGCATGATGCCGAGGGCAAAGATCGATAGATTGCCCAGCGCGCCGCCCGAGAACAGGTTGAAGAAACCGACCAAGCTGCCCGACTGCGAGCCGACGAACTGCCGCATCGCGTTGCGGTCGACGCCGGGTGTAGTAACGAAGACCCCCAGGCGGTAGACCGCCAACATTGCCAAGGTAAAGAAGATCCGACGCCGTAGCTCCGGAACCTTATGCCAATTGGCGAACGAGGCGAGGGTCGTGGACATTTAGGTCAGCCTGTCAGTAGCAGCGCACCTCAGCCGTCGCTACTTTCGGTCTCAGTTGACTTTGGTGTTCGGGCAACGACCTCGATGGTGCCGCCAGCCGCTTCGATCTTGGACTTGGCCCCAGCACTGAAGCCATGGGCCTTGACAGTCAGCTTCTTGCTGAGCTCGCCGTCGCCGAGCACCTTGAGGCGATCGAATTTGCCTTTGACGAGCCGCTTCGCCCGCAAAGTATCAGGCGTAACTTCGGCCCCATCATCGAAAACGTCGAGCTGGCCAACGTTGATGTTCACCACGACGTCGGCGTGGACGTTGTGAAAACCACGCTTGGGAACCCGACGCTGCAAGGGCATCTGACCGCCCTCGAAGTACGCTCGGCCACCACTACCCGATCGGGAGCCTTGACCGTTCATGCCGCGTCCGCAGGTCTTGCCGTTGCCCGTTCCTGGACCACGACCAACCCGATTTGGCTTACGCCTAGCGCCCTTGGGCGGCTTCAGATTCGATAGAATCGACATGGCTCAGCTGACCTCCTCGACGGAAACCAAGTGAATCACTTTCTTGACCATTCCGCGGAATGACGGCGTGTTCGCCACCGTGGTGGAGCGACCGATACGACCCAGGCCGAGGCCCTTGAGCACCCGCCTGATTTTCTGCGGATGGCCGATGTAGCTCCGGGTCTGTGTGACCTTGAGTTGTGTTGCGGCTGTGCTCATCCTTCAGCCCCTTTTTCTTGTTGCTGCTGCAGTGCCGCTCCCTCAGCTGCGCTGGCCTGCAACGCACCGATTCCGACTGCGGTGCCGGCGGTACCTTTGGCGACGACCGAGCGCGACTGATGGTCGATGCGATCCCGCTCGATGCCGCGCTTTCGCGCGAAGTCGTGCGGCCCACGCAAGCGCTGTAGCGCCTCGACCGTCGCATTGACGATGTTGTGCTTGTTGGCTGAGCCGAGCGACTTGGTCAGCACGTCATGAATTCCCGCCGCAGAAACCACCGCGCGCACCGGTCCGCCAGCGATTACGCCGGTACCCGGACTGGCTGGCTTGAGCATGACGCGGCCCGCGCCGGCTCTTCCCAGAACCTCGTGCGGAATGGTCACGCCATCGAGCGGCACCTTGAACATGTTCTTGCGTGCTTGATCGTTGCCCTTGCGGATCGCCTCAGGCACCTCATTGGCTTTGCCCAGGCCCACGCCCACATGGCCACCTTCGTCACCGACGACGACCAGCGCCGAGAAACTGAAACGACGACCGCCTTTCACAACCTTTGAAACGCGGTTGATGTAGATGACTCGTTCCTTGAGCCGTTCGTCATCGATTTGATCGAAAGACATTACGCATCCTCACTTCAGAATCTCAGAAATCCAGTCCAGCTTTGCGCGCGGCATCAGCGAGCGCTTTGAGGCGGCCGTGATAGCGGTAGCCATTTCGATCGAAGACCACCTTGCCGATGTTCTTCGTTTTGCACATCTCGGCAACCAGGGCGCCGACCTTCTTCGCGGCGTCCGTCTTGGTGCCTTCCAAGGTCGTGCGCAGATCTTTGGACATCGTCGAGGCAGCTACCAAGGTAGCGCCAGTGATGTCATCGATGACCTGAGCATAGATGTGACGAGCGCTCCGAAACACGGTGAGCCGCGGACGCTCCGGGGTTCCATTCGCCTTCTTGCGGATGCGCCACTTGCGGCGCTGGCGAGCATCTGCTTTCTGTTTGCTGCTCATCGCTACTTGCCTGCCTTCCCCGCCTTCTCGCGAACGCGCTCACCTTGATAACGCACGCCTTTTCCGCCGTAGGGCTCTGGCGGCCGAAAGGCCCGTATGGTCGCGGCCGTTTGGCCGATCACGGCCTTGTCCGGTCCGTCTAGGATGATCAGCGCACCCTTGGAGTTCTTCGGAATGTCGACCTTCACGCCCTCGGGGATCTTGAAGTCCACCGGGTGCGAGAAGCCCAACGAGCAATGAATCACATCGCCCTTGACCTCGGCACGATAACCCGTGCCGTGGAGCTCGAGGCGCTTCTGGTAACCCTGTGAAACGCCATGAACCATATTGGCAATGAGGGCGCGGGCCATGCCCTGCAACCGCGCTGCACTTCGCCCTGGTGCGTCCGAGCTGACGTGCAGCTCATCGCCCTTTCGCGCTACCGATATGCTCTCAGGAAACGTAAAGGTCAGCGTGCCCTTGGGCCCCTTGACCTGGACTTTGCTCGGGTCGAGCTGCGCGCTCACGCCTTTCGGCAATGGAATCGGCCGCTTGCCAACCCGCGACGTCGCATGCTGTGTCGGTTCGGTCATCACCACACCTCACAGAGGATCTCGCCACCGACGCGGCGGCGGCGCGCTTCCTGATCGGTCATCACCCCACTCGAGGTGCTGAGAATCGAGATGCCCAAACCCGAGAAGACGTGCGGGATCTTGTCGTGCTTGACGTACACGCGGCAGCCAGGCTTCGAAATCCGGCGCAGCCCGTCGATGATGGCTTTGCGGTCGCGGCCGTACTTCAAAACGATTTCGAGGTTCTTATGACCGCGGTCGTTCTCGGTTTGGCGCACGTCAGCGATGTAGCCTTCCTCCTTGAGGATTTCAGCCACTCGTTGCTTGAGCCGACTTGTTGGTACGGAGGTACGCTCGTGCCGCGCCCCAAGGGCGTTGCGAATGCGCGCCAGCATATCTGAAACGGGATCGTTTACCATCTGATCACCAACTCGCTTTGATCACACCAGGAAGCTCACCGCGCAGCGCAAATGTCCGCAGGCAGATCCGGCACAATTGGAAATCTCGGTAGTAGCCGCGAGGGCGACCACATACCTTGCAGCGATTCCGGTGCCGCGTCGAAAACTTCGGCGGCCGATTGAGCTTTGCATATGCTTGTGCACGCGCCATATCGTCAACTTTCCCTTCAAGCCTGCTCGATCGCTAGCCCTCGGAATGGCATTCCGAGGCGCCTCAACAGCTCCCGCCCCTCTTCATTTGTCGGGGCAGTCGTCACAAAGGAGATATTCATTCCACGGATCGCGTCGACCTTGTCGTAGTCGATCTCGGGAAAGATGATTTGCTCCTTGATTCCCATAGTGAAGTTCCCCTGGCCGTCGAAGCCTTTGGGGGAGACACCTTTGAAGTCGCGTACGCGCGGCAGGGCGATGCTGAACAAGCGATCGGCAAATTCCCACATCTTGTTGCGTCGCAGCGTCACCTTCACGCCAATGGCGAGTCCGGCTCGCAACTTGAAGCCAGCGATTGACTTGCGCGCTCGTCGCACGATCGGTTGCTGACCAGTGATCTGCCGCAGGTCGTCTTTGGCAGAGTCGATCAGTTTGGGGTTTGCCACCGCTTCGCCGAGCCCCATGTTGACCACGATCTTCTGCAATCGTGGAATCTTCATTGGGTTCGTGTATGCGAACTTCTCTTTGAGCCCAGCGCGCACGCGCTCGTGATAGAGGGCCTCGAAGCGCGGTACATAATCCGCGGCATAGTCGTGCGACTCGACATTGGCGCCCTTCTTGGCCCCCTTGCCCTTCTTGCCCTTCTTTTCGTCTTTCTTCGCCATCGCTCGCCTCAACCCTGCTTGAGCGCCGCTCCGCTCACCGCGACACGCTCACTGTTGCCGTCTTCGTCGACTGCGAGCCTGATGCGTGTCGGCTTGTCGCTGTCGGCATCGATGAGCATCACGTTCGAGACGGCCAGTGGCGCTTCCTTTTGAATGCGGCCACCTTCGTTATTGCTTTGGCTCGGTCGCTCATGGCGCGTCACCATGTTCAGCCCCTCGACGACAACGCGACCATGGGCCGATAGCAACTTGGTCACCTTGCCGCGCTTGCCTTTTTCGCGACCGGCGATCACCTGGACGAAATCTCCAACTCTCAGCCGCTCCATCACAACACCTCCGGAGCAAGCGACACGATTTTCATGAACTTGCGGGCGCGCAGCTCGCGAGCAACCGGTCCGAAGATTCGGGTGCCGATCGGCTCCTTCTGCGGATTGAGCAGCACCGCGCTGTTCTTGTCGAACTTGATGTAGCTGCCATCTTCACGGCGATGCTCTTGGGCAGTGCGCACGATGACGGCGCGGGCGATTTCGCCCTTCTTGACCTTGGTGTTCGGCAAGCACTCTTTGATCGACACCACGACGATGTCGCCGAGCCCAGCGTAGCGACGGCGGGAGCCACCGAGCACCTTGATGCAGCGGACTTTCTTTGCGCCGGAGTTGTCGGCGATCTCGAACTCGCTCTCGACCTGAATCATCTCGACGCTCCTTACTACTTGCTTGCGACGCGATCGGCCGAGGCGGCGATCAGGCGCGTCACGACCCAGCGCTTCTGCTTGGAGAGAGGACGATGTTCTTCGATTTCGACGCGGTCGCCGGGGAAGTACTCGTTGTTCTCGTCGTGAGCTTTATAGCTCTTGTGGGAGCGGAGGTACTTCTTGTACTTCGGCTCGACGTAACGACGGGTGACCTCGACCACGACGGTCTTGTCCATCTTGTTGCTCTTCACTTTGCCGAGGAGCTTCCGGCGAAAGCTCCTCTTCTCGCCCTGCTGGGCTTTGCTCTTGGGAGCCTCGCTGCTCGGGGCCGTTGCCGCTGTATCAGCCATCGGTCTCAGCCTCCTCGGCGCCATTGTCTGTGCGCTCGTTGAGAATTGTCTTCACACGGGCCAAATCGCGGCGAGCACGCCGAATCGAGGCCGTATCGTCCAGCTGATTGGTGAAGTTCTTGATGCGTGCGTCGAAGATCTGACGGCGCAACGTTGCCTCGAGCTCAACCAATCGCTCGTCGGTGCAATCGCGTAGTTCGGTAATGTCCACGTACTTGCTCCCCGTAGCTCTAGAGGGCGTCTCGGAAAATGAAACGAACTGCCAATGGCAACTTGTGCCCGGCGATTCGGAAAGCTTCGCGGGCGGTGCTCTCGGGCACACCAGCGAGCTCATAGAGGATGCGTCCCGGCTTGACCGGCGCGACCCATTCTTCAGGCGAGCCCTTGCCGCCACCCATGCGAACCTCGAGTGGTTTCTTGGTTACGGGCAGCGCTGGGAAGACGCGAATCCACAGCTTGCCAGCGCGCTTGCAGTGCCGCTGAATGGCCATACGAGCGGCCTCAATCTGCCGCGCTGTGATGCGTCCAGGCTCGATGACTTGCAGCCCAAAGTCGCCGAACGACACATTGCTTCCGCGCCACGCCAGACCACGGTTGCGTCCTTTTTGGGCTTTGCGGAATTTGGTTTTCTTCGGTTGCAGCATTGCCGTCCTCTACCGATCTAATAGCGTCTCGCGGCTCAGGCCCCGATGGTGCGTGCTTTGCGTTGCAGCACCTCGCCTTTGAAAATCCACACCTTGACGCCGATCATGCCGACCTTCGTCTTGGCTTCGGCGAGGCCGAACTCGATGTCTGCGCGAAGCGTGTGCAGCGGCACGCGGCCCTCGCGATAGGTCTCGACCCGGGCCATGTCCGAGCCACCCAGTCGACCAGCACAGCGAATGCGGATGCCCTTCGCACCGAACTTCATCGCAATGGCGACGGCTTTCTTCATGGCACGCCGAAATGCGATTCGTCGTTCCAGCTGGGCCGCCACGTTCTCGGCAACGAGCTGAGCGTTCGTCTCGGCTTTGCGAACCTCTTGGACGTCGATGAAGACCTCGTTGTGCGTGAACGAGACTACGCCGGGGAACTTCTGCTCGTCCTTGCCGGCGCTCTTCATGTTCCCCGTCTTGAGGATCTCGATGCCTTTACCGCCCTTGCCAATGACCATTCCCGGCCTTGCCGTGAAGACGATCACTTTGGCGCGGCTGGCAGCGCGCTCAATCTCAACACCAGCGATGCTGGCGTTGTAGAGATACTTCTTGATGGCGCGCTTGATCCGGAAGTCCTGATGCAGCCAGTCGCGGTACTTGTCACCGAATTGGTACCACTTGCTGCTCCACGTCTTGATGACGCCAACGCGGAAACCGTAGGGATGGGTCTTTTGTCCCATAATTCGTCAATCCTCGCGCTGATCGAGCTCGATCGCGATGTGTGAAACTCCCTTGACTACACGGGTGGCACGGCCCATCGCCCTCGGTCTCCAGCGACGGAAAAACCTGTTGGGCGCCTTGTCTACCGTTGCCTTGCTCACGAACAGCAGGTCGACATCGGCACCGCTTTGACGGGCGTTGGCGACGGCGCTGTCGAGCAGTTGACGGATTACCCGCGCTCCGCTCTTGTTGGTGAACTGCAAGATTTGTATCGCCTCGGCCACATCTCGGCCGCGCACCAGGTTGGCGATCATGCGCGCCTTTCGGGGCGCAATCTTGGAAAACCTTGCACTGGCTTTGCTCAGCATCTTCTGGGTCCCTGCCTGAAGGCCGCCGTGGCCTCGGCCACCACGGTCATCTCAGCTTGGTTCGATTTTTTCTCGTCGTACGCTCCGAATCGCTGCCTGAGGGCGAAAAACCCAGGCCTTCCATCGCGACGGCCGCGATTTCTCGCACACCGGCCGATGGAACAGACAGCGCCCGAAAGCGCCGTTACGAGTTCGACGATCCCCGACCCGCAAGCAGACCGATTTTCGCCGAAACGAGCCGGCTACTTAGCAACTCGGCGTGCGCCTCGCAAGTACTGAGTGTGGAAATATCACTTACCTGAACGGATCTGCAGCAAGAGCACCGTTTGAAGATCTGCAGCGCCCGGAACGTCGAACAAGCAACTACCCAATACCTTCCCTTTCTTCAAAGAGGCTCAACATGATCTATCGATTTGGCTCCACGCTGGGGTTGCTCGCGGCTTGTGCAGCTCTAGGCTCGAGCGGCTGTGTCATTTATCTCGACGATGGCCCACGAGGTGTAGGTGGAGATGACACCTGGGAGCAGGTGCTCATCGAAGACGACGACACCTCAGAGACGTCATCAAGCCAAGGCGGCGCCGCGGAACAGGGCGGCGGAGGCGCAGGTGGCGACACTGCAACGGGCGGCACTGGGGGCGGCGAGACGGGATCGGGCGGCTCAGGAGCCGATGATCTCGAGTGCACCGAGGAGTTCGGAACGGGCATGAAGGCTGACTCCTGTGCCGATTTGCTCATGGCAACGGTGAGCTGCGGCGAGCTACCCAGCCTCGGCTTCGCCAGCTGTGAGCGGGCCTTCGAGATCTATAACGGCGGCCAAGCTGAGGAGCTGCATTCTTGTTTGACCCAGATAGACGCTGCCGACAGCTGCAACGAGGACCTCGTCGCTGGCTGCGTCGCCTCCATGTACGGCGATGCCTGCGAAAGTGGCTACATCGCTCAGGTGTGCGGCAGCTGGGCGAACGCCTGTGCAGAGGTGAGCCAGCCCCTCGACGTCGCGCGCTGCAGCTGGGAGCTCAATCCCTTCAACGACGATGGCTTGCTCGAGATGCTCAACTGCATGAACGAGACCGAAGGCGTGTGCCAAGACCGGTACGACACCTGCCTCGATCAGGTGCTGACCCTAGCAGGGTGACGAGCCGTTGACGCGGCGCGGCAGCGCAATCCGCACATTCTTGGCGCACGAAATGGGTGAAGACCCACCCTGAAACTGGCAAACTCATAGCGAAGGTCCGCGTCGAAGCGGCACCTTGCAAGCGCCCGCACTCGCCATGGTTGGCTCCGAATGACAGCAAAGCACGCCGTCGCCCTCTCTCCTTTGGCGTTGCTTGTCGTGGCAACAGGCTGCGGCGCAAGCGGTGTGCTGCCGATGTCCTCAGACGGCTGGGCGCCGCCCCAAGAGGGCCCCATGCACATGAGCTTGCCCGCTCCTCAAAAACAGGGGCGGCTGGCTTCAGCAAGCACGAGCTCAGCGACGGCAAAGCCAGCCATCGTACCCGGCCAACGACGCCACAGCCCGAACCCAATCGCAAAGGCCCCGGCAGAAGCACAGCAACCATCCAAGGCCGACTTGGGAAGCCAAGTGGCCCTTGATGCCTCCCGCTGTCCCGCCGAGATGGTTTTGGTGCTCGATGACGTCTGCGTAGACAAGTGGGAATCCTCGCTGCTGCTCTACAAGGCAGGCAAAGAAGAGCGGTCCTGGTCCCCGTTTTACCCGTTGAAAGGTGCCAAAGGTCGGTTGCGCGCTGTGTCCAGGCCCAGCGTCGTGCCGCAAGCCTACATATCGGGCAAGGACGCCCAACGGGCTTGCGAGACGTCGGGCAAACGCTTGTGCACAGCGGCTGAGTGGGGCGCGGCTTGCCGCGGACCCAAGCGCACCATGTACCCGTACGGCCAGCTCCGTAAAAAGCGCAAATGCAACGACGACGGACGACCCGTCCATCCCGTTGCCGAGGTAACGAGCAGGCTTCGTTTGCCAGCGGACCGAATGTGGTACGAGGGCATGGAGCATCCACTCATCAACCAGCTCAAGAACACACTACGCAAGACCGGCGAACGCGCCGAGTGCACGAACGACTACGGTGCCTACGACATGGTGGGCAACCTGCACGAGTGGATCGAGGATGCGTCAGGGACCTTCCGAGGCGGGTTCTACTTGGACACACGCATCAACGGCGAAGGGTGCAACTATGCGACGACAGCCCACTCGTTCAAATACTACGACTACTCCACCGGGTTCCGGTGTTGTATGGACGCCGATCCAGTCGAATAGGCAACGCTCGAATGGGCAACCGGGGTCGAATACAGCACGGGGCGTCATGCATCGTGGGACCTTCAGCCTAACGGCGGGAGCCGTCTGCTTGCTGCTGGCTCTTGGCTGCAAGAAGAAGGAGGAAACAGTGCCACTACCGGCTCCGCCAAGCCCTGGGGGAGCTTCTGCGGACCTGGTCGCTACCGAAATCGGCTCTGGCCTCGGCTTGCGTGCAGATCTGGCCCCCACTTCAACGAAATGGTTGAGCGCTTATCCATTGAGCGACACTGGTGTGGTGCTCGTCGGGCGATCCCTAGAAAGGGCAATCGCACTTCGGAGCAACGACAGAGGCCGAACCTGGACGTCATTCAAGGCAAAAGCAAAGAAATGGACGAGCTGGGGTGTGGGCAAGAACGGCGGACTCGCACTAGTGAGTGGAGACCGCCGCAAAATGAAGGTCGCTAAGGGGCGCTTCGCGACAATAGAAAACGGCGAGCTCTGGTTCGCCGCAGCTGACGCCACGGAGCTGAGGGGACCTCGTTCTTTCTTCCCGGACAGTGACAACCTGAAGAACGTCACCATCAGCGGGGGGATTGCTGCTCCGGCTGTGCTCAAGGATGGTCAGGTATCGATGATCCTCGATCGAGGCCGTTCACCATTGGCCGCGTTCAGCGTTTCAGGCGGCGGTGCAGCACCCAAACCCACGACCTTGTCCGGCAGCGGCATCGTAACTGTTCCCTATGGCCGACCGGCTCAAATGCTGGCGGTAACAGGCGGCTCGATCCAAGTGCGACCCTGGCCGCTTGCTGGTGAGTCTTTAGGCCCGGCAAGCGCAATCCCCGGCGCGCGTGCAGACGGCAACAGCGCGGCAACCCTCAGCGTGGGGCCGGGTTGCGAGTCGGGCGCGTGGTCTTTTCAGCGCGTGGTGGTGGGCGGCCAGGCACAGCTCGTAGGCGTCTCGGGAACTCGCGCTTTTGCGTTCAAGCTCCCTGCAGGCAAGGAGCAACGCTTTGGGTGCGGGCCAGAAGCCGTAGTGGTCGAGACTAGTGAAACACCCAAGAAGGCCACGAGTGCGCAACCCCAACTGGTGCGGTGCACCGTGGCCGGCAAATGCGCCAAGCCCAAATCACCACCATTCGCGCCATGGTCCGAGAAACATGAGCGCAGCATATGGTCCGCTCCGACCAAGACCGGCCTGGTGGCCATTCTGCAGGCGCGCGCGGGCGCACGTTGGGGCATGTACATGGCCCAATCGCGCGACCTGGGTGTGACCTTCGAGCTTCCGCGGACAGTTGGCGAAGGCAAGTCGGATCGTGGCAGGCTCGAGCTCGGCGCATTGGTCCGTATGCCCGGCCGGCTACTGCTTCTCGTCTCCGCCGACATTACCGGAACCAGCAAGCGTGGCTGGTTCATTCTCGCGTCCGACGACAACGGCGACCACTGGGGCCCGCCGTAGCCAATCCGCAAAGCGCAAATGGCGCTCAGGTGTTCCAAAATGAAACGAGCGGGAGCATTCCCCCCGCTCGTTCCAAATGTCTATGCTGAATCCCGACTGTGCAAATTCATGCACAGCGAATTCTTGCTCGGCGTGTTACTTGCGCCGCGGACCAGCCGCTGATTTGCGCGCTTTTACGCTGGCCGACTGTGCCGTTCGAGCATCCCCCGCATAACGCGCGAATCGACGATCGCCACCCTGGAAAATGCGCTTGGAGCTCTTGAGCTCTCGCACGGCCGCGGCGACGCGCGTCTGCGGCAGCTTGACGCGCTTGGAAATCTCGCTGGCGCTCAGGCCCTTGGAGGACTTGATAACGCGTTCGACGGTGGACAGCAGCTTCTGCCGCGCATCACTGGGAGCGCGCTTCTTTGGTTGTGTACGCTTTTTGCGACTGACTTTCTTGGTGGGCTTAGCAACCAATTTGGCAGCAACGGTCTTCTTCGCGCGGCGGCGGCGCCTCTTCTGCGGGGTGGGGGCAACAGCAGCTGCTACCGTTAACGTAGCCGCGCCATGCTCCACACCGAGCTGGTTACGAACGAGTTCGAGAATGGCATCGTCCGACATATTGCGAACGAGCGTTACGATTTGCGCGGAAAAGGGATCCAACTTAGCCATTTGACGTTCCTTCCTTGGTGCCTTGCACCGAGTCATGACGAAATATGCAACACAAGGGTGTCTCGTCAAGCAGTAATGACCATAAATGTAGCTGCTTGTGCCACAAGCCACCCAAACGAATGGCTCGAAGCGCTATGTTATGCCGACAAGAACGACTAGATTGGCGTCGACCAACTAACCCGCAGCAGTGGTGCCCGGCCAGCGGCGAATGATTCGGGCCAGCGGCGAATGTCTCAGGCTAACGACACGGGTTGAGGAACTGCCCGCAGGGCTTTGGCACTTGCCTCTTGCGGCGACGCTGCAATGGGAGCTCTTTTTGGGTCGGCTTGTCCGCCTCGATCACGATTGTCTCTTTGCGGGTGTAATAACCCGCCTTGCGCGCCTCGAGCGTGTGTTTGCCCGGTAACAAGCTCAGCTTGTTGTCGTTCTTCTTATGCTCGTCGAGGTCGACCTTTTCATTGTCGACCAAAAGCTCATCGCAATCTGGTTTGCAGGTCAGCTCGATCTCCACTTTCTCCGGCTCTGCGCCTGCATCGTCAGATCCGGTGTCCGCAGCGGGACCGGCCGACTCGCTGCCGGAGCCTGTGTCTTCTTGCGCTGATCCTGTCGGTGCGCCCTGATCCTCATTGGCGCTGCTGCTCGCCGCAGTGGTTTCGGCGGTGGTCTCGGCGGGCTCACGAAGGAACAGATACGCCACGGCTCCGCCCCCAACGAGCAGGGCCACAACCACGCTAATGATGATCGGTACGGTGGAACCGGATCTCTTCTTCTTCACCGGTGTTGCCGGAAACGGCGGCAACCCAGGGGTGATCCCAGGATCGGAAAGACCATGCGCCGCTGCCGGCTGGGGTGCGCCGGGAGCGGGTGCATAGCCGCCAGGGCCCCCAGCAGTTGGAGCCTGAGCGGCTGGAGCCTGAGCGGCTGGAGCCTGTGCGTGCGGAGCGTGTGCCGGCCCTTGTGCTGGCGCTCCTTGACCATGTGGCGACGCAGGGTAGCCTGGATTCGACTGCTGCGGTGCACCATAGGGTTGGGCTTGCGGCTGGGGCGCTGGCGGGTATGCATTGCCCCCTTGTGGGAAGTCCATTTCCGGTAGTGCAATGGTCTTCACCGCCGGCTGGTTCTGATAACCACCAGCGGGAGCGCCCTGCAAAACGGTAGCAAGCTCGGCAAGACTGTGGGGCCTGTCGGGCTGGTTGACTGATAGTGCCCGGGCAAACACCCCGTCGATAGCCGCATTGATCGTGCCGCCGAATTCGGCTGCTCGCTGTGAGACGGGCGGTCTTGCTCCCATGATTTCGATTTGCCAATTGGGCAAATCTGGCGGACTGGTCTGACAGGAAAGCCAGAACGAGCGACCGGTCAAGGAGTAGAAGACGACCAGCGCTGCGGCAAACACATCGGCAGGGCCGCCGATGACGGCGGCTGGTTGCATTTGCTCGGGAGCCCACCATGGCGCGGATTGCGCGTATGCCTCGTGGGTTGGGCTGGTCGATCGCACCACGCTCGCACCGAAATCTGTGATGCGCACGGGGTAGTGCGGCGCCGGCCCCACGAAGATGTTCGTTGGCTTGAGCGCATGATGAAACAGTTGCTGGGCGTGGGCTGCCTCGAGCACGCGCGCCACGTTCTGCATGACGCTGGCGACGACCTCTGCGGACAACGGCCCGGTCTCGACCAGCTTGGACAGCGACGGGATTTGGAGCTTCTCACAGACGGAGAAGGGTGCGCTGGTGGTCATGTCGTAGCCGAAGTCGAACACCGGCACGACGCCATCGGGCGGCAGGGCGGCTACTTGTGCGCGTACACGCTCGAGCTTCGACATGACGTCGGCGCGCTGGCCGAGCGCTGGGTCGAACAACTTGAGCACGACCTCCTGACCGACGTTGCTCGCAGCGTGGTAGGTCGCCACCTCCCCGGTGAAACCAAGAAGCGCACGTATCGTGTACTTGCCGGCTACCTGCGTGCCCGGGCCGAGGTGGGGTGCGGTCACTTCGAATCGCCCTCGCTGTCGTCCTTCTTATCGTCCTCGTCGTCCATGTCGTCCTTGTCGTGCTCGTCGTCACTGGCGGCGTGCTCGATTGCACGAATGGGCGGGTGGAT
>CAZRGL010000167.1:0-18325 GCA_964599485.1 uncultured Polyangiaceae bacterium
GCTTGGTTGGCGCCGAGCAGGTGATGAGCTCGGTGGGCCCGGCGGTCTATAACCAGTTGTTCCGGAGGCGTGGGCGCAGCGAGAGTTACGTGCCGGTGGTCAGCACTTCGCTCCGGGCACTGTGGCCTCTGCTCGAGCGACTCGGCACCCAGGGGCTCAGCGTAACCATGCCACTAAAGGACGAAGCGTTCGCTCTGTGCGCGCCTGAGCCAATCGCCTGCGAGACCGGCGCGGTCAATTCGCTGCGGCCGGCTTCGGACGGTGCAGCACGCTGGCAAGGTACCAACACCGACGTCGAAGGCGTGCGTGCGCCGCTGGCCAATTGTTCCAACCACAAACGCGCCCTGATTCTCGGCAGCGGCGGCGCGGCACGGGCCGCTGCTCATGCCTGCCGCTCCCTCGGGCTCAATCTTCTGGTGAGCGCGCGAAACCAAGCGCGCGCAGCTTCTCTGGGCGGCCAGCAGGTTCCATGGGATGAGCGCGGCGACACCCAGCTGTCCGGGGTGATCCTCATCAACGCCACGCCCATCTGCGGCCCGAGCGCGAGCCCGTGGCCCGAAAACGCACCCCTGCAGGCGGCGGTGGTGTTCGACTTGGCCATCGGCAAAGGCGGCTCACGGCTGCTGGAGCGGGCACGGCAGAATGGAGCGATTACGCTCGACGCCCAGAGGATGTGGGTGCACCAAGGCGCTCAACAGATGAGCTGGCTGCTACGCGAGCCGGTCTCGCCCGAGGAGCTAGAGGAGCTGCTGCCATGAGCTTGTGCGTCGACGTGCCCACTAGCAAGAGCATGACCCAGCGCGCGCTGTTCGTTGCTGCCCTGGCGCCCTCACCGACGCTGATCGAGCGACCCCTCGACTGTGACGACTCACGCCACTTACGGGCGGCGCTTACGGCGCTCGGTACTCAGATCGAATGGGGCGATGCACAAGCACGGGTGGTGCCGAGCGGTAGGTTGAAGGCCCAGGGTAGAACCGTGACCTGCGGTAACGCAGGCACCGCCGTGCGCTTCTGCTCTTGTTTGTCACTCATCAGCGATGGTGCGCTCGTAGTCGACGGTGACGCCCACATGCGCAAGCGCCCCATCGGCCCGCTAGGCGAGAGTCTCACGGCCATGGGCGTGCGGGTGCGCTACTTGGGCAAGGAGGGCTGCCCCCCCATCGAGCTGTCACGCGAGCAGCCAGCGCCGCGACGCGTGAGCGTCGACACCTCGCTTTCCAGCCAATACGCCAGCGGGCTGATGATGGTCGCCCCACGCTTGGAGCAGGGTCTCGAGCTCGAGCTGAGCGGACAGTTGGTGAGCGTTCCCTATCTGCGCATGACGGTGGCCATGATGCAGCAAGCTGGCGCCGAGGTGAGCTGGCCAACGGAGCGCACCATTTTGGTACGCCCAGGCGGATACGGCGCTGCGAGTGAGCGCCGGGTCACGGTGGAGCCCGACTGGTCCGCCGCGGCGTTCATCTTGGCCGCCGGTCGCATCCTCGGCCATCCCATATTGCCTGCGGGGCTATCGAGCACCGAGTCGGCGCGGGCCTCGCTCCAGGGCGACGCGGTCATCGCCACGATGCTCGAGCAAATCGACCAGTGTGAGCGTAACGACTTCGACCTCACCGACGCGCCAGATCTCATCGCCCCGCTCGCGGCTGCTTGCTTGTTCGCCAAGCAGCCAACTCGGATCCGTGGCGCCGCCCACACGCGCATCAAAGAGTGCGACCGAGTCCATGTGCTCTGCCGCGGGTTTCGGCTGCTCGGCGCCGACGCGCGCGAGCACGATGACGGGCTGGACTTGGAGCCGCTCGCCGCGCTGCCTTCCTCGACCGTGCGTCTCGATCCAGAGAGCGATCACCGCATGGCCATGGCTTTCGGAATCATCTCGCTGCGTATCCCAACCCTCAAGGTCAGCCAGCCCCACTGCGTCAGCAAGTCCTTCCCCGATTTCTGGCCAGTGCTGACGACCATCCGCGAAGAAGCCCCATGATGAACTGCTTGCTGCGAATCGCCATCGGTCAGGCGCTCGTATCCATGCTGCTCGCTGGTTGCTCGACTGCACCCAAGACAGAGCCTCTGCCACCATTGACGAAGCCGGAAACGGTGGACGTGATGGAGTACAACCCGGCCACCAGCGCTAGCGTGGCGGTGCCCAAGGTGCCGGTACCGTTTGGTGAAGTCGACCTCAAGAAACTGTATCGCCCAGGCTTCGTCACGACCCACCGGATCACGCTGACTGATCCGAAGAAGAACAAGAGTCGCTTCTTCCACGAGCGCTTCGAGGTGCTCGCGGCGACGAACGAAGGCTACACACGGCGCTCGACCAAGCCTTCGAAGTCGATTGGCAAAGGCGAGGTCAAATCTACCGTACGTGAAACCACCTGGGGCGGTTCGGAGCTGTGGCCATGGCCCATCGGCACGCGACGAGGGCAGCAGACCATCACGGTGAAAGCGGGAACCTTTCGTTGCATCGTCTACCACCGGGCGCGAACCGACGAAGCGCAGAGCTCGAACAGGACCGCCTACTTTTCGACTGAGCACCCCGGTTTGAAAGTGCTGGAAGTCGATGACAACTTCTTCGAGCTGCACATGAGACACGAGCTCATCGAGCTCGAGCTCGGCAAGTGAGGCTCAGACGCCAGCGATGTAGTGCTCTAGCTGCTCGATGACGAAACGCTGAGTGCTGATCACCGCTTTGACGACGTCGCCAATCGAAATCACACCGATGACTCGCCCGCCGGATTCCACTGGCAAGTGCCGAATGTGCTTGTCCGTCATCAGCGCCATGCATTCGTCCATCGTCCGCTCCGGCTGTACACAGACGACTTTGGAGCTCATGACTGACCCCACGGGCGTGTCCTTGGATGCCTTGCCCAGCAGAATCAAGCGGCGCGCATAGTCGCGCTCCGAGAAGATCCCCTTCAGCTCGCGGCCTTCGAGAACGATCAGGGCGCCCACATCCTTGCTCGCCATCAGCTCGAGCGCTTCGTAAACGGTGGCGCTAGGCGCAACGGAATGCACACCAGCGCCTTTGCGTTCGAGCACCTCGGCTACCGTGATCACGAGGCCAGCCGCACCGCTGGCTGAGACGGGAGCAGCCGAATCGCCGGCCGGCTTTTGTGCACTTGTCTGACTAGATACCATCTGATCCTCCGCGGCACCTCAATTATGCCGTTACGTTACGTTATCCATTGTTTGCTGGAGTGTCAATGTACCGGCTGCCGCTTTCACTCGACGGACGGAGCTGCTGGGCGGTGGCGCGACGACACTCGACTACGTCGCACAGCGGACCAGTAAGTCCTTTTCCGATTTGTGGTGTGGGCTGACTACAATCCCCGCTGAGGCCACAAAATGATCATTGTTCTGAAGCGAGGCGCCACCAAAGAACAGGCAGACGAGCTGCTCGAGAAGATCGAAGGCGAGGGCCTCAAGTCGCTGTACATGCCAGGCAGCGAGCGCACCGTGCTGGGCGCGCTGGGTGATGAGCGGGTACTGGCGCGTTTGCACCTCGAGAGCCACCCACTGGTCGAAAGCGTCAAGGCCATCCTGGCGCCCTACAAGCTCGTCAGTCGCGAGATCCACAGCCATGACAGCATCGTGAAGATCGGTAACGCCGCCATTGGTGGCGACCACTTCATGGTCATCGCCGGACCCTGCGCTGTGGAGTCTGCCGAGCAAATGCACGCCACCGCCGAGCAGGTCAAAGCGGCCGGGGGCCACGCGCTGCGCGGAGGCGCGTTCAAGCCCCGCACCAGCCCCTACAGCTTCCAGGGCCTGGGCCTAGAGGGGCTGCAGATCCTGAAGCAGACAGGTAGCGCGCTGAGCATTCCAATCGTGACCGAGGTGATTGAGGTCGCTGACGTAGCAGCAGTCACCGAGCACGCCGACGCGTTGCAAGTAGGCGCCCGCAACATGCAGAACTACCGGCTGCTCAAGGCGCTCGGCGATTGCGGAAAACCAGTAGTGCTCAAACGAGGCATGGCTGCGACCATCAAGGATCTATTGCTCGCTGCCGAATACATCGTCAGCGAGGGCAACGCCGATGTGGTGCTTTGCGAACGCGGGATCCGTACTTTCGAAACCGCCACACGCAATACCCTGGATCTCAACGCCGTACCATTCATCAAGCAGCGCAGTCATTTGCCGGTGCTGGTCGATCCATCGCACGGCACCGGCCGGCGTGATTTGGTCGAGCCCATGGCCCGAGCCGCGGTAGCCTGCGGCGCAGACGGAATCATGGTGGAGGTGCATTGCAATCCAGCCGAGGCGTGGTCGGACGGTGAGCAGTCTTTGTTCCCAGAGCAGTTCGAAGCGCTGATGCGAGGACTCGCGCCCTTTGTACAAGCAGCTGGCAAGAAGCTGTGAAGGCGCCACCGATCAGAGCCCGTCAAGTAGCCGCCTTGAGCCGTACGCTCGACGCTTGCCCTGATCCCATCGCGCTGTACGCCACGCTCTGCGATGGCGGACGACGCGACGACACGCTGCTGCTGCAGTCCGCCGATCAGAGCAACGTGCGTGGCGAGACGAGCCTGGTCATGTCTCGCGCCGCGCTACGGCTGCGTTGCCACAATCGACGGGTCGAGGTGACAGCGCTGAGCGCCAATGGCCGCAGTGTCTTACCCTGGCTGGCCAAACGGCTCGGCGGCGAAGATGACGACCCGAGCCAGAAGTCCACGCAGGTCAGCTTCGATGAGGACGCCGGACAGCTGCGCGCAGACTTTGTTCCTGCTCTGCAAGGAGCTAGCGAACGTGAACGCCTGGCCGCGCCCTGCCCGCTCGACGCGGTACGCGCCATGGTGCTCGGCCTCGAGCCCGTGGGCGGCGAGCCAGTGTTGCCGCCACTGGTTGCGGGCTCCTTTGCCTACGATTTGCTCGGCGCCTACGAGGCACTGCCAGCGCCGAAAGCAGACCCCACAGGCTGGCCGGATTTCGAGCTGTGGCTAGCCGAAGAGCTGATCTGGATTCAGCACGCAGAGCGCAAGTGCACCCTGCTGCATTACGTTTATGGCGGCGCAAACGCCGAGGTCGCTTATCACGACGCCCAGCGAGCGATGCCAGCGTTGGCGCAGCGCTGCCTCGAAAGCCCCGCTGAGCAATCTGATCAAGCGAGCCGCGCGGCGCGCATCCGCGCCACACCATTGTCGCGCGAGCCCACTGTGGATTGCGATGATCAACGCTTCGCCGCTTTGGTCGACAAGCTGAAGGAGCACATCGTCTGCGGCGACGTGTTCCAAATTGTTCCCTCACGCAGCTTCTCCCTGCCCTGCCCCGATCCCCTGGCTGCATATGACTGCTTGCGGGCGCTCAACCCGAGCCCGTACATGTTCTTCATTCGCTCGGAGCGCGGCTGCTTGTTCGGTGCCTCGCCCGAGAGCGCGCTGACCGTCGCGGGCTCGCCAGCGAGACTGACCATCAGCCCCATCGCCGGCACCCGCCAGCGCGGTCGTCACGCCGACGGGCGCATCGATGCCGATCTCGACACCCGCATCGAAGCCGAGCTACGTCTCGATCACAAAGAGGTAGCCGAACACATGATGCTGGTGGACTTGGCACGCAACGACGTCGCCCGCGTCAGCGAGCCAGGCAGCCGCTATGTGGACAGCTTGCTCGACGTGGTGCGCTACTCGCACGTCATGCACTTGGTTTCTGCGGTCTCGGGCCAGCTGCGTAAAGGTCTCGACGCATTGCACGCTTACGTGGCCACGATGAACATGGGCACGCTGATGGGTGCGCCGAAGCTGAAGGCCGCTGAGCTATTGCGCGGTTTCGAGCCGAACCGGCGTGGTCCTTATGGCGGCGCGGTGGGCTATTTGCGCAGCGATGGTCAGTTCGACAGCTGCATCGTCATTCGCTCGGCGCTGGTCATCGAGGGCGCGGCCCATGTGCGCGCAGGCTGCGGCGTCGTCTACGATTCCGATCCTGTCTCCGAGGCCGAAGAGACGCGGCGCAAAGCACAAGCTGTTCTGGTAGCGCTGGCCGCGTCGATTGGAGCTGAGCCTCCGGAGGACAGCCGATGAACGTCCTGCTGATCGACAACTTCGACTCCTTCAGCTTCAACCTGGTCGACGAGCTACGCAAACGCGGCGGCGAGGTCGACATCTGGCGCAACGACGTCACTGCCGAGCGCGCCCTCGCGCTGATCATGGCGCGCCCTGCGCCCCGTCTCATCGTGCTGTCACCCGGTCCGAGCGCCCCGTCCCAAGCGGGCTGCTGCATCGAGCTCATCCGGTTGGCCAAGGGCAAGGTCCCGCTGTTTGGTGTGTGCCTCGGTCATCAGGCCATCATCGAGGCGTTCGGGGGCAAAGTGGGCTACGCAGGCGAAGTGGTGCACGGAAAGAGTGACCGCGTGCTGCACGCCCACAAGGGTCTGATGGCTAACCTGCCGCTGCCCCTGCCGGTCGCCCGTTACCATTCATTGGTAGCGGAGCGGGTACCGGACGAGCTCGAGGTCACCGCTTGGCTCGAGGGGGGTATGGTGATGGCAGTCGAACACCGCGAAGCGCTCATCGCGGGCGTGCAGTTTCACCCCGAGTCGATCCTCACACCGGCAGGTGGCAAACTGCTCGAGGGCGTGATCCGCTGGGCCTCTGACCACACCAACGAACAGACCAATGACTGAGCCATTCGACTTTCGCCGCTGCCTCGAGTCGCTCTGCAGCGGCCAGGACATGAGCCACGAGCAGAGCCTGACGCTGTTTGCCGCCGTCATGGCCGGGCAGCTGACCGAGCTGCAAATCTGCGCCGTGTTGATCGCCCTCAAGAGCAAGGGCGAAACGCCTGCGGAGATCGCAGGGGCCGCCACGGCCATGCGCCAAGCCGCGCTGAAGCTGGATACAGCCGAGCTCGAGGTGGCCGATAGCTGCGGCACGGGCGGCGACGGCGCCCAGACGGTCAACATCTCCACGGCCGCGGCTCTGGTGGCGGCGGCGGGGGGCGTGGTCGTAGCCAAGCACGGTAACCGCAGCATCTCGTCGCGCTGCGGCTCGGCCGACGTGCTCGAGCAATGCGGTGTGCGCATCGACTTGCCGCCAGAGCAATCTCTGCGTTGTTTGCGAGAGGCAGGGATCTGCTTCTTGTTCGCGCCGCAGTATCACGCAGCAGTTCGCCACGCCATGCCGGTGCGGCGGGGGCTGGCGGTACGCACCATCTTCAACTTGCTGGGTCCCTTGTCCAATCCCGCCTCACCGCGCGTACAGCTCTTGGGCGTCTACGATCCCGACCGCTGCGTGCCGTTGGCCGAGACGCTGGGCCTGTTGGGCTGCGAGCGGGCGCTCGTGGTCCATGGCGGCGGGCTCGACGAGATTGCGCTGCACGCCCCCACCACCGCGGCATTGCTCGAAGGTGGCCAGGTACGCGAGCTGCAGATCAGACCGCAGGATTTGGGTGTGCAAACTTGCGCCATCGAAGCGCTTCGCGGCGGCGAGCCATCCGAAAACGCGCGCTGGTTGCTGGAGCTGCTCGAAGGCAAGGGCCAACCAGCACACAACCAAGCCGTGGCCATCAACGCCGGTGCACTCTTGTGGTTGTGCGGCAAGAGCGAGGACCACCGACGCGGCACCGAAGCAGCGCTCGACGTCTTGCAGAGCGGCACGGCCAAGACGACCTTGGAGCGCTGGGCAGAGGTGGGCAGTGGCGCTTGACGAGATCCTACGCGCCAAGCACGAGGCCGTGGCGGCCCGTCAACACAGCCGCCCACTGCCTTCTTTTCGCGACCAGCTCGAGCGCTCAGGCCGCAGCCTCGCCGAGGCACTTCGCCAGCCGCACTGCGGCTTCATCCTCGAGTGCAAGAAGGCTTCGCCGTCGCAAGGACTGATTCGAGCGGACTTCGATCCCCGCGCCATTGGCGAGACCTATGCTCCCTTCGCCGACGCGATCAGCGTCATCACTGACGAGCCCTTCTTTCAAGGCAGCCTCGAGAACCTGCGGCTGGTTCGGGAAACCGCCGACCAACCGCTGCTCTGCAAGGACTTCGTTGTCGATCCCTACCAGATCTACGAAGCGCGCAGCCACGGTGCGGACGCCATTCTGTTGATGTGCTCGGTGCTCGATCAAGCTTTGCTGCTCGGCTGTTTGGAGATCTGCGCTGAGCTGGGCATGGACGCGCTGGTGGAAGTACACGACGAGCAGGAGCTGTCCCGTGCGCTGTCAGCCAACGCGCCCATCATCGGCATCAACAACCGCGATCTGCGCAGTCTGCAAACTGACCTCGCGGTAACCGAACGACTCGCTGGCAAGATCCCAGACGATCGAATCCGCATCTGTGAGTCGGGCATCGGCAGCCACCACGACGTGCTGCGACTGCGCCCGCAGGTCGACGCCTTCCTGGTAGGCACTACGCTGATGCGCCAACCTCGACTCGATCATGCCGTCCGCGAGCTCATCTTCGGCCGCGTGAAGATCTGCGGGCTGAGGCGAGGTCAGGACGTGGAGGCTTCTGAGCGAGCCGGCGCGCGCTTCGGCGGTCTCTTGCTCTGGCCCCCTTCCCCTCGCAGCCTGAGCCTCGAGCAGGCCGAAACGCTGACGCGTGCCTCTAATCTGCCCTTTGTTGGCGTGTTCGTCGACCAGCCAATCAACGAAATGGTCGAAGCTGCCGAGCGGCTCGAGCTGGCCGCCGTCCAGCTCCATGGCGACGAGGATGCAGACACCATCGCGGCGCTGCGCGAGCGACTACCGGCGCGCTGTCGGGTCTGGCAAGCACATCGAGTCGGCAATCCCGAAGCGGGCCCGCCGCCGGCAAGCGCCGCTACGGTAGGCGCTGACCGCTTGCTCCTCGACACGTATCAACGCGGCGCACCCGGTGGCACCGGCAAGCGCTTCGACTGGGCGCTCGCGCGCAACCACCCAGCACGCAGCGAGCTCATCCTCAGCGGTGGCCTCAGCCCTGACAGCGCTGCCGCGGCCGACGCGGTTGGCTGCTGGGCTCTGGACGTTTCGAGCGGCGTCGAGTCCGCCCCAGGCGTCAAAGAACCAAGCAAGCTGCAAGCCTTCTTCGCAGCGCTGCGCGGCTAGCCCAAATCCATGGGTTGTACTTGATGCGCTCCGTGCCAAGAGCGGTGGGGCGGGATCTTGGCCAAAGACCCCCAGAAAAGAACCGCGAACGGCCAATAGGATGGCGCTAGCGAAGGACTCAGGGCCGAAGCTCGCTACCCGGCGGCGACAACTTCCAAGTGCCGTGAGACGAGCCGACGAAGACGGTCCCATCGTGGGGGCTGACACCGAGGGCCCAAGGCGTGAACTCCGGACCCAAGTTGAAGGTGATGTTCTGCCAGCTCTCGCCTCGATCCGTGGACCTGAAAACGCCGTTGGCGTGGCCCTTGAACGCAATCCACTTGCCGGCGTAAATGACCTCGGGCCGGTTGGGATCCACTGCCAGGTAGCTGGTGTAGTTGCTGCCAAAGCGATCGAGCTCCAAGCCGTGGGCCGGACCGCGTGTGTGCCAACCGCCATCGTGGGAGATCCACACACCATCGAGGGTTGCCAAGTAGAGGCGATCGGAATCGGCTACGTCGACGGCGAGTTGGACGAGATCCGCGCCATTCAGGCCGGTAGGCGGAAAAGCACGGGGCCAGCTTTGTCCGCCGTCGAGCGATTGCACGACGACGCGCGCAACGAGTGGGTCGTCGTCCTCATAAGCGTAGACGATGTCGCCGTCGCCGATGAACATACCGACAACACGCTTGGGCAGCGTGTCCCAAGTCTGACCACCGTCGCTACTCTTGAATTGACCAGCGTAGACAATGTCGGGCTTCTGAGGATGAAATGCAATGAACAGGTCCTCGTCGCCAGCACCGAGCTCACCAGCCCGCTCCCAAACCGCGCCGTCATCGTGGGAGACGTAGAGCCCCAGCCCCGCTGCATGGCCAAACGCCGCGCACACGATGGTGGAGCCTTGCACTGCGCCAGCCACGGCGGAGCCACCCTCATACATCATCGAGGCGAACGTCTTGCCGCCATCTTTGGATGAGTATGGGCCGAAATCCGTGAGGAAGACGTCCAGCCGCTGGGGATCGTTCCGATCCCATGCAAAGGACGTCAAGCCACCAGCGCGCCCTCCCGTATAGCCATCGCCTGAATAGGTCCAATGCTTGCCGCCGGTGACGGTCTTGTTGATGTGGTTGCCACCGCCTGAGGAAATCGCCACATTGGCATCGCTTGGGCTCGGCGCAATGGGCGTGCTCCAATACTGGCCATTCGACTCTGGATGAATGGCAGCAATGTGGTCGCCGACATCCATCGCTTCAGGCGCGCTCCAGCTCTCGCAATTGTCTTGTGAATGGTAGGGATGCATGCCGCCCACCAAGTAGGAGCTAGCGTATAGCGCGTAGGGCTCGACTGGACTCCTTGCCAAGTACGTGAACCCGTCCTGCCCCAAATCGAGACCCGTGTTGCAAGGGGCAAAGCTCTTGCCGCCATCGAGTGACTTGTAGACACCGGCCGAGCCCAGCGACACGATCAGCTGCTGCGGATCGGCCGGGTGCAATGCGATGGACCGCGGGTACGCGCCAACCGAAATTCCCGCGCTGATCGCTTCGACGGCAACGGGAGCGCCATCGTCGATTCGAAAGAGGCCCTCACCGACCACAGATACCCAAATGACTGCGGGGCGCGCAGGATGCACGCGCACGTCGACGATGGGCCCGTCGGCCGGCGTCGCCACGGATGTCCAGCTGTCACCCCCGTCGACCGACTTGAGCAGGCCTTCTTCGTCCGTGCCGGCGTAAATGGCTGCGCCGGCAAATGCGAAATTGACGCCACCTTTCTTGCTGGCAAAAGCAGTGGCGTACACGCGCTCCCAATTGTCGCCTCCGTCGACGGTGCGGTAGATGCCGTCCGCGTCGGGGTCGGAGCCCGTGCTGTCCTGCAGCGAGCCGGCCACGAACACGATGTTCTCGTCGCTCGGATCGACCACGATCGACAGACCGCCGTTGGACAAGAAGCCGCGATGCTTCATCGTCCAGCGCTGTCCGCCATTGTCGCTCTTCCATACTTGCGAGGTGTCGGACACGAGGTAGACCACTTTCGCGTTGGAAGGCGCGTAGCTCAGCCCGTAGATCATCTGCATGCCTTCACCGCCGAACAAGCCAGCGTCGAGCTGGACTTGACTGCGCAGCGGCACTTGCTTCCAGAGGTTGGGGTCGTCGGCCGGCTCGATCGGCTTGTACGGTGGCCCGTCCGGCTCGCTGGTGGTTGGGGCCTGACCGCCAGGGGTCGTGCTCGATTCAGAACAGCCCAGCACGCCTGTGCACGCTCCCGCCCAGGCCGCCCCTACGAGCACACGAATAAGCATATTTTTCATGAGAGAACGCAGCGCAACTTCCGTTCCGCCAAGGGCAGCCACCGCCCCTACCAAGACACGGGCACTTGGCAGCGCGAAGCGCGGTTGCGATGGTGAGCGCCCTCCCCAATTGTCGGTAGCTGTCACCAGTAGTGAGGTGGGACCAGGATGCGCAGGGCCTGGGTGTCAACGAACCCAGTGCCGCTGGGTCGGCCTAGCAATGTCGGATATTTGCACACATCCTGCGAACGGCACGGTGTTTGTAATCAGAAGCACCATGAGAACCTATGCACTGTCCGTGACGGCACTCGCTCTCTTCGCGTGCGCGACCCAACCTGACGTGGAACAAGGCTCCGCCTTTCAAACCGACAGCTCCAGCCCACTCGCCTGGGCTCCAGCTGTCGAATTCGGATCGACGACATACGGAACCATCACCACCAAGCAGCTCGACCTATGGCACATCGATCTGCATGCGGGTGACCAGCTCACCATCGTCAAGAAGGTGGTCGCAGGCGATCTGGCACCAGAGCTGCGCCTATTCGGTCCCAAGGGCACCTTGCACTCCACACAATACGAGGTAACCGAAGATTCGCTGAGCAAGAGCTACGACTTGACCGCCAGCGGTCGACACTTCATCGGCGTGCGCGCCTACCATGGCAAAGGGACTGGCGACTATGCCCTCACCGTCAGCTGTACCGGCGGCCCCTGTGGCGGCGATCCAATTACAAAACCGCTGCTCGATCCTCCGGTCGCCAGCGCGTGCATCAAACGGGCACGTGAGTGCGCGTTCGACGCCATGGGCACGCATGAGGGCACGGTCGACCTCACAGTGGCCCAGCAGCTGTTCGCCGGGTGTCTCGCCCAAGAGAAGGTCGACGGCATGCCGTGCAAGCAGGCTTGTGAGGGTGAGCTCGCGACCCGGCTCTGCAACGGAATCGTCGAGATGGTCCCGTTCTACGCGAGCCAATCTCAGCAATGCTTGCAACAGCTCAGCGGCTGTCTCGAGGCTTGCTATGAATGGGATTACGTGGGCATCGATGGCAACGGCGACGGCTTGTACAAGGGCGGCGAGCACATGTGCTTGTTCGATGGCATGAACGGAACTTGCGACGCCTACGCGCGAAAGCACCTCTTCTAGCGGACAGCTACGAAGCGTGTGTCGAGCTCTGCGAATCGAGCTGGGGCGCTTGGTACGACAACCTGAACGGACTCTGCAAGGCTGACTGTTGATCAGTAGCTGCTGCCCCAGACAGCTCGTGGCGTTCTTGGGCATCGTAGCCCAGAGTCGCTGACCAAGAACGACGGCGCACGCGTTAGGTGCAAACGCCAGGGCGCATCGGCTAGCCTCACCGCATGGCAATGGGGTATGGCGTCGCACGCGAGGCAGAACGCGGACCGCTGGGCGAGATTCTGCACGTGGCCTTCGGGCTCAACAACTTGGCCGATCGGTGGTTCCAGAGCGCAGGCTTCGAGAACATTCGCGTCCTACGGAGCGGCAAAGACGGCGACGTGCTGGGGGGATTGATGGTCGTTCCCATGGGCCAGTGGTTCGGCGGCCGGAGCGTTCCAATGGTGGGCATCTCCGGAGTTGGTATTTCACCGTCAGCAAGGGGCCGCGGGGCGGCGACCGAGCTGATGCGGCGTACCGTGCGGGAGTTACACAAAGGGGGCACTGCGCTCTCTGCACTCTATCCCGCAACGTTACCGCTCTACCGCCGCGCGGGTTACGAAACAGCCGGTGGTTGCTGGAGGGTCACCATCCCGGGAAGGGAGCTGCCGCGCACCAGTCGCACGCTCACTTCACGCCCTTTCGAGCCGCGTGACGAGCGACAAGTACGCGCTGTCTATGCAGCCCAAGCCAAATACCGGCCTGGCTGGCTCGACCGCGGCCCCTACATTTGGCACCGCACGCGTCGCGAGCTCGACGGCAACCCGGCACGGGGACACGTGCTATGCGACGGGCGTCGCGTCGACGGCTATATTTTCTACCGTCAGCTTCGAACGAAGATGGGTTTCGATCTGTCGATCAGCGACATGGCGGCGCGCACCCCGGCAGCGCAGCACGGCTTGCTCACATTCCTTGCAGATCACCGCTCACTTGCTGGTGAGATTCGTTGGTTTGGCGGCGTGGACGAACCGCTGCTCATGGCCCTGCCAGAGCATCACTACACGCTGGGCTTGCACCACCACTGGATGCTCAGAATCTGCCATGTCGAAAACGCGCTGCGGGCGCGCGGCTATCCACGAGAGCTCGAGCTTTCGCTCGATATGGTGATCCGCGACGACGTCGTGCGCCGCAACGCGGGCAGGTATCGTCTCAACGTCAGCAAAGGCAGCGTAGAGGTCGTTCGCGGCGGCCGCGCAGCGCTCGAGCTCGACGTGCGGACTCTTGCAACGCTCTACAGTGGGCACCGCAGCGCTGACCATCTCGCCACCTCCGGACTCCTCCGAGGTGGACCCAAGGCCATCGCTCGAGCAGCCACCTTATTCAGCGGCACGCCCCCCTCTCTTCCCGATTTCTTCTAGTTTCGGGCAGTGCATCGCTGCCATGCGAGCGCTGTGCTGTAATGGAAGTGATGAGCATGGCGCCCGAGGCTGTCAGGGATCTGTTCGCGGAGCACGTCGCGCTGGGACCGCGCCGGCTCACCGTCGAGCCGCCACCGTTTTTTCCGAGCGCCATGGTGAACGTCACCAACCGCTGCAACCTCAGCTGCGAGCACTGCTTCGTGTTCCGCGAAGGCAACCCCAATGAGGTCGACGGAGAAATGTCGGCCGCGCGCGTGCTCGAGCAGCTCGAGCGCTTACGTGACCGACACGGCATCCAGCGCATGCTGTGGATGGGCGGCGAGCCGATGATCCGCTGGCGCATGCTGCAACACGGTGTGCGCTTGTTCTCGCAAAACACCATCACCACCAACGGAACGATCCCCCTGCGCGACTTCGGCTCAGAGGTCATCTACGTGGTGTCGCTGGACGGGCCACGCGCCATCAACGACGCGGTACGCGGCGAGGGTGTATTCGATCGCGTGATGGCGACCCTGGCAGCCCTGCCAGCCGACTTCTCCAGCACCGTGATGGTCCAATGTGTCGTACACCGACAAAACGAAGACGCGCTCGAGGCCCTCCTCGAAGCACTGCGCCCGACACGTGTGCAAGGCGTCGCTTTCAGCTTCTACGTGCCGCGCGCTGGGGAACAATCGGAGCGCGCATGGGCCAGTGTGCAGGAGCGCGAGCCCGCCATCGACCGGGTGCTCGATCTCAAGGACCGTTTTGAGGGCTTCGTCTGGAACTCTGCGCGTGGACTAGAGCTCATGCGACCCGCAACGGCCCAGCTGGTAACGCAACACTGCCCGCTCGTGCTCACCACTTTGCCGCTCTATATCGAGGGCAACCACTTCACCACGCCGTTTTGCTGCTACGGCAACTACGTTGACTGTGATCGTTGTGGCTCTTGGGGCGTGTTCGCCGCTGCCGCCAAGCTCCCGGGACCATGGGACGAGCTGATGCCACTCGTGTAAGCTCTGCCGCGCGTGCTGGTTCCTCTCCTGCCCATGCAAGACGAACGACGACGAGGGTTGTTGCGCCCAGAGGTGCTCCTCGCCACTGCCGTACTTCTGCTCAACGACCATTGGCTAAAGGGCGCGGGGCTGCTGCCGGGGTGGCTCACGGGGAAGCTGAGCGACGTGGCCGGACTGTTCATTTTCCCCATTCTTTTGGCGAAGTTGATCCACATCGCCGTGGGCCCCCTGCAGCGTCGTCAGATCACCGCCCTATCCCTCGCGACGACATTGCTCACGGCCGCCGGCTTCACCCTCGCCAACATCCACGCTGGGTTCAACGCCTGGCTGTCGCATGTGTGGGGTCGGATGTGGATGGATCCGACCGATCTGTGGACCTTGCCCATCCTGCTGGCGAGCGCCTGGATCATCGTGAGCTGCTACCCACAGCAAAGCGAATCAGCACCTTCGCTCGCAAGCCGGGTGATGGTTGCGGTCATGGCCCTCGCATGCGTGGCCACGCCAGCGCGGCACCGGCCGATGCCTCCGCGCTCCTGCGTGCGCATCGCGAATGCCCAGCTGATCGGACAAGGCAAGCGTTTCAATCTGCGAGTGAGCGCTCAGGCGCGAAATGGGCGCGCGTGCACCCTCCCTTTGAACCGCTTGGCAATCGACTACCAGCTCGACGAACGCGTCTTCGCGCGCAGCGCAGTGGTTGGCGCTCCGCATCCGTCAGTGGTCGTCGCTGGACGCAAGCCATTGGCAGTCGACGCCGGGAGGGTGGAGCTGCTCGCGCCACCCATGCCGCAGCATCTCTATGTCGTAATTCGGTGGCCCTCACCAGAGCTCGGTGAACAACGCGCGCCGCTGAAGCTGGTCAAGAAGCCCTCGAAGGAAGTGGCCCGATGAAGATGAACGCACGCGGTTTGCTGGTACCGGCACTGGCCGGAGTCGTCAGCTGCTGTACCCTCAGTTGCGTTGGAGCCCGTGTCTACCCGAGCTGGCGCCTCGACGAGCCTCAGGGCCGCTTGCTTGGCTGTGCCAGCGTAGATGCGTGGGTGAAACAGTCCACCAAGACCGGCGTGGGGGTCATCGTCCACATGAGGAGCACCCAACAACCACGTTGCACGGTCCGGATTACCTGGGCGAAGCTCCAAGCCGCAGGACATTTCTTGAGCGCAGCAGGAGGCGAGCGGGCTGCACGCCTATCGACGAAAGACGAGCTGTTCGTCTACCTGCCGTTCGTGTTCGATGGCAACGCCGCCTGGAACGACGGGCGTCGGTCCGCAACGCTGCAGGTAGCGATTCGCGTCGAAGACGCGGCCGAGGTCCTGAGCTGGCCGCTTCGCTTCGACCAATGGGATGAGCCATGACGAGACGCTGCCTGACTGCGCTGGACCTGGCCAAGGCGGGCCTCATGACCCTTGCCGCGCTCACCTGTTTGGGCTGCGGCGTGGATCTCGGCATCCGCCAAGGGGTCAATGCACCTGGCGTCGGCGACGTGAGACGAACGCCCCACCGGCCGCGAACGCGACAGCAGCTATCTCCGCGCGATCCAGGTGAGACCATCCGAGCGCTACGCCTCTCAGCAGCCGCCTACCTCGGCGCCAACATCAGCGACGACGACGCGGGCGACGCGCCCCAAGAGCCGACCGGAGGGGTCGTCTTGGACGCAACGACGCATCTGATCCCTGCCTTCTCGAAACGGAGCCTGCGCACCGGCGGGAGTCAGCACGCGCTCAGATCCGACCGCTGGCGCGTGGGCATCGGCTACCAAGCGCTCGGCAACAAGCATGAGGACTACAGCGGCCGGGCGCATTTGTCCCTTGGCTACGAGTACTACCCATCGGCCCGCACCGTTGGCGTCGGCGCGCGCATCGAAGCAGGGCCCGTATGGGCCCACATGAAGAACACTGGAGGGGTGCACCTGACCGCCTGTGGGTTACTCGCTCCCATGCCACCCTTCGCGCTCTGCTTCCGATCGACCTTCCTGGCCCGCGAGTCACCCGAGCTCGGCGGAATGTTCATGATGCGAACGCACTTCACGCTGCATCGCAGTCGCTGAGTCGCGCTCAACCATCTTGGATGCGAGCGGCCGGACAGCATGCCCTGGCAGGACATTGGTTCGAAACCTTTGTGGGGGCTGGAGCGTAGCAGGCTGGGGGGCATTTGCGACCTCCCTCAATTTTCATACAAATACCGCTTTCGGCCTTAGCAAAGCCGCTTCAGCTCGCAACCCCATCGTTGGCAATCATGCCCCTCGCCTGCAGCTCACCCAACCCGAACGAGGCACCTGAAAACACGCCGCTGGCAACATCGAATCCGGAGGCCAGCGTTTTCTATGGCGACGCCGCTCAGCAAGCGAAGTGGCGCGACGCAGTCGTCGCCAAAGGCCCGAAGTACGAGCCGCGCAGCAAGCACCGCAACCCCGACGGCTCAGCCATGTTCACCAACCGGCTCATCCTCGAGACGAGTCCGTACTTGCTTCAGCATGCCCACAACCCGGTCAACTGGTTCCCTTGGGGGGACGACGCCTTCGCGCTCGCCAAGCGCCTCAACCGGCCGGTATTCCTCAGCGTGGGCTACGCTACTTGCCATTGGTGCCATGTGATGGAGGAGGAGAGCTTCGAGGACTTGAAGATCGCCGCCTACCTCAACGAGCACTACATCTGCATCAAGCTCGACCGCGAGGAGCGGCCCGACGTCGACGCGGTGTACATGCGCTCGGTTCAGCTGCTCACCGGCAGCGGCGGCTGGCCGATGAGCGTGTGGTTGACCCCAAATCGAAGACCCTTCTATGCCGGCACCTATTTTCCGCCCCGCGATGGCCTGCGCGGCGCTCGCAAAGGCTTCGCCACCATCATCGCCGAGCAGCAACTGCTCTTTCGCGACATGCCCGCCGTAGCGACCGAGCGGAGTGACCAGATAGCGGCACGCATCCGCGCGGATATGCGCCCACCGAGCTCGAGCACCTTGCCGGGACCGGCAAGTGTGATCCGCGCTGCTGTGGTGGCCTCGCGCCGCTACGATCCCACCAACGGCGGTGCACGGGGCCAGCCCAAGTTCCCATCGAGCTTTCCGGTTCGCTTGCTGCTGCGAATCGCCGCGCGTTCAGGTGACAACGAGACGCGTGACATGGCTCTGACGACACTGCGTCGGATGGCTAGCGGCGGCATGTACGACCACGTCGGCGGCGGCTTCCACCGCTATTCGACCGACCCGCGCTGGCTGGTGCCACATTTCGAGAAGATGCTCTACGACAACGCACTGCTGGCCGTTGCCTATCTCGAAGGCCACCAGCTGAGCCCTGACGAACGAACCGCTGGGCCACTGGCAACGGTCGCCACAGAAATACTCGACTACGTCATTCGCGACATGAGTGCAGCTGCGGGCGCCTATTACTCAGCCACCGATGCCGACAGCCTCACACCAAGTGGCAAACGCAAAGAAGGCTACTATTTCACTTGGACGCCCAGTGAAATCCGCGCAGCGCTCGGCGAGGACGATGCCCGCATCGTCAAGGCCTTCTATGACGTGCGCGGCCATGGCAACTTCGAAGGGCGCA
>CAZRGL010000168.1:0-7795 GCA_964599485.1 uncultured Polyangiaceae bacterium
CTCTTCGCCACAAGGGCGCGCGGGAACGCCGTTGGGCGGCTGACGCCGCATTTTTGCTACGTCGGCTTGAGCGGCCGCGGGAACATCGAATGGGGCGTGTCGCCGACCTCTTGCAGGCCAGAAAGCAAGCGGTCGAGGGGGGCCAAATGCTCTTCAGGCGGCGCTACGAAGCCGTCGGCGGCCAGTAGCACACGCGCCGCTTCGCGAAGCTCAGCGTTTTGAACATCGATGAGCGCACTTTGAACGAGCCGGACGAGCAGGTCGGGCAAACCCAGACGAGCGGCGACGACGTCGTTGGGGATAGGGCCAGCATGGACGATCAGTCGCATGTCGGTCTCGCCCCAGCCCGCTCGCTTGGGGCGCCCGTCTTTGCCGAGATAAGCGAAGGTTGCGCCCACGTCGACGCGACCTTCCAAGACCGCCTCGGTGACGGCGTCATGGCTGCCCAAGAAGAGCTCTTGCTCGAACGCATCTTGCAGCTCGACGCCCTGGCTTTCGAGATGTGCGCGCATAATCAAGTAACCGGCAGCGCTCTGCGGATCGACCCAGCCGACACGCACCTCTTTCAAGTCTTCGGGGCCCTGAAGGGATGAGTCGCTCCGCACGAACAAGGCTGCCGAATACGACGACTCGCCGTTGCGCACGGGCAGCGCGATGGGACGCACATGCCCATTGGCGGTGGCCCGCAGTGCCAATACGGGAGGCAACCAGACGACGTCCGTTTGCCCGGCGTTGAGTTGCTCGAGCAATCGGTGGTAGTGCCATACGCCGCGTGGCGTGACCGAGAGACCCGTTGCATCCTGCAGCGCGAAGCAGAACTGCTCGAGCAGGCCCCGGGTCATGTTCGGATCGGTGGTGAGCGCGATGCCCACACCGATTTCTTTGGGCATTTCAAGCTCTCGAGGATCCGACATGCTTGCCCCCCACACCCAGCCTGACAAGCCAGTGCGGGGGGTCAAGCAATTCGGGTTTCCCAATTCAGGCTTCCCAGCTCGGGTACCCCAGCTCGGGTACGCGAGCCTCAGCTGCCGGGATGCGACTGCGGTCAGGGAGCCGCGTCGCCGAGCGGGAACAGTAGCTCGCAGGGGTAGGTTGGTGCAGCGCCGCCCGCGCCACCTGCGCCGCCGCCGCCGCCGGAGCCGCTGTTGCACATGCTGGGGTTGAACTCCAAGCAGCGCTTGCCGTGCTTGGTGGTCACGCAATACTGGTCGGAATCGCACTGGGCGCCGCTGGTGCACTCGTCGGCGGTGAAGCAGAAGCCGTTGCCCCCGGTGAAGTCTAGGAAGTTGTTGCCGAAGCACCACCAGTTTGGATTGCCGCATTGGTCGTGCTTGGTGCAGGCCGCTGCGCAGCGCCCGAAGTCGCCAGCGCCGTAGCCGCCGGGTCGATAGATGCACAGTCCGTTGGTCAAGCCGTTGCAGTCGTCGCCGTCGAGCGCCCCGCCGAGCACACACGCGGTGGTGCAGATCGACGGCGTAGGATCGGTGAAGGTCTGACAGAAGCCCGCGCAACCATCCTCGTTGCTGGCGTTCTCGTTGCACACTGTGCCGTTTGCCTTACCGGTGTTGGCCGTGTCCTGGCACATGCTGGTCCGGGGATCGCACACCCGGCCTTCACATTGGCTATCTTTTCCGCAGACTGGCACACAGTAATCGGCGCTGCTGGTGCTAATGCAGCGAACATCTTCGCGGCCATGGCACTTGTTCGCGCTCAGCGGGTCGTCGATGAACTCGAGCTCGGGTCCAATGGCGCAGCCGAGGAAGCACTCGCCGGATTGCTCGCCGGTGCCTGTGACGCAGACGCTGCCGGTGCCGGGACAGTCGTCGTTCTGGAGGCAGTCCATCGTGCAATAGCCGTTGGGGGCGCCGCCCGTAAGTGCCGTCGAGTTGTCCGTGGCCGTGAGGCAGCGGAACCCCTCGCCGCAGTCGACGTCCGCCTTGCAGCTGGTGCCGAGCTTGGTCGCGATCCCCCCAGAAGAGGACGACGAAGATGTCGACGAGGTCGAGCTGGTCGAGGTCGTGGGTGGAGCCGTGATAGTCGTGCTGCTCGTGGTGCCGCCGCCGGTGCCGTCGTCGTCGCCGTTTCCTGAGCAGCCCCAGAATGCAGCGGTGGCTGCGCCGGTCGCCATCAAAATGAACAAGAACCTATCTGAAAGCATGGTCCACCCCGTTTCCCTTGTGCGGCCATCTGGCGGCCGGCTCCGATTCGAGCGACATCGGCTCGGTCTCAAAAAGAAGGCAACGCTCGCTGCCGAGCGCCAAATACCACACTACGGTCTGGGACGCTGATGTTCAACCTCGGAAGCAGCTTGTCGTCGGCGGCTGTCCAGGCAGACTCGGTCTGCTTGACCATACTGCTAGGGATCGAGCTTGCTCGACTCGGCCGAGACGTAGGCCAGCCAGCGCCGCTTGAGCGCCATGTCGGCGGCCAGCCGCAGGTTCCACTCGTGGACCACGAACTTCTGGTCCTCTTCGCAGCTGATGCCGGTCTGCTGCCACACCCCGGCCAGCGCATCCTCGTCTCCGGGGGTAATTTGACCGAGCTGGACACACAAGCGGGCGTACTCTTCCACCGTCCAACTCAGCGCGGCTCGGGCCATGCGGGCCGACGCCATCAGGGCGTTGCGATCGGCACTGGTCTGGGTTGACAACTGGCCGGGTTTGGGAGGCTGCGGTGCCATCCTCGATGGGGTCAGTCGGTCACGAAAATCGCGCCCCGGCGGCGCGGCCGCAGCAGTCACGGCGGCTTGCTCCTGTTGTCGGGCCGTCAATACCCGCGACAGCTCCTCTTGGCTCAAGGTGCGCAGTTGGTCGCGTAACGGTTCCGTTGTTTCGGCTGTGGGCGCCAGCCCGGCCCGAAAGTCAGCCTCTCGCTCATCGGGCACCACGCCGTCAGGCCGCTGCTTTCGGCGCCGTGCGAGCTCCTCGGCACAAATCTGTGCGTAGCGCGTGGGCAGCTCCATGCGCCCCGCCTCGATGTCCACGTTCAAGCGCTCGGCCCAAGCTTCGTTGTGCGCGGCCCAACTGTCGTGGAGTCCTAGCGCGATCAGGATAGCGTTGCGTTCGTTGGCGCTGCGCTCGCGCAGACGTGCGGCGACTTGAGCCCAATCGTCGAAGTTGCTTGCGACATCCAGCGGAACGCTCATGCATGAGCATTATGCACGCGGCTGGCCTCGAGCCTCAATCGTCCTCGTGCCCGTAGTGCCATGGTTGTCGATCGTCCCAAGCTTTCAGTCGTCGAAGTCGTCCTCAACCTCCTGCTGCTTGAACGAATTCGACCGGCTGGCCGAACTCTTGAAGATCCAGTGAACGACGGGCGATCCAGCGTAACTGTATGTGCATGTCCCACATATTGTCGCCTATGCGGCGAAAATAATTGAACAGCACGGCAGGATGTGCACCGCGTCCAGCGTGGCACGAGCGGTGCTTCCAAAACCGGCCAATGACCCAAATTCGATCCACAAGCCGTAGTCTCACGGTGCTGGAGCTCGACACAGCCTCCGCGGCGTGCCTAGTCAGCCCACCCTGCAAGCCCAATCCAAGCTCGGGCAACGCTCATCGTTGCCGTTCGGGCAGGAATCGGCACGCGTAGCGCCCCTGTCGATCTACGATCCGGTTCTTGTCGAGCTGCCCGCGTATCAGCGCGGGCGTAGCTGCATGGTGGTTGTATGAACCTAGACGACGTTTGCGAGAACAACACAGCGATGGTGGTGCGTCCGTTCGTGCTGATGGATCGGCATGGCTACGACGTGGCGGTGCTGGTGGCCAAGCTGAGCTGGTCCGTCTCGGCTCGTGGCGAGGTTCGTTACGCTGTCCCGCAGCGACCCGTGCGCGGTCAAGACTTGCGGCAGGGCAGCGACCCACACGCGAGTCTGTTGTTGCCGAGCGATCGTGTGGACGAAAAGCCTGGCACCGATGTGATCATGCTTGCCAGCGCGGTTCCAAGTGCTGACCAACAAGTCAGCGAACAAGAGGTGAGCCTGCGCCTCGAAGCGGCAGGTGGAGCCATCGCAAAAACGGTCAAGGTATTCGGCCCACGGGTATTTGCCAAAGGCGTCGTCGGGCTCAGCCCGGGGCCAGCCGAGCCGCTGACGGTGACACCGCTCGTGTATGAACGTGCCGCTGGCGGGGTCGACACATCGGAGCCCAGCAAGGGCGTCATCGATCCGCGAAACCCAGCAGGCCGGGGGGTCGCCATCGACAAGAGCGCGCTCATCGGCAGCCCGGCGCCGCAGATCGTCTGTGTGGGAGGGCAACAGCCTGCTGGGTTCGGTCCCATCGCCTGCGATTGGAGCCCGCGCGCCGAGCGCAGCGGAACACACGACGAAGCATGGATGCGCACACGGATGCCGGTGCGTCCAACAGACTTCGACCCGCGTCACAATTGCTGCGGACATCCTGATCTCTACAGTGACGAGCCCTTGACCGGCACGGAGCCCGTCGAGGTGTTGGGAGCAACGCCGCAAGGAAGCTGGCGCTTCAAGTTGCCTGCGTACGGGCCACGCTTCTCTCGGACCATCGACGGCCACACCGAAGCGGTCAGCACCCATCTCGACACCTTTCTGATAGACGCCGATGCCGGCGAGGTCGAGCTGACCTGGCGAGCCAGCGTGCGCTTGCCCAAGAAGACAGAGCGACTCCAAGCGATCACCGTCTGGGAAGACCCGCCCATGGACGAAGCTATTTGGAAACGCGCAAAAGCCGATCTCGAGGTCTATCGCGCGAGCGTTGGGGAGGGACGAGCATGAGCACAACCGCTGGCAGAGCTTCCAATGGTCAAATCGAAGCGCAGCTCGACTTGCCTGAGTCGATCAGCGTGGTCACCTGCAGCGTATCTGAGGGCATATCGCAGCAGACGCACGCGGCTTTGGAAATCGCCTCGACCGAAGATCTCGATCTGAGTGAGGTGCTCGAGTCGCCTGCGATCCTGCGGCTGGTGATCGATGGGGCCGAGTCACGCAGCTGGACCTTGAGGGTGGGCGATATCGATTTCATCGGGCTGACCGACGGGTCGATGCGCTACCTCGTGCATCTCTACCCGGCGATGTGGCTCTTGCGGTACACCACCAATACGCGCAAATTTCGCAAGCAGTCGGCCAAGGACATCATCTCGACCATTCTCGGCGAGCACGGCTTGAGCTTCAGCTGGCAGCTCACCCGCGAGCCCGAGCAGCGGAACTACTGCGTCCAATACCGCGAGAGCAATCTCGACTTCGTCTGCCGTTTGCTGGAGTTCGAGGGCATCTATTACACCTTCGCGGCCGACGGCACCGTGGTGCTCGCCGACACCTCGCCGGGCTCGCCGCAGGTGGCGGGCGACCGCGAGCTCGAGCTGATCGAGGCGGCCGGAGCCATGCAGTGGGATCGGCTTGGACTGTTCGAGCTGAGCAAGGGCGCCAAGGTCTGCTCTGGAGCGGCCACCGTCAACGACTTCAACTGGAAAACGCCGCAGCTCAATCTGCTGGCCACGGTTGCGGCAGATATGGACGCCGAGCTCGAGGTTTACGATTACCCGACTGGTTACCGCCGTCCCGATCAAGGTCAGCGGCTGGCCCAGTTGCGGCTCGAGGCGCTGCGCGTGCCGGCGCGCTTTGTCGAAGGGGCCGGCAATGTGCACCATTTTGCTCCCGCCCACATCTTCACCTTTGGAGGCGCAAGCGCTGGTCGTTTCGAGGGGGGCTATCTGCTGGTGCGTGTCGAGCACGACTTTCAGGATCGCCGCTTCGACGACTCGCTCGAGGGCGTGCGCGATGGGGTCAACTATCGCAACCGCTTTCACGCTATCGATCAGAGTGTGGTCTTCCGGCCGCCGCTGCTCACCGCACACCCCCACGTTGCGGGCTGCCATACCGCCATGGTGCGTGGGCCAAGCGGTGAGGAAATCCACACCGACGAGCACGGCCGCTTTCGTGCGCAGTTTCATTGGGATCGCGAAGGTACGGGAACGGACGAGGCCTCGCGTTGGTTGCGCAACCTGCAAGAGACCGCGAGCTCGATGGCCTTGGCCCGCGTCGGATGGGAGATGAGCGTCGCCTACATCGACGGCGATCCGGATCGACCACTCGGCTTCGCCCGCAACATCAATGGGGTGATGAAGTCCGAATATGGTCAGCCTGACAACAAGACCCGCATGACCGTCAAGACACCTTCCTACCCATCGGCCGGAGGTGGGTTCAACGAGCTGCGGCTCGAGGACAGCAGCGACAAGCAGCACTTCGATTGGAAGGCCGAAAAAGACCTGATTATCGACGTCAAGAACGACCGCAGTGAGCATGTGGGCGTGGACGAGACCCACAAAGTCGGTCAGACGATGACCCACCAAGTCGAGCACGATCAGCAGGTGAAGATCGGCAACGACCTCAAGGTGAAGATCGGGGCCGACAGTCGCTATGGAGTCAACGGTAATCGCACCAAGAGCGTGGGCGGAAACGAGACCATCGAGGTCGGCGGTACGCTCAACGCCTCGACACAATGTGACGAAACAGAGGAGGTGGGTGGCAACCGCCAGACCAAAGCTGGTGAGGACGAGGGGGCCATCACCCGACAAGTCGAAGAGAGCATGAAGCGGAGCGTGGCCGGCGCCAGCATCACGACGGGCGAGGGCAACATCGCCACGGTGGTCCAAAAAGAAATGATCGAAAAAGTCGGTGGCGCCAAGCTCATCCACGCCAAGACTGGACAGATTGGCGGCTCGGTTACCGGGCAGCTCAAGGTCAACGTCGGCTCGACGGTGATGCGTGTTGCAGAGAAGGGCATGGGCTACTCGGCCAAGCAAACATCCATCAACGTCAGTGGCGCTGCTGCTTTTGATTCGGGTGAGAAGATCACCATCAACGGCAACCACATCCAACTTCAAGCCGACAGCTCCCTCAAGCTCGTCAGCGGTGCGTTGGAGATCGCGCTCAGTCCAGGACAGACGGCCATCAAGGGCAAGATGAAGCTCGACTCGGCCGACTCGATCACCATCACCGGCAACCCCGACAACCTGACCAAGTGAGCAACAGCATGATCGAAGCCGCATCCACCGCCGCCGACGTGCAGATCGATCGCGATCGCGAGCACGTCAGCCTGAAGCTTGCAGACGAAGACATCGATGTTGTGGCCCTGCGCGGCCGCGAAGTGCTCAGCGCGCTCTTCGAGATGGATCTCACCTGTCGTGTCGACGCCGGCACGCCGGCGCCGGCAGCGCTCATCGGTCAGCGAGCCAGCTTGACCTTGCAAGATGGTTTTGGGGCCGAACGCAGCCTGCACGGTGTGATCGCTGAGGCCTCCCGCCGGGTGTACGACGATTCTGGTGCACAGCTGCGTTTGATGATGCGGCCCGACGTTTTCAGCCTCACTTTGGGACGCGACAGCCGCGTCTTCAACGACATGACTGTGGTTCAGATTGTCGATCGGGTTCTGCAACGTTGTGAGCAAGCACCACATCGCTGGGAGCTGAGCGACAGCTACCCAACCCGCATCTACACCGCGCAGTATCGGGAGGACGACTGGTGTTTCATCTCTCGTCTGCTCGAGGATGAAGGCATCTGTTATTGGTTCGACCACCAGGAGGAGCAGAGCGTGTTGGTGCTCTCGGACGACAGTCGTAGGGCGCCTGAGCTGCCTGGTGGCGCCCGCATTCGCTACGCGGTCGACCGCGGCATGCTCGGCACCCACGAAGTGATCGAGGAGCTCGGCAGCGAAGCGCACGCTAGCGCGACCAAGTTCACGGTGGACTCCTTCGACCCCGAGCGCCCCATGTTGAAACTGAGCGCGACCGAGGGAGATGGCGTGCACGAGATGCGTGACGCTTC
>CAZRGL010000168.1:7805-18279 GCA_964599485.1 uncultured Polyangiaceae bacterium
GCGGTCCACGTGAGCCTGCGCTCTGCCAGCGGCGGGCGCGGATTCGTCTCGAAGCGGCGCAGGCGCGGCGCAGTGGTGTGAGCGGCTCGAGCTCGTCCGTTCGCTTGCAACCCGGAAGTGTCGCCGCGATCGAAGACCATCCTGCGCTGGATGGACGCTACTTGGTAACGGAAGCCCATTACGAGATTGCCCAAGGGCGCCAATTCGATGCGGGGGCCAAGGGAGGTTACCGCTGCTGGTTCGAGGCCATCGAGGCGGCCACCCGTCATCGCCCTGCCGAAGACACGCCCGACGCCAAGCAAGCTGGGCTGCAGAGCGGCCGCGTGGTCGGACCTGGCGGTGAAGAGATTCATACCGATGCCCAAGGGCGGGTCCGCGTTCAGCTGCATTGGGATCGGGAGGGCGGCTGGGACGACGCAGCCGGCAAATGGATGCGCGTCGCACAGCGCGGCACGGCCAGCTCGATGCTGCTCCCGCGGGTGGGTTGGAACGTGCTCACCTTCATGGAGGAAGGAGCGGTCGATGCGCCCAGCGTGCTCAGCCGTCTGCACGATGCTGAACACCCACCGGCCTACAAGCTACCGGACAACAAGACCCGCACGGTGTTCAAGACCGCGACCTCACCCGGCGCAGGCTCCTTCAACGAGATTCGCTACGAGGACAAGGGCGGTATGCAGGAGATGTTCCTCAACGCCTCCAAAGACATGAACATCACCGTGCAAGATACCCGTAGCTACAACGTCTCGCACGACCAAGAGCGCAAGATCGGCAACGATCAGACGATGACCATCACCGACGACTGGCAGGAGTCGATCACCAACGATCAAGAAATCAGCGTCGGCGGCAACGAGCAGCTCGAGATCGGCGGCGACAGGCAAAAGGACGTGGGCGGCGACGAGAGCGACGAGATCGGTGGCAACCGCAAGGTCAAAGTCGGCCTGCACCTGAACACCGTGGTGGAGCAATCGCGCAAGCTGCAGGTGGGCGGCTCATTGCTCGAAAAGACCACGGGCATGATGGAGCTCAATGCCGCAGCCACCACCATCGACGTCGGTGGCGCATTGGTGCGCAAGTCGGACGGCATCATCAGCGAGGACATTGGTGGGGCCACCATTCAGCTCATTGCCGGGGCGCGCCTCGAGCTATGCGGTGACAGTCGCGTGTTGAATGTCAGCAAGCGGCTGGACGAGAACATCAAAGGCAGCCTGCTCATGAAGAGCCAAGCCAAGCTCATGGATGGCTCGGATACCCAAACCAGCTGGACGGTGGGCGGTGCGCTCAGTGGCAAAGCGCCCCACATTCATGTCGAGGCCAAAGACAAGATCGAGCTGCTCTGTGGCGGCAGCAGCATCACCATCGACACCGAGCAGGTCACCGTCAAAGCGCTCAGCTACGACCTGTCGGCCGCGGCCGAGGTTGTCGCTACCACCGGCGTCATCAAGCACAACTGAGGGTAACGAACATGTCGAAGCAAGCACTGAGATACGCGGTCGAGCTCGATGACTACCGATTCTGGGTCCGCGAGGTGAGAGGCTGCGAGGCGCTGAGCAAGCCATGGCGATTGGAGCTGCGTTTTGCACTCGATTCTCAGACCATGCGCGGCAATGCCGATGATTTCGATCCGGACGGCATCATCAAAACAGACGCCAGCGTCGTCATGGAGCGGGCGGGGCAAGAGGAGCGACGCATTGTCGGCGTGGTGACCGAAGCGCGCTTGTCGGCCACCGCGGTCGGCGCGCCAGAAGTCTTGTTGGTGATCGAGCCGCGCCTTGCGCTCTTGGGCCACCGGCGCGACTTGCGCGTGCATCGCAACCAGACCGTGGTCGAGATCGTCTGTGAGGTGGCCGAGGCGCTGGGTGTGCACGTAGAGCAGCGCTTGCGCGACAGCTATGCTTCGCGGCCCTATTGTGTGCAGCATCGCGAGAGCGATTTGGATTATTGCGCCCGCTTGCTCGAGGACGAGGGGATCTTCTATTTCTTCACCGATCAGGACGTGCTGGTGCTCGGCGATCACCCAGGGGCCTACCAAGTCGTCAGCGGCGACCACGAGCTGTTGTATCGATCTGCGGCTGGAGCCAACCTCAACGAAGACGCTGTTCACGAGATTGGCAGTCGGGCGGCGCTCACTGCGGCCAAGGTCACGCTCCGCGATTGGAACACTGAGCATCCCAGCTTGGACATGGACGTCAGCGCGCCCACCGAGGTCAAACATGGTCCTGAGTGGTACGACTTTCCGGGTGAATACCTCGAGCCCGAAGAAGGTGGGCGCCGCGCCAAGTTGCATGCCGATGCCATTGCCCGAGCCGCCGCTGCGGTGACCGGCGCGAGTACCTGCGCGCGACTCGCTCCGGGCGGTCGCTTCAACTTGGGCGACACGCCCGCGGGAGCCGACGACGGCGACTATGTCGTGACCAGCGTCGAGCACGACCATCACGCCGAGCGAGAGGGATTCACGCTGCGTTTCGAAGCCGATCCGGCCCATGTCGTTTTTCGGCCTGCACGCACCACGGCCGTGCCTCGCATTCTCAATCCGCTCACCGGCATCGTGACCACTTCCTCCCCCGATGAGGACATTCATTGCGACGCTTTTGGGCGCGTCAAAGTTCATTTCCACTGGGATCGCCTGCGGCCTCTCGATGATGATTGCTCACATTGGGTCCCCGTGTTGCAGGACAACACGGGGCATTCCTCGGCCATTCCGCGCAAAGACTGGGAGGTGCTGGTGCACTTCTTGGAGGGAGATCCCGATCGGCCCGTCGTGCTCGGTCGCGTCTACAACGCCGAGGACCCCTTCACCGAGAAACTGCCAGCAGGCAAGACGCGCTCGGGACTCAAGTCGATGACCACCCCCAGCCGCTTGGGCAGCAACGAGATTCGTTTCGAGGACAAGGCGGGCGGCGAGCACATCTGGGTGCACGCCGAAAAGGACCAGAACATCCGCATCGCCAACAATCGCAGCGAAGACGTTTGGCGCAACGACAACAGCATCGTCAAGAACGACGAGACGATCGAAGTGGGCAACGACTCGAGCTGGGACGTAGGCGCCAATCAAATGCCCACCATCAAGGGCAACCAGAGCTGGGACGTGTCGGGCGACCGCAACCGCAAAGTGGCCAAGGCGGATGGTGGCACGGTGCAGGGCAACCGCTCGCTCACCGTGGGCGGCAACCACGAGGTGGAGGCCGGCTTCGCCGAAGCCACCAGCGCCAAGAACATGGAGGAGCAAATCGGCGCCATGGTGCTCGAGCAGTACAAGTCGGGGCATCGCACCGAAATCGGTGAGACGCTCGATTTGACCGTGGGCGGGTCGCTTGTCGAGATGTGCCGTGACACCAACATGCAGAGCACCAACGTGTCGCGTTTCGAGAGCGTGGGCGGGATGTGGTTCACCAAGGCGGGCGGCGAGCACCAGGTGCGCGTAGAGGACATGCGTGTGACCACCGTCGCTGGTAGCTGCACCGCCCAAGCCAGCAAGGAGCTCACGCTCACAGGTGCCGAGAAGTTCATCACGCAGTCGCCAACTGCTCTTTGTGATGGCGCCACCGACATCACCTTGAAGGTCGGTGACACCGTCGTGTTGATGAAGGACGGTTTGATCACCATCAAAGCACCTCAGAAGATCAGCTTCCTCATCAGCGGGAGCAATGAGCAGGGTGCCTCGATGAGCAGCCAGATCTGAGGCCCACTTCGTTTGACCCGAGGACAGCATGCCGACACGGATCCCCATCTTCCACTCAATCTTGCTCAAAGAGGGCACCTGGGCGCGCGCCTATCTCAATGAGCTGCCCTTGTACAAGAGTATGTTCTTCGGGCCCGATTCACGTTCAGGGCCGGTCAACGACTTGCTCGTCCCCGGTGAGAACGTGCTGGCAGTCGAGTTGCTCAAGGTCAAGAAGCTCGAGCATGCGCCAGCCCTGAAAGGTGCCATCGAGTTGATGCTCTACGAGGTGCTCAACCCAGACGTGCCCAATCCGGAGAACACGCCCATCGAGCGACGTGACATCGTCAAGCTCAGCTTTCCAGAATGCTACCAGCTCGTGGCCGAGCGCCACCGCCGGCTGCCCTTCTATTGCCAGCTGCGTTTCGATCCCGGTGTGCCGCTGCAGCGCCCCCCCTGGCTCGACGCGCCCGTTTGCGACTTCAGTTGCGACGGTACGCCAGAGCTTCGGGATGCGGTCACGCGCTTGCACACGGCGCTTTCCAACAACGACGTGGATGACTTTCTTCAGCAAATCGAGCTCAAGCTCGATCACGCCGAAAAAGCGCTCGAGGGCGAAGAGCAAGCCAAGGCGAAGTACAAGCGCGAGGGCTTCCGCAACGAGTTGTTCAAGTACCACTTGCAGTCTCGGCCGCTCGATATGGCCGACCTACATTTTGCTCCGCTCAACGGCGGTCGCGTGGCGCATGTGACCCGTCTCGACGGAGGATTTGCGCTCGAAGCGGTGGCGCGTGACGACCCCAAACGCCGGCTCCGCACCGACCTGCTCCTGACCCAGCACAACAACCACTGGCGCGTTTTTGCTTGAGCCGACACGAGGATGAACCATGGGTGACACCGTCTCGAACGCCAAACGGACCATCTGTACCAAGGGCAGCTCGCATACGGCGATGAGTACTGCGCCGGACGTGTGCAAAACCATCTTCATGGTGCCCAACGCCTATGACAACACGGTGCAAACGAGCAAGGCAGGCAGCGGCAAGACCTCGCGCACCTTCATCCAGAACAGGAACATCGTGGTGGCGCGCACCCACGTCGGCCCCCCCTCGGAGGCGGCCCATGCTGGCCTCCTCGGCGGGGTGAAGAGCGGCACGTACCGCTTCGAGGCGAAGGGGACCTCGTGGTCCGGTGACGTGATCGCTGAGGGTGACGGAGTCGTGCGCACTTTCGATAGCACCTACCAGAACCACGACAACACCGTCGGGATCATCCAAGCGGGCTTGTTCGTTGCCAGCGCCGAGTCGGCCGAAGAGCGCAAGCGCAAGAAGTGCAACATCAAGACCCTCAGCGGGATCTGCTCACACGGCCGCAAGCTCGGCTGGCCTACCCCCAAGCAGGATGGCGAGCCGCGCTATCTCGAGGTCAAGTGCGACGACTACATCAAGTTCGCCGCTGGCCGTTGGGACATCACCCAAAAGCCGAATGAGCCGCAACCCAAATGCGACGACGAGCACACCCATTGGATTGCCGAGGCCAATCAGCATCCCTGGCCCAACAAGAAGAAGAAGATCACCAAGAAGGGCGTCGACAACTTCACCGTGCCGGCGATCATGGCCGTGGACACCACCGTCATGCGCGGGCTGGGCGTCAAATTCGGCGACGGCGATCAGGGCTACGAAGAGAATCTCGATCACGGCACCGAGCGGCCGGAGCAGGAGCCGGACTGGAAGCAGAACAAGAAGGACCAAGTTTCCGACGCCAAGAATCAGGCCAAGCAGCAGGCCAAGGGAATGCCTGCAAAGCAGGGCAAGGCGATGGTCAAGCAAGCCGACCAGGCTGCCCGCGCCAATGCCCGCGGCCAGCGCGACGCTTGGCGGCAACAGCAAGCCGACCGCAAGGCCGGCAAATGGAACAAGTTCAACCAGAAGCCGGTCGAGATCGGACGACCCGGTCGCCGGGGCGCCAACCTGTCTGAAGCTGCCAAGGTCAACATTCGCGAGCTGCTCACCTATTGGCTGTGGCGGGCCAATCCGCCGACCATCACGGTGACGGCCACGGCCTGCAGCGGCAGCAAAGACGCCACCATCAAAGTCTTCCCGCACAAGAAGTACGAGTTCGCGGTGTCGATGGGGCGCTCGGCCCAGAAGAAGAGCGATAGCAGCAAAGCGGGCAAGGATCCCATCGACGTTTTCAAGGCCACCTTGATGGCCATCAAGCGAACCACCGACGTGGCCAGCAAGATCGCCAAGCTCGCCGGAGAGAAGCTGCAGATCAAGCTGATGCAGGGCTTCGTCTTCAAGTGGGAGATCGAATACAAGGAAAACACCACTACGAAGGGTTGGTATCGCGCCAAGAAGTACACCCCTGCAACGGTTGGGCGCGAATGGACCATCACCTTCGCGGCCAAGCCGATCATCGGCGTCGATGCTTCGATCTGTTTCTCGCTGCTCAATCTGGTCGTGCCTTGTATGGGCCAGACCGTGGGCACGCTGCTGCGTAAGGCGCGAATCGTGCGCGCCGACGTGGTCTTCGCGGCCATGATCGGCATGTACGCCAACATCCAGTTCGGCAAAGACGAGTACGACTATCCCAAGTTCAATGGCGTCAACATCGGCGTCGACGCCACCTTGTCGATGGCGCTGGTGTTCGGCACCGCTGGTATCGACGTGCTCGAGCTCAAAGCGGCCTTCCCTTGCAACTTCAACAACAACTTCAAGACCTCGTCGAAGAAAGGTTGTTTGATCGCCTGGACTCCCAAGTTCACGGCTCGCTCCAACTTCACGCTGACCATCTTTCCCGATCGCTGGTGGGAGATCGAAGCAGCCCACGCCAGCCCGCACTGGCTGCGAATCCAGTGGCCCAGGGCGCCCAAACCGATCGACTTGTTCACCGCTCCGGGTTGAGCAAGCGTGTCAGAGACTCACCCGATGGCGACGCCGATCTGGCGACGGAGCTCGGCGTAGCGCGCTCCGGTCAGAAACACGATGAGATCGTCGATGAGGCGGTCGTGCACATTGTGCTGCCTCGGGGCGGCTTGACGATAGGGACTGCCACCGGCTTCGAGGGGCTCTTGTGACTCCTGCTCAACCTCGAGGGTTGGCGCCTCGAGGCGTAGCATTGCGCTCGCTGTCTCGAGGTCGCCGCACAGCGCGAAGCCGGCGCGCACGGCCGTGTGGTCAGCCCCGGTGGCCCAACGGAGCAGATTGGTGCGGCCGCCCTGCTCGACGAAACGTGAGATGGCTGCCCTCAGGCCGTCAGCTTCGGTGGCACCGAGGAGCGGCTCGATGGCCTCTGCTACGGGTTTGACGCGGCCGCGCGCCTCGGCTGACAAGGGCATGGTCGGATTGGCAATCAGCAGCGCGGCTAGGAACAGCCCCTCCAGCTCGGCGATACCTGGCACCAGCTTGCGCATGAAGCGTTCGCGACGGAAGTAGGCCAGCCAGCGGCCGGCCAAGAACGCCAGCTCTTGTGTCGAGCGGCCACTCAACGCTTCAGAACCGAGATGTAGCGCGGGCGGTAGCGTGAGCAGCAGCGAGACGGGGTAGGGGTTTTCGGTGTTGGGGTAGAGCAGCGGCGGGGCGGTGTTGAGGATCTGACCCGCCCAGCCGAAACAGCGCGCTGCTTGAACCGTCGATGTCGATGCCTCGAGCGCTTGGCTCGGATCGGGAGCGACCAGCTTGCCTTCACTCTGCAAAGCCGAAGTATGTCCGAGCAATACGGCCGGCGTGATGTTGGCCAGGATCTCGCCGGTCATGGGGTCATCGTCGGAATGTGCGAGTAGCCGGCTCCAGCTGGCTGCCTCGAGCGCCGAGCTAGGACTGATGAGCGCGCTGCTGCGGTGTTGCTCGAATAGCGCGCGCTGCTCTTCATCTGCCGCTCCGACAAACACCAGCGCTTGGGCGATACACCAGCGGCGGTCGGTGTCGCTCTCGTCGCAGGCGCGATACAGGGCGTCCAAGGAATAGGGATCACGCGCGTCGTGGCGCAGCCGAGCGTGCAGCGTGGTTGGATCCGCTGGCAATGAGGAAGCGACAGGATCGGCCAAGTCGGACAGATCGATCTCGATGGCGGCTTGATCACGGGCGCTGTCGAGCTCCGCTTGCAGCTCGCGCACTTGCTGCTCGAGCTCAGCCACGCGCCGCTCGAGGGCAGCTGTCTTGTCGGCTTGGGAGGGGGTTGCTGCGCTCGCTGGACCGCTCGCTGGCCCCTCAGCTTCTGTGGCAGCTTCTTGTTCAGCGTCGACCACGTCGGCTCGATGGCGATCCTGATAAGCCGTGCGTAGCGCGTGCTCGAGCCCGGCCATGCGGTCTCGATCGAGCCCCAAGGCTTCGACTGCAAGATCGAGCTGGGCGCGCTCTTCGGCGGTTATCACACCGTCTTCGATCGCGCTGGACAGCAGCTGTCGATAGTAGGTGTGGTAGCGGTCGAGCCCCAGGCCAGCGGAGGGTTGGCTGTTTGGGGCGAACGATTCGTCGTGCTCGAAGTCTGTCATGTGGTGGTTCTCCCGACCGGCGCCGACCATACAGCGGCGGGCCGCTGCGAGCACGAGCTCGCGTGCGCTTCGTCACCACCAGAGAAATCGAAATGCTCACAGCGGCGAGCGTCTGTGCTAGGGGTCGGTCCGTGTCGTCCGATGTCATCGTTGCCTACGTGACCTTCTCTGCCCAAGAGCTCGGGCTCCGGCTCAACCAGCGATGGGACTTCGTTGCCATCGAAAAGGGCGAGGTTCGCATACACGGCGAGCTGGTTGCCAAGTTCGACAAACGCGGGCCGCGCGTGCTGTTGAGCCCCCACGGATCGCGCGAGCTTGCCCGTTGGGTTGCCTGGGCCATCCAAGCCATATGTCCAGACTCCGAGCGCTCGATGAGGATGCAGATGAGCCTCGCATCGTCGAAGAGCCGATGACGACCGAACAAGTACAGAAGCAGGCTCACGGAATCGTGGCCGCGCGCCTCGCAGCCATCGCCAAGGAAGCCGATCCAGAAGGGCGAGCCCAGGAGGCCGTCACGCTGGTGACCTACCTCGTGAAAAAAGGGCGCCTCGAGCTCTGTGGCTCAGTGGCAGCAGTCGCCCGCGCTGTCTTCCCAATCATGCAGGACGTGGACAACGAGGTAGGCCAGAAACTGGAAGACGCGCTGCTCGATCTCGATGAGGTCGACGAGTTGTTTGCCGACGCTGAAGAGCTGACCAAGCTGGTCCACGCCAACGACCATATTTTCGATCGTTGAGTCGCCACGCCTGCCCTGCCGGCTCGATACGCTCGAAAAGAAGCTCAGCAAGGTCTTATGAGTTGCCGGATTGGGGCTAGTCTTTGAAGACACTGCCTCGCTCGGGTTAGGCTCCGTCGATGCGAGGCAGAGACTTGGCGCTCGGGGGCTACGTGGTGATTTGCGCGGCCAGTTTGGTTTGGCCGCTCTACGGCCTGCTCGGCAACCGAGTCGAGCCCTTCATCTTGGGTTTGCCTCTGTCCTTTGCCTACAACATCGGCTGGGTGCTGCTGACCTTTTTCGTGTTGCTTGCCTACCACCTGACCGGCAAGCAGGAGGGCTGAGCGCGCATGATGACCTCATCGACCGTGGTCGTCGCCGTAGCGGCGCTCTATTTGCTGGCGTGCCTCGTGGTAGGCATGTGGCCCGGCCGTTCGCAGACCGACTCCGCCGAAGGTTACGTGGCCGGCGATCGGAGCTTGGGGCTCGTGGTGATGTACTTCATCACCGGCGCGACCATTTTCAGCTCCTTCGCCTTCATGGGCGCTCCCGGCTGGGCCTTCAGCAAGGGGGCGTCCGCGTTCTACATCTTGGGTTACGGCGTGCTGGGCTTCATGCCCTTCTATTTTCTCGGCCCGCGCGCTGCCCGGCTCGGTCGCGCCTTTGGCTTTCTCACCCAAGCCGAGATGGTCGCCCGCCGCTTCAAGCAACCCGCGCTAGCTGGCGTGATGGCGCTGGTCAGCGTGGTCGCTTTCGTACCCTATCTAGCGCTGCAGATGCTTGGTGCTGGTCTGGTCTTGAACGTCGTGACGCGCGGCGCCTTGCCGGTGTGGATTGGCGCGGCGATCGTCTACAGCGTGGTGCTGATCTACGTGCTTCGCAGCGGCGTGCTCGGTGTGGGCTGGACCAACACCTTTCAAGGCATCTTCATGCTCGCTCTCGCCTGGGGTTTGGGGCTCTATCTGCCCTACGTGCTGTACGGCGGAGTCAAGCCGATGTTCCAGCAGATTGCCCAAAGCAATCCGACCCACTTGCTCGCCCCCGGCATCAAGTGGACCTGGGGCCAGTACACCGCTTCGCTCATCGTCTCGGTGATTGGCTTTTCGGTCTGGCCGCATTTGTTCATGAAGGCGTTTACGGCGCGCGATGAGCGGACCCTGCGCCGCACCGTCGTGCTCTACCCGACCTTTCAGCTGTTTCTCATCCCGCTGTTCTTGATCGGTTTTGCAGGCGTGCACTTCGGCAGCGCGCCCGCTCGGCCCGATCAGATCCTGCCGCACATGCTGATGAACATGGACTTGCCTGCGCTGCTTGTGGGCCTGTTCTGCGCCGGAGCCCTGGCTGCCTCGATGTCGTCGGGCGACGCCATGTTGCACGCTGCCGCATCCATCGTGGTGCGCGACGGTTGGGTACAAGCGGCCGGTCGCAAGCTCGAGCCGGCCCAGGAGCGCAAGTACATCCGCGTCGTGGTCATCGTGGTGGTGCTGTTGTCGTATCTGACGGCCATGGTGGCGCACCACTACGAGGTCTCGCTGGTGATGCTGCTCTTGTCAGCCTACGGAGCCGTAGTGCAGTTTGCGCCCGTTGTGGTCGTGACGCTCTATGTCCG
>CAZRGL010000169.1:0-10427 GCA_964599485.1 uncultured Polyangiaceae bacterium
GTATCGCTTATCGTTCACCCACTGCCGCTTCAGCACGTCGAACCCCTACCTGCGCCCGCGGATTTTCAGCCCAGCCCCTTCGTGTACAGGCGCCGCCTAACTGGCGCCGTCCCCCGATGGGCGAGTCATCCCTCCAATATTTAACGATAAGCGATACAAGAGGTAGGGATGGGTAGGTCATCCCTGCCTTTTGTATCGCTTATCGCTACAACTGAGGTACATGCCTCAATGGGGCGCGCCGTGACACCCGACCCTGAGTTATCCTGACAACGTGTTCGACTGCCGCATCGTTGATACCAGTACGAGCGCCGGACGCTTGGGACGCGACAAGCAAGATGACCCGGCGGGTCCTGGCGATTGGCCGCGACTATTGGCGGGCGCCAACGATGACATCGTTGTTGCTCGCGACCAGCAAGTGGCGCTGGTTGACAGCGCTGGGGCGCTCCGCTGGCCGGCTCCCTTGCGCTGCGCCGGACGGCCGAACAGGGCCTTCCTGTCTGAAAACCGGCTCCTCGTCACCACCTTCTCGCTCGAGTATCACGCTTGGGGGAATCTTGGCCCGGCACTGCTCATCGACGTCAGCACCGGCGCGTTGATCACTGAGCTACGAGGGGCGGAGGGAGCCGCGCTGTCCGCGGGGCGCTTCGTCCTCGGGCTCGAGGGCTATGACACTTTCGACAGCTGGTTGTACGCAGCTGACGGCGAGCCACTGCAACAATGGCGTAGCTTTGGCCACTACATCGTCGACCCTGATGAGACGATCCGAGTGCTCGAGCTCGATCGACGGGACCCAACCAGCTCGCGGATCGTGCGACTGCATCCCGACGGCGAGATCGAGCGTGGCCCGCAGCTGGCCGACGGGCAGATTTCGCCGCCTCTAGTTCTCGAAGACGGGACCGCGTTGTTCGTAGATCGCGGACGCCTCCACGCTGTCGACCGGCAACTGCGAGCCGAAGTGCTCATCGAGCTGTTGGAGATCGCGCAAGACGACCCGTGGCGCTTCACGGCTCACTTGTCGATGGCTGACGCGCTCCTGCACGTGTCCATCAGCGAGCGAACAGCACGGTCTCCGATCGTGTACACGATACGCCGCTGGGCTCTCGAGCTGACGAAACACGACTGAGCACCGCTGGGCGCTCGAGCCCCAGCGAATCCCGTGCGCCTGGCCTACAATGGCCGAGGAGGTCATGTCCGAGTCCAAGCGGCGAGCCGTCACGATGCTCGATACCCGAGCGGGTGAGACCGTTGAGTGCACGATTGTCGTGAGCGGCGATTGCGAGAGGATGAGCTTGCTCGATCCGGGCGGCGAAGAGATCGTTACCGTCGAGGCTCATCACGCCTTCGCTTGCCTCGTGGAGATTCGGCTGTTTCTCGAGCAGGACCAGCGCATTCTTCTGTGCAACGGTGCGCGCACCGATGTGTACCCGTCTGGCATGTCCGCGCAGCTGAGCGGCGGCATGACTGCCTACGTCATGAAGCCAGGCGCCAGTGCGACAATGGACGACCTCGTCGACATTTTAGAACCAGCCTTCGCGGCGCAGATTGGCTCCGTGGCTGATCAGGAGGCCTATCGGGATGCATGGCACGAGGGAACCGCCGAGGCGATCGGGCCTCGCCCACCATCTCTGGTCGCCCGTCCCGACCCGGCCTCGAGTAACGACAAACCTGCTGTTGACGATCCCGCAGAGCCCACCGTGACCGCACTCGATATGTCGGTGTACGCGCCATCGCGTCAGGCCTGGGTGACCGCCGAGCCCCAGACCGCCAGCACGATGGCGAAGCTGCTCACCTTCAATGTCTCGTTCGCAGAGGAGCACTTCGATGAGCGTGCAGAGGGCTTGCTCGACGTTTTGCGTGCACAGAACGCTCACGTGATCGCGCTGCAGGAGGTCACGCGCTTATTGCTCTGCAAGCTGCTCGCTGCGCCATGGATTCGAGACCGATACGCGGTGACCGACGTCACCGGTACGACGTTCAGTTATTACGGCGTGGTGCTGCTCTCACGACTCCCGATCCGACGGGTGAGCATTCACAAACTACCAAGTCGGATGAACCGTCGGCTCCTGGTCGCGGAGACCGTTTTTCACGGCCTGCCTCTTCAGGTTGCGACGGTCCACCTCGAGAGTATGCGTCACGAGTCCGAGGCGCGCGCCACGCAGCTTGCTCAGATCTTCCGCATTCTTGCGGGTGCCGATCACACCGTGCTCATGGGCGACATGAACATGTGCTCGTCCTCAGAAGAAAACAACGCGCTCGATCCTCTGTACCTCGATGTATGGCCCGCTATTCATGCCGACAAGCCGGGCTACACCGAAGACACCACGATCAACAGCATGAGGCTGCGTTGGACGGGCAACCCCAAACACGTGCGCTACGATCGCATTCTGCTCCGATCAGCCGGTTCTGTTCTTCAGCCGCGCGCCGTCGAGTTGCTTGGAACCCACCCGGTGGTCGAAGGTCCCGAGCCGGTGTTCGTGTCCGACCACTTCGGTGTGGTAGCGACGCTCGAGCTGTCGACGTAGCTCCTGCATGAAAGGCAAGCGCTCTGCGAGCCCCGCCGCTGTCGCTCGACTACCTGGACGGGTGTTTCATAGCGGATGAGCTGCGTAGCTCCTGTGCCTTGGTAACGCAGCGCGCTGCGAGTAATATCGATTCCTTTGGTTGCGGAGGTGCTCGTTCGTCATGTCCGATCAGTTGTGCGAAGCGGTTCGTTCAGGCAGCGGCAAGGCCGTACGTGCGGCCCTCGAGGAGGGGGCCGACCCAAACAGCTCCGACACAGACTCGACAGCGCTTTGTCACGCTGCATTCGACGGCGCGCGCGTCATTGCAAAGGTGCTGCTCGCGGCTGGTGCTGACCCCAATCTGGCCGATGGGCGCGGTTTCTTTCCCCTCGCCGTAGCAGCCTCGAAGGACCAGGCGACCGTGATAAAGCTCCTGGCGGAGTCGGGGGCCGATCTCGAGAAGACCGGACCGCAAGGAGGGACTGCGCTGCACACCGCTGCCGCGGAAGGTTGTGCCAAGGCTGTCAAAGCGCTCCTGGCTGCTGGAGCCAAGGGCAGCGCCATCGATGAGCACGGGGCCCCACCCGTTCATGTTGCCGCATTGCACGGACACCCGAAGGTGCTCAAACTGCTCGTCGAAACGCCTTTCGACAGCAAAGACAATGGGGGCCGCACCGCCTTGTTGCACGCGCTCGACGCTATGGCGCGACACCGCGTCGAAAGCTGGCAAGCGCAGGGCACGATGAATGGCAAGGAGGCTACCTTTCGCATCGAGCATGGCGAGCTGACCGTCGAGGTCGGTGGCTATCGACACTGCCCGCCGCTGGCCGCCGAGAGGCGAATCGCGGCCTCGAACGCGCCAGCTCACAGTCGCTACTTGGCCTGTCGCACGGGCGCCGAGCTACTCGTCAGGGTCGGGGCTCGGTTCGATCACAGTGATGCCGACGGTCGCTCGGTGGTGCATCACCTTGCAGCCCTTGGCGAGGGCAAGTTGCTCAACCGCCTCATCAAGGCGGGCGCGTCGTTGACCGCAGTCGACAAGCATGGTCGCACCCCCATGCACGAGCTAGCCGGATCGAAACGGGTCAGCGTGCTCGAGAGCAAATGGCTCCAGAAGCGCGGTGACTTTGCCTCCGCGGACGGAGCGGGAAACCACCTCATTCATATCGCCGCGACCAGCGGTTGCGAAACCATGGTGCAGGAGCTCTTCTACAACCACGGCGGCAAAGACCACGTGTTGATTGCGAACACTGATGGACGGACGCCCGCCGAATGCGCGCGCGAGGCGGGCCACGATGCGATTGGCGCGTGGCTCGATCAGGAGGCTCAGACGGCGCGCCAAGCGCAGCTCATCCCCAAGCCGTGGAAGATCGACGAGGCACTGGCGTGTCTGGACGCCGGCCAGCACTATCTTCGCGATCTGCCGAGGACGAGCGCACACGTGACCGGCTGCGAGCACGTTCACTTGCTCTGTGGTGAGCACTGGGTGGAGGCCTTCGTCCACACCGAAACCGGGCAGCTGCAGGATGCTGTCGCGCGACCGCGCGCGGAGCTGCACGCCGCGCTGCGCGATCATCTGAGTGAGGGCAGCGTGGACATCGTGGTGCTCGACGTTGACCGACTTCCCAAGGGAGCGACGGCCGCCATGCTGCTCGTTGCGACCGAATCGGTGACCGGATTGAGCAAGCTGCTCGACTCGAGCTGCTGGTTGCGGACCCCCCACAGTTGGGGCCTCTTCCATCATCCAGCCAAAGGGTGGCTCGGCTTGTCCTTGTCGGGTGACGCCCTCTCGAATGTATCGCCGGAGGATGAGGATCGCGCGCGCGAAGAGGTGGCCGATGAGACGAACTGCATCGAGCCAATCCCAGCGCTGCTCCGCGCGACAGTGGATGACAGCTGCTTCCGTTACGAGAGCACGCTCGTGCGTTATGAGGCGGGCGAGCTAGTGGTGCTGCAGGCGCTGAACGATGATTTCAGGGCGTCCGGGTGGTTGGGGGGGGACCTGGTGCGGCGCCGCTTTGTGGGGGGTGGGCTTGGCGCCGCGGGGGGCGCGGGAATCGCCCGTCGGGTCAGTGACACGCTCTGGTCAGCGCCGAGCTTCAAGCCGCCTGCTGAAGGGCCCGCCATCGACTTGATCCACGCGCTGCGAAAGGGCGACTATGGCGCGCTCAGCAGTGCTATCGCTGAGGGACGTCTCGAGTTGCTGGGCACAAACGACACGGGCAACATCAAGATCACCGAGCAGGAGCAAGCGAGCGCCGATGACTTGCGCGAGCGGCTCGAAGGCGGCAGCGTCACGCTGCTCGTGTTTCCCGATCCCGAACAAGGAGAGCTGGATGATGGCGCGCTGATCGAGAAGTTGGCCGCAACGAGTCCGGCCGGCGTCATGGACGCCGTGGCGCGCGCTGGCGTGCGGCGCAGCTGGAGCTTCTCCGGTGGAGAGGTGAGCATTTATGGACCCAATCTCATTTGGTTCGACGGCTCTCAGTCGGTTCAGCCGCTTGGGAAGTTGCTCGCCGATGGGCCGATGCTACCGGCCCCCGAAGACGTCGTAGCCGAGCTGAGCGACGCGATCCGTGCCATTGCTCGGGCAGTGTGACCGGACAGCCGTCGTTGATCCGGACGATGATTCCCCGTCGGTCAGCGATGCGGCGACCTGGCAGAACATGTACCAGCTCTACGGCGCTGGCGTCTTCCCGGATCCGACCTTCTCGATGGTGCCTGGGTCGAGCGTTGGCACGCCGCAGGAGACAATTGTCGATCCGCGCACCATGAAGGTCATCAGCATTCAAGAGGGCTTCACCGGCTATTACACCGCGCTCGAGAAGCTCGCGAGCGACAATAGCGGTTGAGCGCTACGTTGTGCCGGACGCGCGCGGGTCTGCTATGGCTTGTTGGTGTCACGTTCGAGAGTGCGCTCCGGAATGTTCGATGCGCGCGACCGTGCCAGCAAACGCCGTCGCGAGCGCACGCGTAGTCGGCTCTCAGAGCAGGGAAGTGTGCCTGAAGCGACCGCTGCGCTGCGCGCTTGGCTCGAGGCGAACATCCGCGACCGCCAAGCCGAACAACTCGAGCGGCTCGACCTAGACGACTATCTGCGCAGCACCCACGATATCGATCTCGCGGCGGCCGAGCGCTTACGCCTGCTTGCCGTGAAGCTCAAAGACGCGATCCATTTCAAGAGCAGCCGCCGCAGCTGGGCTGCGCTCGAGCGCGTGTACCAGCTAGCGATTCGACTGGCTCCACAAGACGCTTGGATGCACGCCTCGAGGGGTGTTTCTGCTTCGGAGCTTGCCGAGCGGGCCGAGCGCGACGGCGATCACGATTTGGCCCGCGAGCTGCACGGCAAGGCACATTCGAGCCTGCTGCGCGCAGCCGACTACGATCCGGCAGACGCGCATATCGCCTACGTGCAGGGGCACACCGCGTACATGCAACCTGCCAGCGGCCCGGACGAAGCACTCGAACACTTCGAGCGGGCCATCGCACTCGATCCGAAGCACCCATGGGCACGGCTTTACCGAGCCCATTGCCTACAGGACCAACAGCGGTGGAAAGAAGCCGTCGAAGCATACGAAGCGGTCCCGAAGAACGAGTTTACCGGCCCCAAGTCGTGGCGCATGGACTTGCTGGTCGAGCAACGAGCGTGGTGCCGGCACAAGTCGGGTGACAGCGTTGGCGCGCTGAGCGACTTCGAACAGATCCTCGAGCGCTACGAGAAGCAACCCCATCTCGCCTATTGGAGCCAGATGATCTACCTTCGACGGGCGGCGGCAGGACCGTTTCCGCAGCTGCGCGTCCGCGTCGTCGCCGTGGAGGCGCAGACCGAACAGATTCAGCCCTCCTGACACAGTCTGGCACAACATTAATTGCGTGCTGCGTCGAGTTGGCTGTGACGCGCGTGCCTATGTGCCCGGATTCTGATTGGGCGTCGGCGGCCCGGGGTTTGCATCGGATTGTGGCGACTTGTGCAGTGCCGGTTACTTAGCCTTTCCCATGGCGAGGCCGAGCGGATTCGGATCGGAGGAGAGCCATGAACATCTCGACTCATGCCTGGCGTAACTACCTCGCCACTCTCGCAGTCACACTTCTGGCAGTTGCGCTCGGCGCGGCGGTGGTTTCGTGCGGTGCGGATGGCGGCGCCGAAGGCGGGTTCATATCCGCCAATCCGAGCTGGAGTCCGGCGGTCAACAAGCCCACCGGCTCCTCCGGCAGCGGCGCGGGTGGTGCCTCCACGGGGACGCCATCGACCACATCAACCGCAACCACGACGAGCAGCGGGGCGGGCGGGCAAGCCACTGTCCCGAGCGACGACGCCGAGAAAGCCATCGCCGAGGCCGACATCATCCAACTCCACGACGACCGACTCTATGCCCTCTCCGAGTACAGCGGGTTGAGTATCATCGACGTGTCGGTTCAGGACGAGCTCGTGCTTCTCGGCCGTCATCCCACGATGGGCAAGCCTTTCGAGATGTACCTTCGCGATGGCGTCGTCATCGCGTTGTTCTCCCGCGTCTTGCGTTACGAGAGCAAATCGGAGATCGGCGGTTGGCTCAGTGCCTTCGAGGCACTGGACGTATCCGATCCGAGCAAGATCGTGCCCATGGGCTCGTTCGATCTGCCGGGCGAGATCTCCGACTCCCGAATCGTCGGAGACGTGCTCTACGCGGTGAGCTTCGAGAAGGGCCACTGCTATCAGTGCGGCTCAGAGGCACGAACCACCATCACCTCCGTAGGCGTAGCCGATGTGGCAAACATGGCCCTCGTCGATTGGCTCAGCTTCAAGAACGAGGCCCCCTCTTCTTCCGGTTTGCGGCTCAGCGTGAGTGTGACACCCGAGCGCATGTATGTCGCGGGTGTTGATTGGAGCGGGGACAATGAGTCGACCATCGAAGTGGTCGACATCTCCGATCCGTCGGGCAAGATGGTCAAGGGGGCCAGCGTGAAGGCGGCCGGACAGATCACCAGCCGCTGGCAGATGGACGAGCACGAAGGAGTGCTGCGCGTCATCAGCCAGCCGCGCGCTTGGGCGCCGGACGACTTTCCGGGGCCCCCGGATGACTCGCCGTGGGTCCAGACCTTCGGAGTCGAGTCGTCCAGCCAGCTCGTTCCGCTCGCCGCCGTCGAGCTGCAGATCCCGCCGCTGGAGAGGTTGCGCGCAGTGCGTTTCGACGGCGACCGCGGCTACGCCATTACGCTGCTCGAGCAGGGGCAAGTGCAGGTCGATCCACTCTTCATCATCGATCTGAGCGATCCGGCGGCTCCCCAGCAGCGTGGCGAGCTGGAGATCCCCGGCTGGGTCTATCACCTTGAGCCTCGGGGAGACCGGCTGCTAGGGCTTGGTTTCGACGATAGCGATCCCGAGGGAGCTCTCAACGTCTCGCTGTTCGACGTGTCGGACATGGACAAACCGATGCTGCTGAAGCGAGTCGCTTTTGGCGGGCAGATGCCCGAGGTCGCCGAGGATCAGAACCGCATCCACAAAGCATTCGCTGTGCTCGACGAGCTGAATCTGGTGCTGGTCCCGTTCAGCGTCGCGAACATCGATCAGCAGGGCTGCCAAGGCTTCAAGAGCGGCATTCAGCTGGTGGACTTCGCCAATGACACGCTCGGCTTGCGCGGACTAGCACCAATGGCCGGGCGGGCGCGGCGAGCGTTCGTAGACGACACGCGGCTGTTCGCCGTCTCGGAAGCGGATGTCGCTTCCTTCGACATCGACGATCGCGACGCGCCGCAACAAACCGCCCATCTGCCGCTCGCCGCCGACGTGGGCAGCTCGCTCGTCGTTGGCGACCTGTTGGTGCGGCTGGGCAAGGATTGGTGGAGCCTTGCCGGGCGGCTCGAGGTGACCAAGATCTCCGCTGCGGAATCGAACCAGCCACTGGGCGTGTTGGATCTCTCCGAGGCACCGAAGGGCGCCGACTGCGACGAGTGGTCGGCCTCCGACGCGAAGATGTTTGCAAACGGGCAGACGGTCTATCTGCTGCGGCCGGGTTTCGACTCGAACACCACCCAGCTTCTGGTCGTGGATGTGGCGGACGCCAGCGAGCCGCACCTGGTCAGCTCGCTGATTGTCGACGCCCCGCCCTACCTCAGCGCGTCCCCGGGCATGTTGTGGTCTGGTGAGCATGTGGTTCAGCACGGATCGACGCTCGTCTTCGTCGTGTCGCGAGAGGGCTATGGTCACAGCTATGGCGATGAGCAGCCAACACTCGATGCCGCTTCGCTCGTTGTCGTCGACATCTCCAATCCGAAGCAGCCTCGCACCGCCTCGAGGATCGAGCTGCCTGCCGCGGCCGAACAAACGGGCTTGATCGTCGACGGACCGATCGTCGCGAGCTCGCACTGGCTGCCGCTGTCCAGCGATCCGAGAATGGCGCGCTTCTATCTCGATCGGGTCGATGTGAGCGATCCCGACGAGCCCAGCCACACGTCGGTCAACGTGCCTGGCGCGCTGCTCGCTTACAGCGCAGCAAACGAGCGCGCTATCACGCTGGATTACAAGCGCACGCAGATCGACAACGTGACCTACCACAAATGCCAAGACACCTATGGTGGCGGGGCTCGCTTCGCTCTCAGCGATCCGGATGGTTACACGGGTACCTGCTTCGTGCTGGCGCAAACCCTGAAACTGTTGCAGCTGGCCAATACGGATGCCTCTGTCCTCGACGTGAAGGCGCTGGAGTCAGGAGCATGGCTCCGTAGCCCGAAGGTGGGCGACGACCGTATCTTCGCCAGGGTCAAAGTAGCCGGCTCGCCGAGTGGCCAACATATTCTCGCGGGCAGCGGCCTCGAAACTGGGATCTTGCAGGTGGGCTACGCGCAAGCCAAGTACCCCGGCTACGAGGCCGTGGTGCAGGGCACGCAGCTGGTCAGCGCGGGGTACGCTCGACACCTCGTGGTGCTCGACGCCACTGAGCTCGATGGGCTCGAGCTCGAGCCCACGAACCCACTTCCCTGGTTCCCTTTGCACGTGAGCTTGTCGGGCGATGTCGCGTACTGCTCGCTCGGTGCGTGGGGCTTGCGGACCCTCAAGCTTCCGAACTAGCCCGCTGGCCCGACCATCATCACCGACCAGTGCAGTGCCAGCAGCTCGTTCTGAGCTCGCGCGCTCGAGCTCGCGAGCTCAAGGTGCTGGCACCCGCACCAGGGACGCTAGCTTCTTGCCAAACTCGCCACCGATGCAGGCGACCTGACCATCCTGCAGGCGCGCGCAAAGCACATGTCCGCCCCCCGCAATCTCGAGGGTCTCCGATAGCGCGGTGACCTTCCCCGAGGGCTCCAAGTCGAAAGGCTATCCGAGGGGTAGACGTCCAAGCGTAGACGTCGCCATTCTCGAGACGGGTTGCGACGAAGGAGTTTGCGCCTACGAGCTGTACCGCTGGGCTGGGAAACTTCTTGCGTTCGAACACCTGATTCTTGCACTTCACGAGATCCTTGCAGCACACCACCGCCCCCGCGGTATCGATCGCGCAGTGTTGAACGCCGTAGTAGCCAGGGTTGAACCCGCCCTCAACTAGGTCGCGGAACACTCCGCGAAACACGACCAGACCCACCCGCGGCAAACCCCCGCCCGGCGAGCCGAGATCACAGCGAACGTGCCCATGGCCCGACAGGATGCATGCGTCCGTGACGGCGCGGATGGTGGCTGGCGCGGTCCGAGGCGGCTCGTTCGGAGAAAAATATGGGCGGCTGCATTGGCTGCGCCCCTTGGCGGGGCTCGAGCACAAGGTGTGGCCGGCCGCGAAGATCGCCTTCAGCGGCCCGAGGCCGTGCTGAATCTTCTTGATCGCGTCACGCTCGGCTTCGCCTTTGCAGCCGTTGCTGTCCCAGCAGGACACCTTTCCCTTGGCATCGAGCGCACAATGGAACCGGTCTCCCGCGACGAGCTGCGTGATGTCGCTGAGAGGAAGCTGCTTGCTGAGG
>CAZRGL010000169.1:10437-18271 GCA_964599485.1 uncultured Polyangiaceae bacterium
CACACGACCGTGCGCTGCGGCGTGATGGCGCAACTCATAGGCTTCGCGCAGAAACCAACGTCCTTGACGGCGAGCAACCCACCCACCGATGGGCTCTTGCTGAGCTTCAACGGAACCGTCACCACGTCGCTCGTCGTTGCCGAGGGCGTTGCCGAGGGCGTTGCCGAGGGGGCTGCCGAGGGAGCTGCCGAGGGAGCTGCCGAGGGGACCGCGGCGACGCGGCTCGGGGGCGCGGGCGGCGCCTTGTGCGAGGCGGAGGGCGGAGCCGGAGGGCGGGACGAGCTGGCGCTGGGCACGCTCGAACGCGGCTGGCAGCTCATCACGAGACACCCAACGATGGCCAGGCGCACGGTGACCCCGATCATGGCGCGGATAGTACACCTGCTCGCCCGCCCGCGCCGCCATTTTGGGAGCGCTACACGAAACGTACAGTTCCATCCCAAGCCCCGGCGTCAGCCCGCCTGCTAAGTTCTTCGGCTACCCTCAGCGACAACCACGCCGAAAAGGAAAAGCCAACCGACACAGCTACTGCGGCGATGACGTCGGTGCACGTCAACGATGTTGAGTCAATTGGTCGAGCCTGGCTCGAAGCGTACCCATCGCCTCATCGACACGGCTCTGGAGACACATTTGGGGATGGCCCCGCTCGCATCCCGCTTTCCACAGCACGAGTGCCTCTGCGATTGCTTGCTCGGCGGTTGCGATGATGCGCTTGGCGTTGGCCCGCGGCAACGGCGGAGCCACTGCTGGATGCGTCGGTCGGTCGGCGTTCTCTTGTCCGCAACAGGCGTACTTCGACGCACAGTCAGCGCAGCAGTGCTTGGCGCGGCACGTTGAAATGTAGCAATCGATGCAGCGCTCTTCGAAGTTGCCTTCAACATCACGTGCATCGCCGGTACCCATGGATTTCGGATCGCAACGATCACAGCCAAACGGCGGCTCGGGCGACAGCATGGTGAGCAAGCCCGTGCATGACGAATAGCTCCCTAGCGAGCAGCTGTGGGCGTGCGCTCGGTGCTGGACGCTCCCAACGAAGGCGCTGGGATCGTAGGCGCCAGTTCGGTAGGCAACCATTTCGCATGCCTCGACAAAGCCCTTCTTACAGGCGGAGTCGAAGGTTGCGACCGCCTCGGCTCCGCTCAGAGCGACCATGTCGATGCCGCTCCCGTACCGAATGCGAGCAGCGCTCACGCAGACTCCCGTCCAGCCAGCACGACAGGTCTTCATCATCTCGGTGACCGCTAGGACCGGCTTGCCCGAGATGCCCGACGGATGGTCGAGGCTTTCGGCTGCCACTGCGCAGGCCAGCGAGTGGCCGGCATCACACTGTGCGCGCAAGGCGCTTCGCGCGGCAGTGCCTACCTTTCGCGTCGACGTCACAGCGCGACCGTACAGGTCATCCCAAAGCCAGCACGCCAGCTGGCTGCCCTTGTCACAATCACGATGAACAGCGCCAAGACGCGGCGCCACCACTGCGAGGAACCGCAGCACCACGGCTTCGTCCTCGAGCGCGGTGTCGGCAGGCAGCTTCGCATCCGTGAAGGCGTCGCGCAGAGCATCGCTTCCGGCCAGCGGCTGCAATTGTATGGTGGCCCGCAAAGTCTCGGTGGCCGGCAATGTCTCGACGGTAGACGCGGCAGCTTCCGAGGCACTCGGCGGTGGCCCAGCAGCAGGGTCCTGCAGGCGTGGCATCGGCGGGGGCCGACACGAGCCTAGCGCCATAGTCAGTCCCAGTAGGACTGCGTGAGTCCGAGATCCCATCTAGCCCGTCTACACCGATTGTCCAAATCCCGCACCACGCAATCGCTCGCTCGCCGGCCGTGCAGTTGGGACAACTTGGGTGTTTCCGTCGTGGGCAGCGGTTACACTGGCCACGTGATGATCGGCAGCGGGCTGGGGCGCTCGGCGCTTGCGCATGACGGCGGAGACTGATGTCACGAGGGCTGGTTCGGATTTACTGGTTGGTGATGTGCGGCGGTGCTTTGGCGCTGGCGATTCTGTTGATCCAGGCCCTGGTGCGCGGCGACTGGGAGGCTTGGATTTACGGCGGCGCAATCATCGCGCTCGTGCCGCTGGTTGCGCTATCTCGACCTGGTGAGCTCATCGGGCTCGGCTGGCCGCTGATCGCTAGCTGGCCCGATCATCCCTCCAGTATCGATCTTCGACAGCCGGTGGTGCCGCTGCTGTCGACCCAGTATGTGGACGCGATTGTGGCCGACGGTTTTCGCCTCGACACCGAGAGCGGCCGGCTCTCACTCGAGGGTGAATTGATCTCTGATGAGTGGTCCGGGCTCGCACTGAGCGATGAGGGCGAAGGTCGGTGGCGCATCGAAGCGCTCGGCGTGGGCGCAGGTTACCGCGCCAAGCCGCCGACCTACCAGGTGTCGGCACATCCCGAAGCGAAACATGCGCTCTGCTGGGCAATGTGGCGGGCGTGCAGCAGTCGCGGCTGGACGCTGCGCATCGATGGCGCAGAGCTATCGCCGAATCCCGACGACGCCGAGCTGCAAGCCCTACGTCCGAGCCACGATGCCAAGCAAACCTCCATAGGAATGCCTCCTGGCCCTGGTGCGCACTACCTCGATGGCCCCCGCCTGGGCTTTTTGACTAGGCTGTCGCACTTTGGTGGCACCACGCTGCTGTTGCTGCCCTGGTTTTGGCTCATCGCCATTCTGCACCGCTGGTGGCCCCGCAGCGCCCGACCGCTGCTATCCCTCGTGGACAGCAGGCTGCGCGCCGAGGCGTGGGACACGCCGCTCGATGAAGATCTCGATCAGCTCGTCTATTTGGATCCCGGCGTGAGCCACGGCGTGGTGCTGCTCGAGCATTACGCGGTGTGCGTTTCTGGAACCCGCGCCGGCCGTCGTGGTTTCATGGCGAGCGTCGTGGATCGAAGAGTCGGGGCGGACCGCCAACCCGCCGCTGACCAATCTGCGCCGCCGCAGACCCCTCCCACCACTGCAACGCCAGAGCCGCTCGGCGCGTGGCGTGCTCTGCTCACGGTCCTGGCGGCACTGGGCAAAGTGGCAGTAGCAGTAATTCTCAGTGGGGTGATCTCCATTCCGATCGCCTCCACCATCATTCAGCGTGGCGGACTTCGCGACATCGGCTGGGGCGACACCCCGGTGGGTTTGGGGCTCGGCTTCGGCGCTTTGTCTTTGCTGTTCGAGCTGATCTTCACCTGGGTGACGCCTTTGAAAAATGAGGAGCTGCCCATGTCGTGGTTGCGCGGCGCGATCTTGCTCAACCTCCCGATGTTCGTGGCCAAGGTCATTGGCCTCGTCGGAATCCTCGGCATACTGTACGCAAGCGGGTTGGTGACCAGCGGGTAGCGATCGTGAGTTGCATCGGCGAGGGCGACACCTCAACCAGTTTGGGCCGACAAGACTGCGACCACTACCGAAGCGTCGACGTCAGAAAAGAACGTCTCCCCCGGGCAGCCAATTCGGATCGAACAAGCACCACGAGTTTCGAACATCGTGCTAGCCGGCCCGCGATGGGGTCTAATAGACTTGGGTGGCGGCCCCTTGTCGACGGGACGCTTGTTTGTTGGCAAGCTCGACGCGTTTGGTCAACACCTCTGGAGTGCGGAGCAAGACGAAGAGTGACCAAAGCCCCTTCACGCTTGTCGAGGTGGCTCGACGCGGTCGGCCGCAGCGCCGGTTGGGCAACGTTCGTGGGCGCTATCTTGCCCCTCTTCCTCGTCTCAGCGTCGACAATACTGTCGATTCCAGATTGGCTACGCATCTGGTTGAGACCAAAACTGGCGGTGCTCTCTCTCTGCTGCATCCCGATCTTCGGGATCATCGCGCTCGGCTATTCGTGGCTCTGCGCATCAAAAGACGCCAAGGGGGAAGCGAACCGAGATGACGACTTCGCAACCCGCTACGTCAAGAGCTTCCGCGCCGGCCCAATGCGCGGCGTGCTTGCCTTCTTGACGGTAGTGGCGATGTGGACGCTGGCCTTTCAGCTGGCTCCCCGAGTTCCCGAAATGTCGTCAATGGACGTTGTGGTACTCGCGGTGGGTCTGCTCGTCATGGTCGGCGGCAATCTTGTCGCGACGCGTCCACCGAGAATCGAGGTTGGTACCGACGGAGTGACCCTTCGTCAGCGGCTCGGCACCCGCTTCGTTCCGTTCGAGAGGATCGCTCGTGTGGAGCTCATCGGGCAGTCCTTGGCCCTGAGACTTCGCGACGGAGGCACCGTCAAAGCGGGCGTGTCGGGCGCGCAAGAGACGAGCCTGATCGCGCTCTGCAAACGAATCGAGCGCCGCTTCGAAGAGTACCGCGACGACGACACGCCCAACATGGGTCGGGAGCCTCTGAGACGCGCAGAGCGAAGCGTCGCCCAATGGCGTAGCGATCTCACATCCATGATGCTCGATGGCCGCTACCGCGAATCGTCACTATCGCAAGACGACCTCGAGGCCATACTCGTGGCCCCGTCGACCGGGGCGGAGGAGCGTATCGGGGCCGCGATTGCGCTACGCGCCGTCGATGGCGACAGCGCCGCACCTGCCATCCGCATCGTCGCCGATGGTTGCGCGCAGCCCGAAGCCCGCGAGGCGTTGTTGCGCATCGCCAATGAAGACTACGATCATGCCGCCGTGCTCGAGGCGCTCGAGACCGAAAAGAAACAAGTGCGCGACACACGCATCAAATGAGGCAGCAGTCGGATTGCACAACAGGGCCCGAGGCCCCGTCTCCGAGCCTGTGTCGCCGTTGAACCCAAGAAATCAACGAAGAGGATGAAGACACCCTTTCGCGTGTCGAAGGTTCGTTCGTATGTGTCGCTGCGCGGCCGCTTTGCCTACTCCGCGATCAGAATGCAGCCGAGCGCTTGCAAGCCCGAACAAGGGTTGGTCTCGGGCGTGGCGAACAGCCAATGCATGTCCCACTCGCCGCCGGCGCCGGATCCGCTGGTCGAGGTCCAGTCAGAGCAGGTCGCGCTAGCGTGCCTGCTGCCATCGGCGTTGCTCCCATGCCACGCGTCGGCATCGCTCCAGCCCCCTGCCTCTTCGACCTCCGTGCCGTTGAAAGAGAACACGTCGGTTGAGCCCCACGCCCCGCTGCCGAAGTTCAACAAGGTGGTCCAGCTCGCGGCAATCACCTGTCCATTGATGTTGTGGACGGGCAGGCTCGCTGCCGCACCGCTGAAGAAATTCTTGATCTCTTGGTTGCTGTCGCTCAAGAAAGCCCGCCAAGTGCCGCTCTTGTTTTGCAAGGCCGCATTGATTTGGCAAAGCACGTCGGCTCCGGCAACAGCGCCGAGATCGCCGCCCGTCGGCGTGTCGTGGGCCGACAGCACGATGGCGCCGCTCGGCAGGGCGTTGGTGTCAAAGGTCGAGCAGGTTCCTGAAATGCAAGTTTGACTCGGCAGGCAGGCGCCGCAGCCGGCGGGGGTCGAGCACGTGCTGTTGCTGCAGATCTGGTTGCCGCCACAAGGGTTGTTGCACTGACCGCAATGGGCGGGGTCGTACTTGGTGTCGACGCAGCTGTTGCCGCACTTGACCGTCCCGGTGGGGCAGCCGAGCTGGCAGGAGCCGTTGGTGCAAACCTCGCCGGCACCGCAAGTGTTGTTGCAGCTGCCACAATGGGCGCTGTTGGTCTTCGTGTCGACGCAGCTGTTGCCGCACATGGTCGATGCCGCGGCCGGGCAAGAGCAGCCGCTGTTGACGCAGATCTGTCCGCCGCCGCAGGGCGTGTTGCAGGCCCCGCAGTGGGCGGGATCGACGGCAGTGTCGACGCAGAGGTTGCCACATTGGGTACTGCCGCCGAGGCACTGCATGCCGCAGCTTCCGGTCGAGCACACCTGCCCTTGGGCGCAGGCGTTGTCGCATTGGCCGCAGTGAGCGGGATCGTTGTTGGTGTCGACGCAAGCGCTGCCGCACTTGGTGCTGCCGCCCAGACACTCGAGGCCGCAGCTGCCGGTCGAGCACACTTCGCCGGCCGCGCAAGCGTTGTCACAGCTGCCGCAGTTGTTCGGATCGTTGTTGGTGTCGACGCAGAAGTCCCCACACTGAGTGGTGCCTCCGCCGCAGGTCGATGCGCAAGAGCCGGTGGCGCAGATCTGCCCCATCTCACAAGCCTTGGCGCAGCCGCCGCAGTGTGCCGGGTTGTTCTTCGTGTCGACGCAGGAGCCGCTGCAGTCGGTCGTGCCGCTGGGACAAGAGGCGCTGCAGGTCCCGCTGGCGCAGACTTGTCCAGTGTCGCAGACCGTGCCGCAGGCGCCGCAGTTGTCGGGATCGAAGGCTGTGGCAATGCAGGTTCCGTCACAGTCCGTGGTGCCGGCCGGGCAGCCTTGTTGCTGTGGCTCGCACGGATTGTTGCTGAGGCTGCAGGCTTCCCCCGCAGCGAGCAGTAGGCTTGCGCCCACGATCATCAATGCCAGTTGCCTGGTTTGCTCCATTTGTCAGCCCCCTGTTCTCAACTCATGAGTGTGTTGCGCTCGACGCACTTTCACGAACTTGGCAGATTATCCGGTACGCGTTGTTGCACCAAGACCTGTGTGCTGCCGGCGTCCCGTTCGTAGGGGCCGTCGCTTGGGTAGCCGACCGGGCAGCAGGCGCCTTCTCCATTCCCGGAATGCTGGTGTGGTGGCCGCTTTGCGCAGTTTGGCGAAGCTGGTTTTGCCGTGAATGCTACGGGAACTTACATGTGTAACGACCTCTTGGCACTGAGAAGCACCGCACCGTATGCGCGACCTTACAAAACGGTCCGCAACCGCCACAAAAGCGACTGGCACGAAGTCTGCTCCAAGTCACAGCACACTCAATCTCTTGGAGGATCTCAATGAAGAAACAAAACTCTCCCCTCTCCCGCGCATGCCTCACTGGCGTATGTTCGCTCGCCCTCGTAGCCTTGGCCACAACCGTTGCCGCGGACGAAAGAGAAGAAGCATCCGCGTCGCCCCAGGCCGTCGCCGCTGTAACCGTCGACCAAAGCCAGGCCGTGCCCATGGGCTATGAAGCCTCAGATTGCACGGGCGTTCAGATCAAATGGCGAAACCGCACGGGCAACAATGTCCGGGTGGTCAGCTATGAATTCGGCTTCGCTGGAAAGCTCACCACGAAGACTCCTGGCGCTGCAGGTGGCAAGTTCGAAGCAAAGAACGGCGAAACCTGGGTATCCGCCAAGTACAATCTCGAGGGGGCCGACGGCATGGACGCTGGCGGGATCAACGTGGTCTACGAGAAGTGGGTCACGGGAAGGAGCTCGTGGTCGAACAATACCTACCGCGCCAAGCTCACGCCGAGCAGCCCGAAGTGTAGTGATGGGAAGGTCTACCAGACGGTGATTCTCAAGAACACCGATGGCGCAACCTAGGCCCGTGACCACTGGCCCCCGCTCCACTCAAAGAGCCCCCTCACGGGGGCTGCGCCGGCCCCGACGACGCCACGCTTTGCTCGTTGAGGTGGCAGGCGTGCAAAGGTGCCCACCGAACCAGCATGCTGGGCTAGCCGCGGCCGCCGGCCGATATCGCCCGCAGGGCAGCTCGCTGCAGCCGGGAAGTGATACGACGCGTAACGTCAGCGTCGTGCGGCACGCCTGACTGCCTCGAGGGTGTGCTGCGCGCACATTGGCGCTGGGCATCGCGTACAGGCATCGCGTACAATCTCCGCGCATGGAACCACTCGAAGTGCAGGTCAAGCGCGAGCGAGCGTATCGCGTCACGCGGCGCCTGGGGAAGGGGAGCGTCCGGGCGTTTGCGGTGAGCGCCATAGCCATCGTCGTCGGCGTGGTAGCTTCTTCGTCGATGGTTGGAATGGGCGGCGGGCTCGGGCTGGCCGCGACGTTCCTTGCGGTGCTGGCGACCGCGGTGTCGTTCCTGGTGG
>CAZRGL010000170.1:0-18271 GCA_964599485.1 uncultured Polyangiaceae bacterium
GCGCTGCCTTGGGACGAGCCCCGACGACTGGCCGTGCCCCCACCTTGGCCGCACAAGCCGACTCGCCGCTGCGTCAATCCGCGGCGGCGCGATCGAGCTTGCGCAAGAGCCGATGACGCCGATGCTCGGACCGATCCGAGTGCTCAGTCGTCCCCAGATCGACCATCTGCAACGCCCGCTCGGGACTGCGGGCAAAGTGCTCGTAGAGCTTGGCGAGCTCCAAACGCACTTGCGGGTTGTTGACCAGCAACGCATAGGCCTCGAAGTCTGCGATCGCCCGCGCTTTGTCCCCTCGTGCTTTGGCGATCTCGCCACTTGCACGTAGCGCTTCAGGACACGCTTCGAGCCGCAGCGCAAGCTCGACCATGGTGTGGGCCAGCTCGAGGTCGCCTGCGCGTCGAACAACGCGCGCCATCGCAGCGATTTCGGATGCCTCGAGCTGCGGGCGCGCCGCCAAACTGAGCGATTGTCGACCCGTTGCTTCGAGCGACTCCCCGTAGATCCCCATCAGCGCGACCAAGCTCATGACGTCGCGGCGATTGTGGTCGACCACCCCGTGTAGCAACCCTTCGTCACCGGTACGCAAGTAGTGCGCGTAGTGTTGCGCGACCTGTTGCCCGCTGACCTCGTCATCGCTGCGATAGAAGCCAAGCACCTCACGCTCGACCATACCGAGGTTCTTTCGCCAAGAGCGATGCGGGTGAACCCGCCGCGCCACGTGCAGAAGATCCAAATGCGGCGGCTCCTCGGGCGCCTGCATGCGACTCATCACGAACCGAGCGCGAAGGATGGGCATGTCGAAAGACTTGCCGTTGTAGCTGACCAGCATACCGGCGCTGGCGATACGATCGCGCACCCGCTCGAGCAACGGCAACTCGTCTGCGATGTCGCGCAAGAAGAGCTGCTCGAAGACGTACTGATCATGTTGCTCGTCGAACCAAGCCATTCCAACGAGAAAAGCCACATTGCCCGTGCCGCCACCGAGGCCCGAGGTTTCCGTATCCAAAAACAACGCGCGCTGCGGATCACAACCCGCCAGTGAGGGTGTCAGCGACAGCAGCGACAACAAGCGGGCGTCGGCGTGCACGGCCCCCAGCAGCTCGACGTGTCCGATGCGCTCGTCGAGCGCATAGTGGCGACCGAGCACGTGGCGATCGCCCATCACGGTCGGCTCGCACAAGAAGGGCAACTTGGGTCCAGGATCGTCAAGCAGCTCGTGGTCCTCGAGGCTCACATCGCGGTTATCGTCCCCATTGGCAACGACGCCGCCGAGCACAACTCCGAGCTGCGCGCGCACCCGCTCGAGCTGCAGGCCCGAAGCGCCCCCTTGCTGCAGATGATTTCGGCTCGCGTGAGCACCTTTGCCCCGTTGCGAAGCATCTAGGCGTTGGAGCTTGGTTCGCAGCGAAGCCATCAGCTCCCTCGCTCGTCCGGCCGTTGGCCATCTGTCACCGACAGCGAGGCACGAATCGCATCCAGAACTTCGTCAGCGCGAGCCAGCAGAGCCTCGAGCGAGCCACTGTTGTCGATGACATAGTCGGCCACGGCTACCTTGTCGGCCAGAGGCAATTGGGCAGCGATGCGTTGCGCGGCTGCTGCCTCGTCGAGCCCGTCACGCTGCTGCAAGCGGGCGCACTGCAGCTCGGCCGGCAAGGAGACCACCACCAGAGGGCGAAAAGCCTCTGTCAGCTGGTTCTCAACCAGCAGTGGCGCGTCGTAACAGGCCAAACGGACACCTTGCTCGTCGAGCAGTTGCGCACGCCTAGCCGTCTCGGCGCCGATGCGAGGGTGGAGGATTGCGTTGAGCTGATGACGTTTGCGCTCATCGGCAAACACCAACCCAGCGAGCGCCGGCCGGTCGAGCTGCCCATCGGCGCTGCGTACCGATTCGCCAAAAACCTCGACGACTTCCGCAAGGCCGGGGCTCCCAGCCGCGACCACGTCACGAGCGATTTGGTCTGCATCGAGCACCTCGAGTCCTCGCTCACGAAAACGCGCCGCCACCGTGCTCTTGCCCGATGCCACCCCCCCCGTCAGCCCAAACAGTCTCATTGCCATCCTGCGCGTGCGTTCAGTTATACCGCAGGACTCGAGATCTGTCTCTCAATCGGCATTGTCGTTGCCGGACGCAGCCTAGCGATTGCGAGCACGGCGGGCGCGAATACGGTCGTGAAGACGCGCGCTTACGAAGTGCTCGCGGTGACGCGGTGAATGATTCGGGCTAGACTCACAGCCAACGCCATGTGTCGCATATTCGGCTTTCGCAGCGTAATCCCCAGCCAAGTTCATCGCTCGCTCATGTCTGCCGACAACGCCCTCGGCACCCAGAGCGAGGCCCACCCTGACGGCTGGGGCGTGGCCTATTACGTGGACGGTACGCCCCACCTCACCCGCGCACCGTCAACCGCTCTGGATGACAACATCTTCCACCGCCTCAGCGGGGTGGTCTCATCCGAAACCGTTCTAGCCCACATCCGAAAAGCGACTCAGGGCGCCAAGACTGTCCTCAATTGTCACCCGTTCCAGCACGGCAAGTGGGTCTTTGCACACAACGGAGACATTCCCAACTTCGCCAGCAAGCGCCAGCGGCTCATGCGCGAGGTCGCCCCCCGGTTGCGCCGCTTCGTGTTGGGTGAGACCGACAGCGAGGTGGTTTTCTTCGTGCTGCTGACCGAGCTATCCGGCTACGGGCCGTTGACCTCACGGCTAGGAGCCGACGAGCTGATCCGCGTCGTGACCAAAACAGTAGAGCGGGTTCGTTCGATCTGCGACACCGGCGAAACGGACCCGAGTTTGCTCACGTTCATCATCACCGATGGGGTGACCTTGGCCGCCACGCACGGCGGCAAGGAGCTGTACTTCTCGACCTACAAGACCCGCTGCGCCGACCGCGACGATTGCCCACATTTGTCAGCGGAATGCGAAGCGCCCACCGAAACAGGCTTCATCAATCACTTGCTGTTCTCGAGCGAAGAGATCAAAGACGACAACGTCTGGGACCAACTGCAAGCCGGCGACATCGTCGGCGTCGATTGGCGCATGAAACTAACCCGCCGTGTGCAAGCCACGGCGCCGCCTTCCGTCATCGACTGACTGACCGATCAGCGATTGATCGACTTGCTCACACGCTCGCTGAGCTCTTGCAGCGCTGCGGAGATCGTCACGCTGTATGGCGGCTCAGATGCTGGCTCGAGCTCGTGCAGCACGTCCGGAAGCTGCTCGATGTTGCGCATGGCGTAGGTGCGCGAAGCAGCTAGATCCGGACCGTTGCTGAGCGCCTTGCCTGCTTGAATACGGCTCTCGAGCAAGGCGATCGCTCCGGCGGGCGCCGCTTCGCTGCTCAGTGCCAAGATGTCCCCGCTACCATCTTGCTGGCGATACACCTGATGAGGACCCGGGTAGGTTGCTTTGCCCTGCGCGAACTTCGCGATGGGCACGGTCCGACCCGCGCGCTCGAACTGCACCACCTTGTACACGCCGCCAAGTGAAGGCGCGTCCTTCGAGCACACGAGCTCGGTGCCGACGCCAAACACGTCGATGGGCGCTCCGTCGGCCAACAGCGAAGCGATCTTGTATTCGTTCAGATCGCTCGAAGCGACTATTTTGGCCGCTTGACAGCCGGCTGCATCGAGCAGCTCGCGCACCTCTTTGCTCAAGGCGCCCAGATCGCCTGAGTCCAGCCGTACGCCCTTGAGCTTGTCTTTGGCAATCTTCACGGCCCGCTCGGCGCCGCGCACAGTGTCATAGGTGTCGATCAGAAGGATCGATGCGTTGGGAAAGGTCGCTACGTAGTTGGCAAATGCTTGCTCTTCGCTGTCATGCGTCATCGTCCACATGTGTGCTGCCGTGCCCATCACGGGGATCCCGTGACGCAAGCCTGCCTCGACATTGGAGCTGCCTGCCGCACCGACCAAATACGCACAGCGCGCCGCGTCCACAGCCGCATCCGGATGGGTGCGACGCGTGCCGAATTCGAGCACAGCCCGACCGGCCGCCGCGCGTACGATGCGCGCCGCTTTGGACGCAATTTTGGTGGCGTGGTTGATCGTGCTGAGCAAGAAGGTCTCGACCAGCTGAGCCTCGATGATCGGCGCGACGACTCGAATCAGAGGCTCACCAGCAAACACCACGGTCCCCTCGGGGACCGCCCACACCTCGCCACCGAAACGGAAGTTGCGCAAGTAGTCCACGAAGGGCTCTGTCATGGCGTCCCGCAAGCCAGGCAGCTCCCTCAAGAAGTCGATCTGCACGTCATCGAAACGAAGCTTCGTGATGAAGTCGAGCGCGTCTTCGATGCCCGCCGCGACCAAATAGCGGCGCTGGGCGGGCAAGCGGCGAACGAACAGCTCACAGCACGCCACGGTGTCAGCCATGCCCCGGTGGAAGTAACCAGCCGCCATCGTCAGCTGGTACAGATCCGTCTTGAGCCCTTGCATTGGCGGCTATGTTATCGTGCCGCCGAAATGGTCGCACAACTCATTGACGGGAAAAAGGCGGCGGCTGCGCTCCGTGAGCGCGTCGCACGAGATGTTGCTGCTTTCACCGAGACCTACGGCAGGCCTCCCGGCCTGGATGTCGTCTTTGCCTATCCCTATGCTTCCAGTGAGATCTACACACGCAACAAGGAGAAAGCCGCTGCCAAGGCGGGCATCCGCGGCAAGCTGCACAAGCTGCCCGCCGACGTCAGCGAAGCCGCGCTGCTCGAGCATGTCGCCGGCCTCAATGCTGACGATGCGGTCGATGGGTTACTGGTCCAGCTCCCGCTTCCCGACCACATCGACGACAACAAGGTCGTCGACGCGATCGACGCAAGCAAGGACGTCGACGGTTTTCACCCGACGAACACCGGTATGTTGTCGATCGGCCGCCCGGGACTCGTTCCCTGCACGCCGCGGGGCTGCATGCACCTCATCGGCTTGACCGAAATTGCGCTCAAAGGGGCGCACGCGTTGATCATCGGCCGCAGCAACATCGTCGGCAAGCCCATGGCTCAGCTGCTGTTGCGAGAGCACGCCACTGTGACCATCGCCCATTCACGCACCCGCGACCTGGCGGCCCTGAGCCGCACGGCCGACGTGCTCGTGGTCGCCGTTGGCAGGCCGAGGATGGTCAAAGGCGATTGGATCAAACCCGGCGCAGTCGTGATCGATGTCGGGATCAACCGCGTCGATGGCAAGTTGTGCGGTGACGTGGACACCGAGGCAGCGCGTGAGCACGCCGCTTGGATTACACCTGTCCCCGGCGGCGTCGGCCCCATGACCATCGGCTGCCTCCTCGACAACACCGTCATCGCCGGCAAGCTCAGGCTCGGCCCCCGATAGCCAGCTAGAAACGCAGCGTCGCCGTAGGGGCATCTCGGGCGGTTCATCCCCGGCCGTAACTATGTAAATGCGGCCGTTGCGGGAATCGATTTCAGGGTTTTGAGACGACCTCTTTATCCCACGCGCTCTCGGCCGCCTTGTCGTTGGCTGGGCGCTTCTTGACGCTCTTCATGCGGCTGCGGTGAATCCACAGCGCCACCGCGATGATCACCAGGCCAATCCACTGGGAGGTCGAAACCGCCCCCACACCGCCGCGCGCGTCTGCCCGCCAGAACTCGAGCACGAAGCGCGCAGCCGCGTAAAGGCTCAAGAACCAAACGAACACCTCGCCGTCGTATCGCTTGCGGCTCTGAACCCAGAACATGCAAATCCCGGCAACCAGGAAACAGGCCGCGGACTCGTAAATCTGGGTGGCGTGCACCGAGTTCGACCAGGTCGAAGCACTAGGCAGCTCGCCGAGCTTGAACTGCGCTTCGCTGGCGGGGCTGCGAGGCGGAAAGGACAGACCAAACGGGCCATTGGTACTCTGTCCGAAACAGCAGCCCGCGAGCAAACAGCCGATGCGACCAAAGCCGAGTCCGACCGCGATCCCGACCGCCGCCAGATCGGTTGCTTTCCACACGGGAAAACGATCCCGCTTGAGTAGTGCGACGCAAGCTGCGCTCGCAAATACCAATCCGCCATAATAGGTCAACCCGCCGGCCCAGAACTTCGCCCAGGCAAAGCAATCCGGGCTGCTCGGATGACAGACGCCCTTGGCCTGGTCCCAGGTCCCCTTGTACCGATCCGACAAGCAAAGAGCTTTGCCGATCTTCCAATCGACTTTGCCCGGATCAGTACACAGGTGAACGTAATCCCAGAAAAACCCGTCGAAGAGCACGTGGAAGATGCGGCCGCCCACCACCCCCATCAACAAGGCAGCTAGCGCCAGATCGACGATGACGTCAGGATTCTCGCCGATGCGACGGGCCCACAAGACCGCTATCGCAGTCGCGAAAGTAAAGCCTGTCAGCAACAGGACAAAATAGGCTGGAAATGCAACGTCGAAAACGCGGAAAAGCTCTGGGCGCACGGCCCTATGCTCCTTCCGCCTCTTTGCTCGGCGGCTGGTCGGCCGGCGACGACGCTGACTGCCCTGACGACTCTTCTGACGACGCGTCGCTGTCCGATGGGCGGTCGACCTCGGACCCAAGGTCTAACTGCGGCCCAGGCTCTGACTGCGGCTCGCTCGACTCCGACTCGGCTGGCTCGCTCGACTCCGACTCGGCTGGCTCGCTCGACTCCGACTCAGTTGGCTTGCTCGACTCCGACTCAGCGGGCGCGAGCCCATTGTGCTGGGCGCCAACCGCAACATCGCTTCTTTCAGCTTCAGCTGGTGGCTCAGCCCGAGCCGCGGACGGCGCGGGCTTGGCATCTGCAACCGCTGGGCGCGGCAACGGAACGCTGTCGGGGCCCGACGCCCCAGCTTCGGCTGTCGCCGGCTCTGGCTCCGGCTTGCGGGAGCTGAACATGTCGATCGCCATCAAACCCACCCCCACGCAGATGGACACGTCGGCGATGTTGAAGGTCGGCCAGTGCTTGCCCCCCCCGGACCACGCCGACCAGTAGATCACATCGATGAAATCGATGACGAAGCCGTACACGATACGGTCGATCAGGTTCCCCAGCGCCCCGCCCAGCACCAACGGCAAACCCCACTTGAGCGCCCGCTGGCTTGGCATGAGCTTGCGATAGAGCGAAACGATGAACACGATCGCCCCAACCGAAACCACCAGGAAGAAAGGACGGCGTAGCGAGTCGGTCTCGTTCTGCAACAGGCCCCACGCGCCGCCCTTGTTGGTCGCGTAGATCACATTCATGACGCCCTCGATCACCTCGATCTTGGCGCGTCGCAGATGACCCAAACTGTCAAAATGTGCTTTTACCCACTGCTTGGTAACCAGGTCGGCCGCGAGATTGATGAATGTGACGACGAGCAAGAATACATAGGAGGGCCGCCAACCAGCTGGAACACCAGACGGTGGCTGGCTGGAGCTCGACGGTGGCTTGCTCGGGCTCGCCTCCGCCTGCTCGGACAGCTCTGGGGTCTCGAGCATTACCTCGTTGGTAGCGCCTTGGGACGCCTCGTCGCGCTTGTCGTCACTCATGCAGACGCTCTGTGTACGACATCACGGCGCGCAGAGCAAAGCTTGGCCGATGCTGAACATTTGTTTACCATTGCGGCAACACCATGCCCCCCCCACTACCACCATGGAGCCGTCCTGCTGGCATCGACACCGTCATCAAGCGATGGCTGTGCGACGACAGCACGCGGCCTTGTTTGACCGCCGACCGTTCACTGCCCGCTGAGGCAGGCCAGAGTAGCGCCCTACCGGCTCTGCATCCATCGTTGACCAGAGCGCTGCGCGCCAGCGGAATCGACTCGCTGTACCTGCACCAGCTAGCCGCCGTCCAGGCCGCCCGCGACGGCCGACACGTGGTGGTCGCAACACCGACCGCGAGCGGTAAGAGCCTCTGCTTTCATCTACCGGTGCTCGACGCCATCGCCAACGACGACAGCGCGACGGCGCTGTATTTGTACCCCACCAAAGCGCTGTCGCGCGATCAAGAGGCTAGCTTGCGCGCTTTTGCAGCGAGCGCCGAGCTCGACATCGGCGCGACGGTCTACGACGGCGACACCCCAGGCGATGCCCGTCGCAGTGCGCGTCAAGCTGCCCAGATCATCATGACCAATCCGGACATGCTCCACGCTGGGATTCTCCCGCAACATGCACAATGGGCGCGCGTCATGCAGAATCTCCGCTACGTGGTGCTGGACGAGCTGCACACCTATCGCGGCGTCTTTGGCTCGCACGTCGCCCATGTGCTGGGCCGACTCCGGCGAATCGCCCAGTTCCACGGCGCCAATCCCACTTTCGTGTGCGCAACTGCAACCATCGGAAACCCCATCGAGCACGCGGCAAAGATCGTCGGCGTAGCCTCTGACGACATCGAGCTGATCGACCAATCGTCAGCTCCCCGAGGACCGCGCCGCGTACTGCTCTACAACCCGCCGGTGGTCAACGCTGAGCTCGGCATCCGCGCCAGCTACATCAAGAGCGCCGTGCGTCTGGCCGCCGATCTCGTCGAGGCGCGGGTTCGAACGCTCATCTTCGGGCAGTCGCGCAACACCGTCGAGACGATGCTCAAGTACTTGCGCGACCGCTTCTCAGACAATTCCAAGATCCAAGACGCAATCTTTGCCTATCGGGGCGGCTATCTGCCAGCCACGCGACGCCGCGTAGAACAGCAATTGCGCGACGGCGACATTCTCTGTGTGGTCGCGACCTCGGCCCTCGAGCTCGGCATCGATGTCGGCCAACTCGATGCTGTCGTCTGCGCAGGCTATCCAGGCTCGATCGCGGAGACATGGCAACGCTTTGGTCGTGCCGGACGGCGCGGCGACACGAGTTTGGCGGTGCTGGTCAGCAACAGCCGACCGCTCGACCAGTTCCTCTCGCACAACCCTGCCTACCTGCTCGACGGATCCATCGAGCACGCCCGCATCGATCCCAACAACACCGAGATTCTCATCCAACATCTCAAGTGCGCCGCCTTCGAGCTCCCCTTTCATCGGCACGAGGCCTTCGGCACCATGGCCGTCGACGATACCGAAGATGCCCTGGGCTACCTCGAGCAGCACGGCGTGGTACACGCCTCACGCGGGCGCTTCCACTGGTCTTCCGACGCCTTCCCTGCCAACCACGTCAGCTTGCGGCGGGTCGGCTGGGACAACTTCGTGATCATCAACGAAGAGACCGGGCTCGCGCTCGCCGAGCTCGACTGGCACTCGACGCCGAGCATGCTGCACGAGCAAGCCATCTACCAACACGATGGCGAGCAATACCAGGTCGAGTTCCTCGACTACGACAACCACAAGGCCTTCGTACGCAAAGTCGAGCCTGACTACTTCACCACGGCGCTTCGCAACCGCAAGGTGAGCGTGCTCGACGAGAGCGCTACCGGCCAAGTCGCACTCGCCAGCGCGGGCTGGGGAGAGGTGAGCGTCGTCGAGAAGGTCGTGGGCTACAAGAAGATCAAGTTCTTCACCCACGAGAACGCTGGTTATGGCGATGTGCGACTTCCCGACATCCACATGCACACCACCAGCTTCTGGCTCACGCTTCCGCCCGCCATCTGCGACGAGCTCGGCCACGGTCGCGCCATCGATGGCCTGCGCGGCTTGAGCCATGCGCTGGAACTGGTCGCCACCTTGGTGCTGATGTGCGATCCACGCGACATCGGCCAAGCCATGGGTGACACGGCACCTGGCGACGTGTCAGCGAGCGAGCAGCGGTTCGCCGCTACCGCTTACCTGTTCGACAATGTCCCTTGCGGAGTGGGCCTGGCCGAGCGGATCTACGAGCGCAGCGCTGATCTGCTCGAACGCGCTGCTTGCCTCATCGATCAATGTGGCTGCAGCCGAGGATGTCCGTGTTGCGTGGGCGCCACCGCGAATAGCAGCGAGCCCGAAGCGAGCAGCGCAGGCGATCGAAAGCGCACCGCAGCGATGCTCGTGAGGCGACTCGGCCTGGCCCGGAGCAGCCCCCAGCCAGCCCGGGCTGCGCGGAGCCGTGCGAGCAACGTCATCGCGCTACGCTGAGCCTCCCCTGGCCTCTCCTGCGCTCCACACGGGACGCTCTTCAGCACACCACACTGGGCCGCACGCAGGGCCCTCGCGCTGGCCCACTTGAACTGTGGGCGCGGAGCCCGTGCGAAAGCGGTTGATTCAGCGTATCCTTCGTTCATGCCCAGGTTCTTGCTTGGCGTCGCGTTGTTCGGCGCGTTGTTGGCATCATGCATCGCCAATGCGCCTGAGGGTATCCATCGACGGACTGACTCGGGTGGCGAGGGCGGTGACGTATTCGGTACCAACACGGGCAACACCAGTGCGCCTACCGGCAGCAACAACACCAACAACAACGATCCGCACGCCGTAATCGGTGTCGTACCGCCACATGGGCCCTTCAGCGGCGGCCAACACGTAGTGATCCATGGCAATGGGTTCGCACCGAGCGCCCGCGTTTGGCTTGGGGAGATCGAAGCTGATGGGGTCGTCGCGATTGACCCGACCCGTGTGCAGATCAACGCACCGCCTCATGCCCCAGGCATCGTATCGGTACGCGTACAGAACGGTGACGACAGCTCCACGGCACGAACGCTCGAGGACGCATACAGCTACGACCATCTCTATGCCCAGCCCGACAGCGGCCCGGTCGCAGGCGGCACCGTCATCTCGATCTACGGCTCCGGCACCACGTGGGACACCGAGGACAGCGTCGACGCGCTCATCGACCAGAATCCCTGCACGACGGTCGATGTACTCGGCCCCGAGCTGCTCGCTTGCACGGTGCCAAAAGGGACACCGGGCACGAAGTCCGTCTCGGTCGTGACCACAGCGGAGACGCTCACGGTTCTTGACGCGTACACCTACCAGGACAGCAGCGACGGGTACAAGGGTGGCCTAGGTGGCGATCCCCTTGGCGGAACGCTCAAGGTATTGGCATTCGACAACTACAGCGGAGATCCGCTCGAAGGCGCCTACGTGATCGTGGGCTCCACACTGGGCGACGCGCTCGTCCAACAAGCAGACAGCTCAGGCATGGCGCTTTTTGTCGATCCGAGCTTGGACGAGCCAGTAACGGTCACCATCGCCGCCAAGTGCCACAGCCCCATTTCCTTTGTTGATGTGCCGGTCGACAGCGTGACGGCGTATCTCGACCCGACGCTCACGCCGCAATGCGCTGGAGACGGGGACCCACCCCCAACTGGAGGCAATCCGACGCTAACCGGCAAGCTCAAGGGTGAGCTGGTTTGGAAGACTGCTCAGGAGTTCCAAAAGGGCGAATGGGTCAACGTCCCTGCTCCCGCCGGCGATCACGAAGAGCGCGTTGCGTTCGTCTTCTTCGCGAGCAGCGATCCGCAACGCAACTTCCAGCTGCCTTCATCGAGCTATGAGGTCTACGAGGACTCGGCTGGCGACCTGGGCTACGGGTTCAGTGTGTCGGCCTACCCCGGCAACCACGCGATGTACGCGCTGGCAGGGATTCGCAACAAGCTCAACGCCAACTTCTACGCATACGCGTTCGGCACCGTGCAAGGGGTCGCCATTTTCCCGGGCAAGACCACCAAGAATGTCATCATCAAGATGACCCATTCCCTCGATCAGGCGCTGAAGCTCCAGGCCGCTCCGCCCGCGAGCGGACCGAAGGGCCCTGACCGTCTACACGCCACGACAGCCGTCGAGATCGCCCAGGGCCGCTACGCGATCTTCCCAGGCATGCAAAAGACGCCCTTGATCCCCCTCGGCGGCCCGCTCGGCTTCGTCGGTCTGCCCCCCCTAGACGGCGCGCTTACCGGGTCCCGCTACATCGCGGGCGCCAAGGCTGTCACGGGCCCGCAACTCGGCGCTCCGCTGAGCGTGGTGGGCAAGGTCGCCACCAACTCGAGCGCCCAGCTCATCGCCATCGACGGATTTGTCAACGTCCCCCAGCTCACCACCCCTGTGCCCGGCGGACTCTGGGACGGCCAACACCTCGCTGTGGGCTTCGGCAGCGGCGGCTTCCCCGTCGACTTGACCGTCTACGAGATTAGCGCCGCCGGAGGCTTGGCCCGGTGGATCGTGGCCGTGCCGGCTGCAGCACATGCCATCGAGCTTCCCGACTTGAGCGCACTGCCCGACACTTCGCTGCCCCCTGGAGCGCTCGTCATCGGCGTGTATGGCGCCCACATCGAAGACTTCGACTACAGCAACCTGGGCTACCGTCAGCTGCGGTCGAGCGGCATGAGTGCTTACTCGCTGGACTACTTCAACGCCCAGCTCTGACCGAAGATGAGCTCAATCTCGTGACAAATGGGTCTGCTGATGCACGCCAAACCGCTACGCGCTGCCATGCTCACCGCCGCCGTGTGGGCCCTGGGGCTACTCGGGGCGAGCTGCAGCTTCGACTCTGGTTTGCGTTGGGCCGAGCCGCTTCCTGAGCCCCCCGTCGAGCCGATTTGCGAGCTCGGCAAGCTACGCTGCACCGCCAACTTGGAAGAGTGCACCGAGGGGCCCGACGGAGCGCGCTGGGAAGTGATCGACGATTGCGCTTCGGTGGGCAAGGTCTGCACGCTGAGCTTGAAGAAGTGCACTGCTTGCACACCAGACGGCTTCTTCTGTGACGGTCAAGATGTGGCCCGCTGCAACGCCGATGGCGAGGGGCATACCGTCACCGATACCTGCAACCCCGCGGTAGGCGAGGCCTGCCGATCCGGAGGATGTCCCCACCTGTGCACCAATGCGCAAACTGAAAAGAGCAACGTCGGTTGCGAATACTGGGCGGTCGATCTGGACAACGCGATGATCGACGCAACCAAGAACGCGCAGGGACAGCAGTACGCAGTCGTGGTGAGCAATCCACAGCCGGACGTTGCGGTCACGGTGCGCGTGTATCAAGACGACACAGAGCCCGGCGACGAAAACGACGAGCTGCTGATCGCCGAAGCCATCATTGCGCCGCTGAACCTACGGGTCTTCAAGCTGGGGCCTCGAGAGGTAGACGGCAGCCCCGACGGCGAGTTCAACACCGGTAGCCACACCGCGCTCACCCGACACGCATTCAAGGTCGTTTCGGACTTTCCTGTGGTGGCGTACCAGTTCAACCCGTTGGAGAACGTGAGTGTCTTTTCCAACGACGCCTCACTGTTGAAGCCGCGCGAAGCGCTCGCCTACAAGGCTGGCGGCAGCACCCTCGCCTATGTGGTGACTGGTTGGCCACAAACCATCGCTATCACCGACGACCCCGACACGAACTTCAGCGCTTCATATCCCATCAACCTACGTGTTTTTCTGACCATCGTTGGAACAGCCAGCGACACGAACGTGACGGTGCGTCCAACCACGCCCATCCTCGGCGGGGGGCCGATCCCCAACGTTCCAGCAGGCGGCGAGCTCAAGCTGACAATCGGCGCCTTCGACGTAATCAACCTCGAGACGCCCAGCCTGAACGCCTTCGGCGCTGACTTCACCGGCACGATAATCGAGGCCGACAGGCCCGTCGCCGTGTTCAGCGGTGGCGAAGCGTCCGATGCACCCAACTTCGATTCCCTGGTCGAGCGGCGCTGCTGCGCTGACCACCTCGAAGAGCAACTCGATCCAGTCCGCACTGCCGGTAAGAGCTTCGCACTCGCCCACTCACCGAGCCGAACCGCCACCGTGAAGGCGGCAGGCGGTGACCTCGGCATAGCACCTGAGCCCGAGTTCTTCCGCTTCGTAGCAACCCGCAACGAGCACACCACCATCACCACCACCCTCGACCCGCCCTTCGATTCGATACATCTGTACAAAATCGGTGATTGGTTCGACGTCAACACGACCCGTGATTTCCAGGCAGAAAGCGATCACCCCATTCACGTCATTCAGGTCATGGCCAGCCAGGATGCCGCCAACGTTCCACGGGGCTTGCCCGGGGGAGATCCGAGCATGCTGGTGGTGCCACCACGCGAGCAGTTCCGGGCCGACTACGTCTTCCTCACACCTGACAAGTATGCATTCGATTTCGTGACCGTAGTGGCACCACTGCAGGCCGTCGTGACACTCGACGACGTGGTGCTCGACAACCAGATTTGTCAAATCGCACCTACGGACGGACTCAGCGAAGAGGAGCGCGGCAACAAGCCCGTGGAGCTGCTCAGCTACCGCTGCCAGCTGAGTTTCGCCACGGTCAACCCCGACACCGGCGAGGTAACCGAAGGAACACAGAACGACGGCGTTCACCGAATCTATGCCGACTATCCCATCGGTGTGACGGTGTTCGGCTTCGACGCCTACGTCAGCTACGCCTACGCCGCCGGCACGGAGCTACGCGAAATCGCCCCACCGAAGTGAGCATCGGGCCGCGGCCGCAACCATCGCTGCGTCAACTGCCTCCGACGACCACAACTCCGGCCTCGGCCCTGCCCGGCCCCTATCACGCGCTCGCTTTCGACAACGCCCGTAGCGGTCGTGGTCAGGCGAAGTCGCGTTCTTCGCGCTCCTGCTCTTCCTTGCAATTGATGCAAAGGGTGGTCTCAGGCCGCGCTTCGAGCCGCTTGAGTGCGATCGGCTCGCTGCACTCTTCACACTCCCCAAACGAGGCATCCTCGATCTTGTCGAGGGCCATCTGGATCTTCTTGAGGAATGTCTTTTCGCGGCCGCGCAGACGAAACGTGAACGACTGGAGATACTCCGTCGACGCCAAATCCATCTCGTCGGGAAGATCGTTGGCGTCCAGGGTCATGTCTTCACTGAGCGTTCGCTGGGCGCGGCGAACGATGTCTTCGCGCTTTTGCTCGAGCAGCTTCTTGAACTTCTTCAGCTGAGTCTTATTCATCGTGTACCGTGGGCGGGTCCGCGAGGGTCTACCTAGAAGGCGGAGCATTTAAGATAGCAGCGACCAACCCGTCAAGGAATATGCTCAAGTTTGAACAAAATCGCACGGTTGCCGAGCCAAAGGACGCGGCAACCCTCCTCGTTCTCCGCGACGCGGCCGATACAGGCTTCGAGGTCTTCTTCGTACGTCGTCACGCACAAAGCGCGTTCATGGGGGGTGCAGTGGTGTTTCCAGGCGGCAAGCTCGACGAGGCTGACCTAGCCTGGGCGGCGAGCGCGAAGCTCCGAACGACGGGCATGCATCCACGCGCCACCGACTTCGCCAACAACCAGACCCACGCGATTGGCTTGGCAGTGTGCGCTTGCCGCGAGGCGCTCGAAGAGGCGGGGCTCATGCCGACGCAACCGCCGCTCGACGCGACCGCAACCGACCGGCTCCGTGAGCCGCTGGAGGCTGGTGAGCCGCTCGACACGCTGCTCGAGCGCGAAGCGCCTGGTTGTAAGCTCGACACCGCTGCTCTCGTGCCCTTTGGACGCTGGATCACGCCCGAGGCAGAGCAAAGACGGTACGACGCCCGTTTCTACCTCACGGTGCTTCCGACTGGGCAGGTCGGTCGCCACGACGAACGCGAAACGACGAGCGGAGTCTGGGCGCACCCCGAGCGCATGCTCGAGGCCCACTTCGCTGGTGACATCTTCTTGCCGCCACCGACCCTTCGAGTCCTCGAGCTGTTACGACATGTCAGCGACAGCGAGGCCGCTCTGGCGCTATGTGAGCAACAGTCGTTGTTGCCAGTTTGTCCCAAGTTCGTACCTGGGGACCCGCCCTTCCTGGCCATCCCTGGCGATCCCGAGCACGATATTGCTCAGCGCCACGTGGCCGGTCCAACGCGCTTCGTCTTGCGAGACGCCAAGTTCTTGAGCGAGGACCCTCCAGAACCGACTACTTGAGGCCAGCACGGTAGGCGCGCACCGCGTTGACGACAGCATCTGCAAGCTTTTGTCGGAAGTTGGCTGTCGCTAAACGCTGCTCGTCCGTCGTGTTGGAAATGAAAGCTGTTTCGAACAGCACGGCCGGCATCTCGGCTCCAAGGAGCACGAAAAAGCCCGCCCGTTTGACACCGTGATCACGCACTTTGTAACCGTCCTGAAGCGATGAAACGGTGGATTTCCGCAACAGCTCGGCCAACAAGTTGGACCGGGCTGTGGTGTCACCTAGACCCAACCCTGCTGCGATGGTGGCCAATTGAGCGTCGAGCCGGCGCGGATCAGGCGGCCGCGCACCACGCACAAACGCCTGGTTCTCGCGCGCGACAACGCGCAGACTAGCCGCGTCCATCTCGCGACTTGGATCGAGAATGAAGATCTCGACCCCTTCGGCATGTCCATCTTCAGTTGCATTGCAGTGGATCGAGATGAACAAATCTGCGTGGAAGGCGTTGGCGCGCGCCGTACGTTCCTCGAGAGAAACAAACAAGTCGGTGTCACGCGTGAGCATGGTCTCGACACCGAGCTCCGTCGCCAGTGCAGGGGCAGCGCGGTGGGCGATGTCGAGCACGACATCCTTCTCACTGAGGCCGGTGGGTCCAACGGCCCCCGAATCCCACCCGCCGTGACCCGGATCGAGGGCGACGCGCCTGACCGAGCGCTTGCCCTGCGCGGTCATGATGGCCGGCCTCGATTTGAGACGAGTTCCGAGATCGATCACCACGCGAAACGGATCGGGCAAATAGAAGATGCGTCGGTATGCGGCGCCGGCGAGATCGACGACCACCCGCAGACCATTCTTGCGCTTGCCGAGCCGGACGTGCTTGATGAGCCCCTTGGCTTCAACCGCCGGCTTCAGCCCCTTCTTGCGGCTGACATTGTGAAGATCGAGATACACCCGATGGCCGCGCTGCGCGGTGGGATCGGGCGGCAGGACGCCCACGTCGTAGCGGGCCGGCGCGGTGAGCGACAACACGACACGGCCACCCTGCTCCCAGCTGTAGGGCTGCACCTGCGTCAAGCTCACTGGATCGGCGCCCACCATGTCCGCGGCCGGCACCACGATTACGTCGCGTCCCTTGGGGCCCTCGAGCAATCGCGCTGCTGGCGTCGCTGTGCTGGCGCTGGCGCGGGCGCTGGTGCTCGTCGGCGTCAGCTTGGGGCCAGTGATGGCCGCCGCGTGCTCAGAGGCTTCGCGGCGCCCCTCCGACTTCAACGCCAACAAGGCGCCACCACTAGGACGGAAGACCTCGAAATGACGTACGAGCCGGTCCAGACGCGCCACGCAGTCCTTCCGTTCGTCCCGATCTTGGGCCACCGCGACCTGGCGTTTGAGCGCCAAGAAGACCTCACGGTACGCCTGGTGGCCATTGGCGCCTTGCTCTGCGACGAGCAGCGCGCGGCGAAGGTCCGCGCTGCATGAGAGCTCATTGCTCGTGGCGGCTCGAGCGGCCGTTGCAAAGAGCTCTGCAGCCTCTCGCCCGTCGGTGGCAACGCGATCGAGCCGCCACAAGCGCTCGCGGAGACGCCCCGCAATGAAGGCCAGATTCGCCCCATCGAGTGTCTTGCCAGAGCGCGCAGCCGCAATGCTGAGCCGATCGGTCAAGGCAACCACCTCTGCGCGAAGCGGCAGCGGCCAGCGTGACGCCAGCAACGCTTGGGCGTGGGCGACATCGGTCTGCAGCCTGTCGCCACCAGCATCCTGCAGCGCCGCCGACGGGCCTGATGGCGCGCATCCACTCAGACTCATGAGCAACGCGAGCATCCACGCCGCAAATGGCGCCATCAGCTGTTGTGCGGTCCTCGGCTTCACCACCTTGATTTCATCCCAGTCTTCGGCAAGGTCCTGTAGGCAGCGTGACCATGCCACAGAAAGCGAAAATGTCAGTGAAATCAGCACTTGCACTGTAGCGTGACAGTGCGGACGGATCGCGCGCGAGAAAACAACCAAACCTGAGTTGCGACGGGTAGTTACGGGATGCTAACGTCGAGAATGAAGCGCATGGCACCCTCAAAAGACACCGGCACCAATCGAGCTGGCAAATCGGACGTCGGTTCTTCACAGCCTGCAAGCCTGCCTGGGGCGCTAAGCCCCGAAGAGGCAGACCGAATCGCGGCCTCGATACGACCGTCGTGGGCCGAGTATTTCGGCGATGATGTGCCAGATGACGACGCGGTCCCGCTAGCGGCCGAGCCCGACCCCGCCAGGGCCCAACCCATTGCAGCGCCGGCGCCCGCCCCCACGCCCCGAGTGGCTCCGGCTGTCGCTCAAGCCGATCGCGGCGCCAGGCCCGAACCTTCGCTGAAGGTGCCGACCTCGTCCAGCCCGCTACCCAAGATCATTGGCGGTTTGGTCGCGGCAGCAGCAGTAGTAGGCGTCGTGCTGTTCTTCACGCTCGGCGACGATTCGACAACCAGCGGCACGGCCGACACGGCCCAACCGGCCGCTACCTCCAAGCCCGACGCCATCAACGCTCGTGACAACGCCAAGAGCCCAGCCGAAAAGGACAAGCCTGCCGAGCCGGCTGCCCAGCCTGACACAGACAAGGGCGACGAGGACAAGGGCGACGAG
>CAZRGL010000171.1:0-8096 GCA_964599485.1 uncultured Polyangiaceae bacterium
CGACGAGCACGCCATCGACCATTTTTACCCTATCTCCCGGGAGGATACCGGCTTGCTCGGCGGCCCGTCCGTCGGCAACCGAGTGAATGTGAACGGTCCGCGTCTTGGCGTCATGACTGAACACCACGCCAATCGAGCCCGCGGTTGGTGCCGACAAACAGCCCCCCAAGAGTGTCAGACCGAGAAGCACAATTGCGACGAGCCGGAGCTCTTCTGCGAACGACATGTTCCAAGCGCGCACTTCCTTACGCACCGGCAAAAGATGCCAAATGCGTCGAAAAATGATAAATCGGCGAGCATTCGGTGACGAATTGTCGTCATTTGCGCGGCATCGTTTTTGCGTAGGTGCAGACGTCATGATTCCAATAGCGGCTAGCGAATCGAGCGACCGAGCCGAACCGGCGGCTGCTGAGGTGCCGTGGAAACTGCGGGTCGAAGAACCCATCAACCGCTTTGTCTATTACCCCATCGCGCGGCAGCTGGTGCGCTTGTTGGTCAAGACACCCATCACGGCCAACCAGGTGACCCTAATCCAACCGTTGATCGCGGCACTGGCCTGTTACCTGCTGACCCTCGATGGACCGTACGCGCTGGTGGCCGCGGCGCTGGTGTTCGAGCTGCGCTCGATGCTCGACTGTGCTGATGGCACTTTGGCGCGCGCCAAGAACCAAGCCTCGGCCAACGGACACGCGCTCGACGGGCTATGCGACTGGCTCGGCGTGGTGTTTCTTTACTTGGGGATCTACCTGCACTTCATGCTCCACCCACCGCCAACTGGGATTTGGAGCGCTTATTTGCCCATGGGCGCCATCGTCGCCATTTCGCTGTTCCAAGGAGCCATGCGCTCTTTTTCAGCCGACTACTACATGCGCAAGTACGGATCGATCATGGCCACCGGGCAGGATGCGACGGTCGAGGAGCTGCGTGCGACGCAGCTGACCCTGTCGCCTGACTCCCCCTTCACCAAGAAGGCAGAAGCGTGGATCGGTCGCTGCGGGCACCTAGCTTTTCAGCACGAGTTCTTCGACGTTGAGCGGACCTCGGCCCTGAATCCCGCTCAGGCTCAAGCCCTGATCGATCAACGCGACGCCCCGCTAACCAAGCTCATTGCCTTCTTGGCGAGCATCTCGAGCGGGGACGCCTACGTTCGAATCACCATCATCAGCTTGCTGCTCGGTCACGCATGGGCGTGGGACCTGCAGCTGTTTTGGGCCTCGATCGGCGTGGTGTGGATTCTCGCTTTTTGGTGGTTGAACGCTTGGTTCTTGAGGCGAGCGATTGCTGGGGCTCCGGATCAACAAGCCGAGGTCGTGGAAGCGTAGCCATGAGAGCCATCCTCCTCGCCGCGGGACGCGGGCGCCGGCTCGGTGTCGACGAGCCCAAGTGCTTGATCGACATCGGCGGCCGCTCGCTGCTCGAGCGCCATCTGTCGAACATGGCTCGCGCGGGGATCGAAGAGGTCACCATCGTCACCGGCCACGCTCATCAGAGCATGGTCGATGCAATCGCCCGTATCGCCTCACCTTTGCCCGTGGAGCTGCTCTTCAACGAGCTGTTTCACCACGGCAGCTTGGTTTCGTTGCAACGTGCATCCGACCGACTCGCCCGCGGGGCGATCTGGATGGATGCCGATGTAATCTATCCGGCTGCCTTGTTGGCACGTTTGGTCAGCTCGCCCCACGACAACTGTGCGCTGCTCGATGGTCGCTCGACCGAGCAAGGTGAAGAAATGATGCTCGGCGTATCCGAGGACCGCTTGCACCGCATCGGGCGCTCGGTGGGGTCCGCCTGGGATTTGGTCGGCGAATCGGTGGGCTTCTTCAAAACGGGTCCTGAAGCCGGTGCAGTGCTCAAGCGTGTGCTCTGCGCAGAGGTCGCGGCGCAGCGACTCGATCAGGAGCACGAAGACGCGCTCAATCTAGCGCTCTCCGAAGTGATCTTCGGCGTCGAGCGGGTGGACGACTTCGGCTGGACCGAGATCGACTTCCCAGAAGATGTGACCAAAGCTACCGCCTTGGCTGGCAACATCGATGCCTCGAGCTCGCGCCCAATGGCTCGCGCCAGCTCGCCGGCCCTGCGCCAGGGCTAGGGCGTACCGTGGTGGGTAGCTCATCCACTGAGTGAACGGCCTTCGCGTTGGGCGTTACGGCTTACTTGTAGGTCTTCGCTTTGGCTTGCCCAGCGGCGGCCTCTTGAGCTGCGAGCGCCTCGAAGCGTGCCTCGAGATCAGCATCGGCTGAGAGGTTGTCCGCGTCGTCGATTGAGGCCTCGATGCGTAGTCTCGGCGCAAAAGACAAGCTGCCGTCTGGGGTGATCTCGCTTCGCAATGCGTCGTCGACGGCAAGCTGAGACAAGAGGTTCTCGGCCCCAGCTTCAGAGATTGCCAATGCTCCGCTGAGCTCCCGCGCGGTAATGGGCTTACCCCACTTCGTCACGATGTCGCGCGCCGCGCTCTTCCAGGCACGGTCGAGCGCGATCTGGATCTGCTTGGTGTAGCCACGTGCCTTGCTGAGCGACAGCGTCGTCAGGAGAATGAACGGCAGCGTCAAGAACAGGGGCAGGGCGGTAGCCAACATGCCGAAGCCCGCCAAGAGCGTAATCAGCGTCGTAATCCCGAGCCCCACGGCTGAGCCTAAAAGCGAAAACAGTCCGGTGCCCCGCCACGCGATACGGCGACCGCGCGCTCGAGCGGCCTCGCGCAGTGGCTCCTTTTCAGCGCCGCTGAGCTTGGCGCCTTCCTTTTCGACGCGCACCTGCGGTCCCCCGCAGATATTGCACACCCAGCGGAGCTCATCGTCTTGCCGCATGGTGGCGTGGTGGTTGCCATGCGGGCATTGCAGGGCACCCTTGAGCGGGTCGACTGGGTCATAGTCGGGAGGGGGCATTGGAAGGCTCGACTGCTGGGATTCGGGCCTAGGGTCCTTCGTTTGCCGCCGCGAAGCAACCGCGTCGTTGTATTCCACCAGCCTCATTCCAACCGGATTTGTTCACAGTTTGCCCACAGGCTGGCCTGATCCGTCGACGCGACTCCTTTCGGTGTGTCATATTCCCGCCATGCGGGGGCCTGGTTCAAGACCCTCCATCGCCGATCTTACCGGGCAGATCGCGGTGGGGTATTCGCTGCTCGCAAGTCTCGCCGTCGGCTTGGCGGTGTGGCTCCGCAAGGGTGTGCCGTGGAGCCACCCGAAACCATGGCTTTCTCTGACGATACCCACCGCGCTGGCTACGAGCCTGGGGTTGGGATTGGTGCTATCGCTGGTCGTGATCGGCGGAACGCGCATTTGCGTGGCGCGCTTCGGCTGGGCTCAACGACTGCACCTCGAGCTCCAACCCATCGCCCGAGGGCTACGCCTCTGGCAGATCCTGTTGATCGCTGTGCTATCGAGCCTCGGCGAAGAGCTGCTTTTTCGCGGCTTGCTTCAGCCCTGGTTGGGTTTGTGGCTGAGCTCGCTCCTCTTTGGACTTTTGCACCAAGTGCCGGGACCGAGTCGCTGGGTCTGGGCCACCTGGGCCGCTGTCGTTGGCGTTTGCTTCGCGTCGATCTTTGCGCTGACCGGATCGCTACTCGGCCCCCTCGTCGCGCACGCCCTCATCAATGGGGTCAACTTCGTCTTCTTGCGCGATCACGCACTCGGCCCGAAGGATGCTGCCTTTGCCCAGCTCGTTACGGAAAAGGCTGCCCAGGCTGCCCACGTTGGAAATGGAAACGGAAGAAGCCCGTGAGGGGTGACGTCCGGTCCTCGGGGATCTCCAGTGGAATGCCCGTGTCGGGCACGGCGTCCCGAGGGTCGGCGATGGTCACATCGAACATGGCGTCGGTGAGCTTCTCGGCTCCCACCGACTCATTGGGATCGCCACTGAAGAGCTCGTAGAACGTGATGGTCCCCGAAACCGCATACAACACGATATTCTGGTTGTGACACGAGAACTGCAGATAGAGGGCTAGATTCACCTGCGGCGCTGGGCCTTGCGGCTTTCCCGGCGCGATTTCGGCGAGCAACTTGGGGGCGAGGCCCACCTGCACCTCGGTCCCGAGCGCACTACTCCGAATCTCAGGCACATCATTGACGAGCACCGACAGGCCGTCGCTGACCTCCTGCAAATCACTGCTGCGCTGCACGCGAATCTGCATCGTGTCGCGGTAGGGCACAGCTGCGAAGAAATCAGGATTCAAGTCGAAAGGGCCATCCCAACAGCCCGGCACGCTCAAGTGCTCGCTCTTGACCTCGCCCTCACCTTGCCCCACGAAGGTGCACCCTGTGGCCACTGTCAACGACAGGGCCAAAACGGTCACCGTAGCCAAGATCTCGGAGCCGTGGGTCGGTTGCATGGTCAGCGGATCCTCATTCGTGAGCCTTTGCGATGGTAGCTCCTCCAAGCACCCGTTCGCCATCATAAGCCACCGCAACCTGCCCAGGTGAGACCGCCCGAACGGGCTCGTCGAAACGCGCCACGATGTGTCGTTCGAGACTGTCGGGCAACGACTCGTAGTCCAGCTGAGCCGCGGCAGCCTCATGGTGCGATCGAACTTTGACCTGGGCCCGCAGCGGAAAGGTCACATCATCACACCAAACCGCATCATGAAGCGTCGCGGCCGAGGAATGAGCTTCCTCGACGGACCCAACGACGATGGTGTCGCTGGCGGCGTCGATAGCCGTCACGAAAGCAGCCGCACCGACCGCGATTCCCAATCCGCGACGCTGACCCACGGTGTAGCGGTGGATGCCTTGATGCTGACCCAGCACGCGACCGTCGGTAGCGACGATGGGGCCCGAGCGAACCCGCTCGCCAGCGCGTTCTTGAACGAAGTCGACGTAGTGACCAGTGGGCACAAAGCACAGCTCCTGGCTCTCGCCCTTCGTTGCTCCGGGTAGGGCGCGGTCGATGGCCTCCTGGCGCACCTCGCCTTTGACGGACGCGCCGAGCGGGAGCTGTAGTCGGGCGAGCTCGTCCGCGCGTAGCATGTACAGGAAATAGCTCTGATCTTTGCGATGATCCTTGCCTCGAAATAGCCGAGCAATACCCGCCGAGTCGCGGACGATCCGCGCATAGTGCCCGGTGGCAACTGCCTCGGCACCCAACTGTTGAGCCAGCGTGAGGAGCTCGCGCATCTTCACAGACCGGTTGCACCACACGCAGGGGCTGGGCGTACGACCTCCAAAGTAAGCTGACACGAAAGGCTCGACTACGGCACGACTGAATAGCTCACGGCGATCGAAGGTGTAGTGGGGAAAGCCGAGGAAGTCCGCCACCAAGCGCGCGTCGTGGGCATCCTCCGGAGCGCAGCAGCGGCTCTTGTGACTCGCCGATTTCGCGTCGGGGTAGTCCCACAGGTGCAAAGTCACCCCGATGACCTCATGTCCGGCATCGACCAGACGGGCGGCGGCAACGGCCGAATCGACACCGCCGCTCATGGCGATCAGCACACGCATAGGGCTCTGCTCATGTGGCTCACGAGGCAAAAGGAGACGAAAGTTGGTCCTCCCGGAGGCCCAACTCGGGCGCGAACCGGAAACAAAAAACGGGTACAGTCAGGGTGGAGCGAAAAGTTCTGAGATCGAAAAGTGCTACGTGGGCATAGCACCGCGCGAGCCGATCACGGTAGAGTGACAGTTTAGATGGCAAGACCGCCGCCCCCGCGTAGACCGCCGCCACCACGGCCGGCAGGAGCCACACGCAGTGATGTACCGCGTCCCGGCGCAGGGGCTCCGCGGCCAATGGCACCGGCCCATGCCCATGCCCCGGCGCTTCCAACGCCGGCTGCACCGCCTCGGTCTGTGCGGCCCACGCGACCTCCCGGCGCCCGAGCCTCCGCCCCAGGCGCCCGCGTTTCTGCCCCTGGTGCGCCACCCCTCCCTGCCCCGGGATCACCCGTGGTGGCTTCCCCAGGGGTGCAATTGGGGGCGCCGGCGGCCGCACCGCCTGCAGTACCATCGGGCCCGTCGATCGTACCGGACACCGACAATCACAATCTTCCCAAGACGTTCTTCCTCGGCCGCTATCGGGTGGTCGACGAGATCGGCGTCGGCGGAATGGCTAGCGTCCACCTTGCACGCGTCGATGGACCTGGCGGATTCCAGAAGTGGGTGGCCATCAAGCGCATCCACCCTCACCTCGTCGAGGACGACCAGTTCGTCGACATGTTCCTAGACGAAGCCCGCATCGCCGCCGGCATCAACCACGCCAACGTGGCTCAGGTCTTCGACCTCGGCAAAGATGACAACACCTACTGGATCGCCATGGAGTACCTACATGGCGAGCCCTTGCGCGAAGTCATGCGGCGCGTCGAAGAGCGGGGGCAACAAATCCCCTTCCATCTCGCGGCGCGCGTATGCGCCGACGCTGCCGAAGGCCTTCACGGCGCCCACGAGCTGCGAGGGCGCAATGGCCAATTGCTCAACCTGGTTCACCGCGACGTAACCCCCCACAATCTGTTCGTCACCTATGAGGGCTACACGAAGGTCGTCGACTTCGGCATTGCCAAGGTGGTCGACCGACTCGCTTCGACGCGAGCTGGCACGCTAAAAGGCAAGCTGGCATACATGTCGCCCGAACAAGTTCGCGGCCAGGAAGTGGACCGACGAACCGACATCTTCGCGCTAGGAGTGGTTCTGTGGGAGCTGACCACCGGCCGTCGGCTGTTCCGCATGGACACCGATTTGGACACGCTCGAGAAGGTCCAGGCCTGCGTCGTGCCGCTACCATCGACGCTGGTGGCGGACTATCCACCCGATCTCGAAGCGGTGGTGATGAAGACGCTCTCCCAGCGTCGTGAGGACCGCTACCAGACGGCGCGCGCACTTTCTCGGGCCTTGCAGGGCTTCTTGATGAAGCAAGGTGTGTTCGTCGGACCTGAAGACGTGGGCGATACGCTCAAGAGCTTGTTCGATGACCGGGTGCGAAAGCGCGAGAAGTACTTGGAGTGGGCGGCCGAGGTAACCTCAACAGTCGACGTCGAACAACTCCGAGCGCAACAGGCAGCCGCTGACCAATCCGCGCAAAGCCCAGCGGGAGGCGGTTCCGCCCAGTCGGCACCATCGGAATCACGGGTCCAGGAGCGCAACCCGCCCGCCGCCGCTCAGCAGCAGTACGTTTCTGCGGGGCAGCATGGCTCGGCGGGGCAGCACGGGGCCGCGGGGCAGCACTCGGCGGGGCAGTACGGTTCCTCGGGGCAGAACTCAGCCTCTGCGGCCGTGGTTACCTCTGCGCCGGTTCATCCGCAGCCACAAACCGAATTGGCATCCTCTTCGCTCATGGACGAGGACGAGGACATTCCTACGGTCGTAGCTCAACCGCGGGAGCCCCCCCCAACTCCGTCGGGACCTCGTCCTGCTGCCGGTATGCCAGCAGCGGGTCAAGGATGGGACGGGGCAGCGACCCAAATGCTCGCAACCGAGGCACCAGAGGATGGGCTCGAAGCGACGATTGCCTTGCCCGACGAGAAGGCAGCCCAACAGATTCGCGCCAAGATCGACGAGCTGAATCGGGCGCCTCAGCCGCCGCCGACACCCATGCGGCAGCCACCATTTGGCGCCGCGCAGCAAAGAGAGATGACACCCACTTCTCCCGGGGTTGCGACACCTCAGGGCGCGGCCGGCCAACAACAACAGAACGCCATCGAGACACGTATGAACCTGCCGAGACCAGCGGCGGTGGCTCAATGGTTGGCCGAGCAAGGCGACATCCAAATTCAGGGGCCACGCAGCACAGGAGTGCTCATGGCCATCGCGCTGCTGTCCACATTGTGTGTGATTGGGGTCGGTGCGTTGGTGGTGTTCAAGCTCCGGGAACCCGTGCGTCAGCTGGGTGTTGTGACGGCACCGAGCGGCGTGCCGAGCGCAGTGGAGTCGGCGGGCGATGGCGATGACAGCGGTGCATCGAAGGCCGATTCGGCCAAAGCCAAGAAGGCCTCCTCGGATGGCTCGAAGAGCGGCTCCGATGACGACGCGAGCTCTTCTTCGGACGATGACGACGATTCGGCAGCCTCAAAAAAAAAATCCGGCGGCAAGCAAGCCGGCACCAGCACGAACCCGGGCAAGCTGACCATCAACTGCAAGCCTGCCTGCGACCAAGTGACCGCAGCTGGTCGTTCTCTG
>CAZRGL010000171.1:8106-18264 GCA_964599485.1 uncultured Polyangiaceae bacterium
CTCGATGCGCCCCGGTCAGCATCGCGTCACACTCAAGCGCGGCAGCAAGTCCAAGACGATTGTGGTCAACATCGAGCCCGGCCAGCTGACCTCCCAGACCGTTTCGATGAAGTAGTCGGCTTTGAGTCACGCCAAGCGCCGCAGCTCTGCCCGCAAGCGCCGTTCGCGCTCACAATCCGCACGTCCTAGCGGTCCGCCGCTGCGCGTGGAGATCGTTGACATCGCGACGGGCGGCGAAGGAGTGGCGCGTCTCGAGGACGGTCGCACGTTGTTTGTTGGTGGGACCTTGCCTGGTGAGCTCATCGAAGCGCGACTCAGCGGCAGCTCGGGCTCGCCGTTGCGCGCACGCTTGTGCTCCGTCCTGCGGCCGAGTCCCCACCGGGTCGAGCCGCCTTGTCGATTCGCTGACCGATGCGGCGGCTGCGACTTCATGCACATCGCAGCTGCTGAGCAGTCCCGACTACATCGCAAGCGAGTGAGCCACATGGTGCGAAGCGCATGCGGCGCACTTCCCGGCGAGCCACAACTGCACAACCCTAGCCCGTCAATGGCCTACCGCAGTCGGGTCCGGCTGTCGGTTCGCGCTGGCCGCGGCCCAGCTTTGGTGGGCTTTCGAAAGGGCCGCAGTCGGCAAATCGTCGCGATTGATGAGTGTGTGGTGCTTCGGGATGAGCTCGCTCTGGTTTTTGAGGAGATCACCAAACTGACCACGCCCTGCGAAGGCGAAGGCCAAGCCCAAGTGGCTCTGGGGCGCGACCGTCTCCCCGTTTACGAGATCCGCTGGACTGGTCAGGTGTCTGCTCAGGTCGGGGCGATGGCCGACGAGCGAGTCCGCAACAACGCGTGGGCGGGTGCACGCATATGGCCTGAAGGCGCGACCGCACCCCTTTGTTTCGGCGATCCACGCCCGGTGCTGACTGGAGCCGACGGCGCGCCCTTGCCCATCGCGGCGGGCGGCTTCGCCCAGGCATCTGACGAAGCCTGCGTAGCCTTGGCGCGACGGGTCGGAGAGCTGGCAAGTGCCGAGGAAGGACCGCTCGTCGAGCTCTTCGCCGGTAGTGGAACATTGTCGGTGGCACTAGCTGGGCATGGCGGCCCGTTCCTCGCCGTCGAGCGCAACCAAGCTGCTGCGGAGCAGCTGCGCTCCAATTTGAAAGGGCGCGCTCATCACGACGCCAAGGTGCGTGTCGCGGATGCAAACAGCTTCGTGTTGCCCCCAGCGACCCGCACCGTTGTTCTCGATCCACCCCGCGCAGGGGCAGCTGGAGCGATTCGCGAGGCGATTGCAGCAAGGGTTCGGACCATCATCTACGTGTCTTGTGACGTGGCAACCCTGACGCGCGACCTCACGACCTTGTCCGCAAGCGGCTATCGCCTGGATGGGCTCGAGCTTTTCGAGCTGTTTCCTCATACCAGCCATATCGAGGTCATCGCGACGCTCAGGCGTGGCTAGCTAGTTTCAGGCCAGGCCCCACGCCAAAATCGCGGCAAAATGGAGTTTTGGGACGGACACTGCTTAGGGTGTGTATCTAGCCCATGGCCAAACGATCGCGCCCGCCCACCTTGCTCACGTTGGCCCACCGGCTGGTGCGGCAGCGCGGCCTGTTTGGGCGCTCCGACTTGGTGTTGTGTGCTTGCTCAGGCGGACCGGACTCGAACGCCCTGCTGCATGTGCTGGCCTTGCTGCGGAGGCGTATCGGTCATCGCTTGCGGGCGGTGGGGGTTGATCATGGCTTGCGTTCCGAGGCGCCGGCAGAGCTTGCCCTAGCGGCGCAGCTCGCCGCTGAGCACGAGGTACCATTCGAGATTCGCAGGGTCGAGCTGAGCGCCGGCTCCAATCTCCAAGCGCGGGCCCGCAGCAAGCGCCATGAGGCGCTCCAAGCAAGCGCCAGCAAACACGACGCCACGGTCATCGCCACGGGACATACAGCAGACGATCGCGCGGAAACGGTGCTGCTGCGCCTACTTGGAGGCAGCGGGCCGCGTGGGCTGGCCGCGATGCCGGCTCGCGCCCCAGCATCTTCTGGGCGAGGAGCCGATCTCGTCCGTCCGTTGCTGCGGGCCCGCGCCAGCGATGTCCGAGCCCACTTGGAGCGGCATGAGCTCTGTTTCGCCCGCGATCCGAGCAACCGCGACAAGCGCTTCACCCGAGTCCGCCTGCGGCTCGAGGTGCTTCCGCTGCTCGAGCAGATTTCACCCAGTCTCGTCAGTCACCTTTGCGCACTCGCCGAGGCCCTCGAGGAGCACCGCCATGGGGACCCGTGGGCATCGCTGACACGCACGCAGCGTCGACAGATCGACCAGGTCTTGCGCCTCGGCAGAGGCCAAACCACTGTACGCGTGAGCGGTGGTCGGGACCTGACTGTCGGTTTTCTTAGGAAAAAAGATGTGCATTTGGGCAAACAATGACCATGTTGTGAGTCGACGTTCGGCAGCCTAGGTGGCATGCTGAACCTGTCCCTTTCTCTTCAGGCCGACTTGTGAAGCAATCCCACAAAACACTGCTGCTCTGGGTCATGCTCATCGTCATCTTCTTGGTGATGTGGCAAGTGCTTGCCCCAGGTAGCCCGCGGGCCGGCACGGTCAGCTACACCGACTTCCTGGCTATGGTGGAGGCCGATCACGACAAGGAAACCTATGTCGAATCGGTCAAGATCAAGGAAGGCGACTACACCTTCACGGTCAAGGATCCCATCGCCGGGACGACCGAGACGAAGCGTGCCGAAGGACCGCCGGAAGTCGACAACGCGCTGATCCAGAAACTGCGCAAACACAACATCAAGGTGGACTTCGAGAAGGAGGAACGTTCTCCGCTGTGGTCCGGAGCCTTGGTCACCATCCTGCCGATGGTGCTGCTCCTCGGCATGTTCTACTTCTTCATGCGCCAGCTCCAAGCAGGTGGCGGCAAAGCGATGAGCTTTGGCAAGTCGCGCGCTCGGATGCTCAACGAATCGGCCAACAAGGTCACCTTCGACGATGTGGCTGGGATCGACGAAGCGAAAGACGAAGTAGAAGAGATCATTGAGTTCCTCAAGGATCCAAAGAAGTTCCAGAGGCTGGGCGGCCGCATTCCCAAAGGCGTGCTGATGGTCGGTCCACCGGGAACGGGCAAGACGTTGTTGGCCCGCGCCATCGCTGGCGAGGCCGGTGTCCCCTTCTTCTCGATCTCAGGCTCTGACTTTGTCGAGATGTTCGTCGGAGTCGGTGCGAGCCGTGTGCGCGACTTGTTCGAGCAAGGCAAGAAGAACGCGCCCTGCATCATCTTCATCGATGAGATTGACGCGGTTGGCCGGCACCGTGGCGCCGGGCTCGGTGGTGGACACGATGAACGGGAGCAAACGCTCAACCAGCTGCTCGTCGAGATGGACGGCTTCGAATCCAACGAGGGCGTCATCATCGTGGCAGCCACCAACCGACCCGACGTGCTCGATCCGGCCATCTTACGACCAGGTCGCTTCGATCGACGCATCGTGGTCAACCGGCCCGATGTGAGGGGCCGCGAGGCGATTTTGGCGATCCACACGCGCCGCGTTCCCCTCTCGCCCGACGTGGACTTGGAGATCATTGCCCGGGGCACACCAGGATTCGTGGGCGCCGATTTGGAGAACTTGGTCAACGAAGGCGCGCTGCTCGCTGCCCGGCTAGACAAAGAATTCGTCGCGATGAACGATTTCGAGATGGCCAAGGACAAGGTGCTGATGGGCACTGAACGGCGCAGCATGGTCATCGGCGAGCAGGAGAAACGCACTACCGCTTGGCATGAGTCAGGACACACCTTGGTAGCAATGCTGCTGCAGGATCACTCCGACCCGGTGCACAAGGTCACCATCATTCCACGCGGACCGGCGCTGGGACTCACCCAGCAGCTGCCGAAAACCGACCGACTCAGCATGTCCAAGAAGTTCGCCGAAGCGCGACTGGCCGTGCTCATGGGTGGCCGGGTGGCCGAGGACATCGTTTTTGGCCACTACACTACGGGCGCGGCCAACGACATCAAACAGGCCTCGGACATCGCCCGAAGGATGGTGACGCAATTCGGGATGAGCGAGAAGCTCGGCCCGGTCGCCTACGGCGGGGACCAGGACACGGTGTTTCTCGGGCGCGATTTCAACACCAACGCGCGCAATTATTCCGAGAACGTCGCGCAACGCATCGACGAAGAGGTTCTGTCGCTCGTTACCGGGGCAGAGGATAGCGCTCGGACCATGCTCAACGAGAACCGTGAGTTGCTCGATCGGCTGGCTGAAGCGCTACTGGAACGCGAGACCCTCGACGCCGAGGAGATCAGCGCGTTGATGGCCGGCGAAGAGTTGCCCGAACGCGAGAAGGTCAAGATCCCTTCCTACCGAGAGCGGGCCGAAAAGCAGAAAGAAAAGCGCCGAGCCGCCAGCATCTTCGGGCAACCAAAGCCCGTGCCGAGCGCCTAATTTCAGCGCCTCGGGCCGGACACGAAGCGCCGGTTTTCGTAGATACACCACGAGATACCTCTGGCTCGTCGCTTGAGCGCAACGCGCCCGCTCAGGGTGTAGTGCTTCGCAAACCGGCGATCGCCATAGAGCACACGCGAGCCCGTGACCGAAGGATGTATGCAGTCGTACTCAGCGGAAATGAGGATGAAATAGCGCGGCTGCTTGTCGAAAAAACGGTCCCGAAAACCGCGGCCGATCTTGTTGGTGTAGCCCCCCGGGAGCTTGGCAATGACCGGATCGACCAAACCCAACAAGTCTAAGATGGGCATGTCAGTCTCGTAGCCAACCTGGCCGATGTCTCCGAGTGCAATCTCGCCGTAGACCGCCTCACGCCCGCGCCGAGCGCTTTGGTCGGCAAACCAACGCGAGACGCCTCCGGCAGACGTATCCCATTCGAACATCTCGGTTTCGAGAACGAAACGCTGGTCGGCATGCAGCTTGTTGGCACGATGGTAGATGGTCAGCAGGGCAACCAACACCAGTCCGTAATTGACGAGCTTGTGATGCTTCTCGACGATGGCCCGCACTGCGATGCCAATCAACAAGAAGATGAAAGGTTGCAGCGGCGACATGAACCGAAAAATCGGCATCCAGTCGCCGCCCACGAGCAGGACATAGAGACTGGCACACACCACGATGGCTGCGCAGGCCATCATGCCGCGGTGGCGCCATAGTATTGCGGCGGTAAAGCCGAACAACATCAGGTAGATGACCGGGCCTTCGTGGTCGACGTAGTTGTTGAGGTAGCGCAATCCGCCTGCCAACTGCTGCCTCATGTCGCCGGTCTTGGCGCTGAGCGTGTTGGGTAGCCAACTGCCGTAATAACTGTGGCGCCACAGCAAATGCCCGCAAACTGGAGCCAAGAACAGCGTGCCGCGCATCAGGTTTCGTAGGGAAAAGAGCGCGCGCGGAAGGCTGGCGAGCAGCCAAACACCGGCGATTGCTAGGGCCAACCAGCCCAGCGCGACCACCGCGGGTTGTTGTTTCGGCAGTACGAGACGAGCAGCCGTGACCAAACCAATCACGGTGATGCATGCGAGAAGGACGGCGGGGCGGTCCTCGTCGAGCTGGAGCCGTGCGTCTTCGTCGTCGGCCCGCGTCCCGTCGTTGGCTGAGTCGACGAGCGCCGAATCGTCTTCAGGCTCTACCGAATCTTCGTCTTCGGGATCTGCCGCGCCGTCTTCAGGCTCTTCCGAATCCCCTTCTTCGGGCGTCACCGGTTGGACCTGCTTGCTTCGGCCTATCAACCATCGACGCAATGGGATGATGGCTTTGCCTGCAAGAAACAGCATCATCAACCCCAAGAAGAGGGGCGCTTCAGGACGCGTCAGTCCTGCAGCACCGAATACCAATCCCGACCAAGGCAGCTTGCTTTCCAGCCGCTCCTCGCGCTCGAACAGCCAAATACCCAGCAGCACCAACAAGACGAACAGGGGCGACTCGAGGCCAAAGATGGCGTAGCCCATGAAGATGGTCGTGCTGCCCAGCAGCCAAGGGGACAAGCAAGGCACTGAGTGCAATGGTCGCCAGCGCGACTCGAGCACGTACAGCATCCACATGGTGCCGATGGCACAGCCGGCGCCAAGTAGCTTGGCGAGCAGATCAGGGCCTATGCCGAGCTTGATTCCGATCCCGAGGATGAGCGTCCACAGGAAGTTGGTGTAGCCCTCGATGCGCTCGCCTTGGTTGTAGACGAAACCCAATCCCCGCGCGAAGTTGCGCGCGTAACGATATGAGATGTAGGCGTCGTCGACGGTGTGGGCGCGCAGGTTCCACATGGTGACGCAGGCCAGCAGGGTGGGCGCGAAGAATCCGAACACCAGGTGCGCGGTCTTCGGCAGGGGACGACCGCCAAACCACTCACGCAGATCCTCGGCTGGTGCACCCTCGGGCGCTTCTGGGTCTTTCGGCTCGGGCGCGTCTTTCGGCTGCACCGCTGGTTCGTCTGACTCGGCCACGGTCCATGCTGTTAGCACAGGTCTTGATTTTCAGCTGTAAACGCGGAGGCCAACCGGCCCCCATCAGCGGACAGCACGTGGGAGAGCGCTGCCCGTCACCAAGACCTTCTGAGCGCGCACAGACGACAAAGAGCGTGTATTCTACGCTGTGTTGCGCTTGGTTGTGAGCTGTACCTGTGTGGAAACCAGCGACAAATGAGGTCCTTGCAGACCGATTCCGGCTCGAGCGAGAACTCGGCCGCGGCGGTATGGGGTCGGTTTGGTTAGCCCATCACCTGTCGCTCGACATCCCCTGTGCCGTCAAGTTCATCGACGACAACATCGATCACAGTGAAGAGCTTCGCTCGCGTTTTCAGCAAGAGGCTCGTGCTGCAGCCAAACTGCGCAGCCCCAACGTGGTGCAGATGCTCGACCACGGCGTGTGGCATGGCACTCCCTTCATCGCCATGGAGCTACTCGAGGGCGAGACGTTGGCACACCGGCTCGACTGCCGCGGGCAGCTCAGCGCGGGCGAAACGGTGCGACTGCTCAAAGACGTGGCTCGCGCTCTCATCAAAGCGCAAGAGCTTGGCATCGTGCACCGCGATCTCAAACCCGAGAACGTGTTCATCGTCAGGGATGCCGACCGCGACATCGCCAAGGTGCTCGACTTTGGCGTAGCCAAGCTGACACGCCAGCCTTCCATGGCGACCAGCGACCACCGCACGCGAACTGGAACCGTGCTCGGCACGCCCTACTACATGTCGCCTGAGCAGGCGGACGGTACACGCGACGTCGACTGCCGCTCCGACCACTGGTCACTCGCGGTAATCGCTTACGAATGTCTGACTGGCGAGCTTCCTTTCGAAAGTGATGCGCTTGGCAACTTGTTGCTCAAGATCATGACCCACCCCTTACCGATGCCTCGCAACGTCGCCCCTTCGTTGCCCGCTGCTGTCGACACCTGGTGGCAACGTGCTGCCAACCGGGATCCAGCAGAGCGTTTTGACAGCGCCGTCGAGCTCATCAGCGCACTGGACAAGGCCCTGGCGGGTGGCAAGGGCGCAACCGCAACGCTACCAAGAGGCTCGGGTGCGAGTGTGCCGCTCGCCAAGTCGCACAGCTCACCTGATCCTGTTGCTCAAACGCTGCCAACAGGCTTTGGTGGGGGCGTAGAAGCCGCGACGATGGTGCAAAGGCCGTCGGACCCCCCACCGCCACAGCAAGCCCCGGACGACCCGCCTCAAGGCGCGCGCGTGGGAACCTTGGGGCCGGTCAGCCAGGTGCCCGGTTTGCCCAGGCGATCTCGAGTCAAGATCGGCTTGGCGCTTTTGGCCGTCGCTGCTTTGGCGGCGGCTCTATTGACAGTCACCTTGGGCGATCCGGAGCCCAATGGCGTGACCGCGCCCACCGACACGCAACCGAGGCAGGAAGCAAAACCGGCCTCGTCAGAGCCTGTGTCAGAACCAGTGGGCACGACTGAAGCTGTCGCCGCTTCCGCCGCGGCATCTGCAAGCAGCCAACCAAGCTCGAGGGCGGCCACCACTACGCCCTCGTCACGACGAGCACTTTCTCCTCAGCCACCCCGGCCACCAGTCACCACCACGCCCTCCTCAGGCTTGAAGTGGCCACCACAGCTGCCTTCGGCATCGTCGTCTCCGCCTCCGCCACCTCCGCCACCTCCGCCGCCTCCGCCGCCTCCACCGCCTCCGCCGCAGCCGTCAGCGACAGGGCCGGATCCCGGCTTCTGAGTCTGCCCCGTTTCTTCAGTTGGCTTGGTGGTCGCTGGGCTCGCAAGGGTGGCTGGCGAGGGGCTCAGAACGGTGCGCGCGTCCGTTGCGCCACATGATGGGGATGCGCTGTCGGATCTCCGCCAGCAGTTGACAGTAGGGACGTGAAAGCAAGCTCAAGTTCCACACGAGATGTCCGCCCAGCTCGCTGGCTGCGTAGAGCTTGCGGTCTAGTAACTGTAAATGGACCACTGGTCCGTGCAGTCGCCCATGGGCCAATCGCTTGCCGCTGCGGAGGCTCCAGACTCCAACCGTGCCGTTCTGGTAGCCGGCGATGATGGTGTCGGTGGGCCCCAGCACCAACTTGGTCACTGGGCTCGATGGAGTCAGCTCGAAGGAGGGTGCCGCATCGCTGTTTGCGTGCAGCACTTCCAAGCTGCCCTCCCGGAAACCGACGAGCAGCTTTGGCTGTGGCTGGAGCCCCAGGAGCGCGTTCGCACCTGCTCCGAGTTGCTGGCGAAGGCGCACTTTGCCCGCGAAATCTAGCCGGAGAACCTCACGCGCTGTCGCTACGAGCAGCTGACCGCGCGCGTCGAGTCCCAGGCCAGTGGGCTTTGCGTCGAGGGCGAGCGGGTGGAACGCACCTTTTGCGTCGACGAGCAAGACAGCCGAGCGCGACCGTGCAGCGCAACCCAGTGGCGAAGCAACGAGTTGTTCGGCGCCGCGGAGCTTGCGCGCAGCAATGCGCTTGTCGTCGCTGAGTCGCCAGAGCTGCACCTCGTCGTGGTGACCAAGAACGCACAGATGGTCGCTATCGTCGCCTGGTGCAATGGCGGCGATGCGGGCGCGCAGCTCGACGGTTTCGCGCGCGAGAGGACCGAGTCGCTGCGGCGGCTTTGCAGCACTTGCGCCCATCGGCTCGAGGCGCTGCCAGCCTCGCTGCGAACGGAGCAGGGGCGCAAGCAGCAATGGTGCATTCCATTTTGGCCTCATCTTGGCGGTGTCCCAAACCCGCACCGTTTCATCGTGACCCGTTGTGGCCAAGTGCGTTCCGTCAGCACTGAAGCCCACGGCGACAACCTCGGCACGGTGGCTGCGCAGCACGCTCATCTGATTGCTGCGCAGATCCCAAAGTCGTGCACTACCGTCGGAGCCGGCGACCGCGAAGAACCTGCCCTTTGGGTCAAATGCGATTCGGTAGGCACGCTCTACCGGATTGTCGATGCGACGCGGCGGGCCAGAAGTGTCGGGGACGCCCGGTTTCGGCGGCCACACGAGAAGAGACTCATCCTCTCCGACGCTGACGAGCTGCTTGCCATCGGGCGAGAAGGCGAGACCGTAGACCCAGCCACCATGCCCTCGCAATACGGCGCCCGGCGCTCTTTCGGACGTGCTCCAAAGCCGTACGGTCTTGTCGTAGCCAGCTGATGCGATCACATCCCCAGCCACGTTGAAGCCCACTGCGCGAACCGCACCAGTGTGCCCGACCAGTTTGTGCCGCAGGCTCGCCGTGGGCACATTCCAGACACCAACCGTCTTGTCTCCTGCTGCCGTCGCAAGCAGCTTTCCGTCGGGACTGAACGCTGCCGAGAAAACGCCTACCTCGTGCCCCACCAGCCGAGCCACGACCGCCTGTTTGGGGAAACTCCAGAGCTGCACCGCATTGTCCAAGCTGGTCGAGGCCAGTAGCGTTCCGTCTGGACTGAACACCACATCTGTCACCTCATCGTCGTGGCCGCCGATTGTGCGCTGGAGCGTTCCGCTAGCTACCTCCCAAAGACCAATTCGTTTGTCGGCACCGGCGGTTGCAATGAGCGTTCCGTCGCGGCTGAAGGCGACTCCTTGTACGGGCCCGGTATGGGGCGCCAGCTGGCGCCCCGCGGGGGCCCCCGGCCCCACCCAAACAGCGCATCCATCGAGCCCGCCACTGATGAGTTTGCTGGAATCGGGGCTGAACGCTATCGCTTGCACCCCCGACGTGTGCCCGTGAATGGTGCGCAACAGCACGCCGGAACGCGCGTC
>CAZRGL010000172.1:0-18210 GCA_964599485.1 uncultured Polyangiaceae bacterium
GCTGGTAGTGCTCGAAGAAGACCAGCTCGGGGCCCTCGTCGGGCCCGCCTCGCAAATGGGCGGCCCGGTCCTGACCTTGGACGCTAGCCGGTATGGGTAGCCCGAGCAGGCCGAGCAGTGTGGGCATGATGTCGACCGAGCTCATCATCAGCTCACTCTCGGCCGGGGCAATCGCACGGGGATAGCGAATGAGCAGGGGTACGCGGATGGCCTCCTCGTAAGGGGAAGACTTTCCCCCCAGGCCGTGCGAGCCGAGATGATCGCCGTGGTCCGAAAGAAACACCACGATGGTGTCGTCGCTCAAGCCGAGGGCATCGAGCTGATCGAGCAGCTTGCCGACGCAGCCATCGAGATGAGTGCAGGCAGCGTAGTATTGCTCGGTCTTCGTAACGATATCGCTCGGGATCTCGTCGTCCTGGTAGGGATTGTCGCCTAGCTCCACGTTGGGGCGCTTGCTGATGGGCTTGTCGCGATAGCTGTCCCAGACGGCGTCGGGGATGTCGGCGAGCGGCTCGTGGGGAGGGCCGAGTGACAGCATCAAGAAGAACGGCTGTTCGGCGTGGTCGGCGATGAATGCTCCGGCCAGCTCGGTGAACACCTCTGGCTCGTAGCCGGTCGCATGAATGAGCTCAGGCTCGTCGAGGTAGTACTTGGTGTCCTGGTAGTAATGCCCGTGATTGCTCCCAGCGAAGTAGTCGAAGCCCTGCCTGCGCTCTGGCGGGATGAACCCCGGGTCGCCATTGTCTTCCTCTTTTCCCTCGAGGTGCCATTTGCCGATGTAGCCGGTGGCGTAGCCGGCTTCGCCGAGCAGCTCGGCGATGGTGACCTCGCTAGCGGCGAGCTGCAGCTTGTTATGCAGCACCCCGTGGCCGCTCGGGTATTTGCCCGTCAGCAGCGTGGCGCGATTGGGCGAACACAATGGGCACGCTGCCACAGCCTGCCGCATCATCATCCCTTCGGCGGCGAGCGCGTCGAGGCGGGGCGTAGCGATATCTTCGTCGCCCATACACCCAAGCGCAAAAGCGCGCCACTGGTCGGGCATGATGACGAGCAAGTTGGGGCGTCTAAACCGCGGTTCGAAGTGCAGATTCGGGTTCGACTCGGGCTCGGCCTCGTTTGGCTCGCTCGAACAAGAAGGTAGCAGTGCCGCCGTGGCAAGCGAGCCCAACAGGGCGGCGAGCTCTCTTCGGCTGAGACGCATTCTGGGCTTGGCGGTCATGGGCGCAATGGCTGCAATTGACGTGCCCGTGCCCGCAGCTGACAAAACGCTGGTGATCTCGGGGGGGCGTGACGCTGAGACGAGCTTGCAGAAGCAGTCAGCGAGGCAACCATGCCGCGGATCGAACGCCGAGCGGGGCATGGTCGCCACGATGACAGCGCGTCGACAGCGCGGCTTGGGCAATGGAGACTGGCCATTTCGGCTGCCGCGGGTCAGGATCCCGACATGTCGAAGTCCCGAATGATGGCTGATGACCCCGCCACGCTGCGGAGGTGGAGCTGACCAGCTCGGAGCGCGCCATCCTCAGCGCCATCGATCAGGAGCAGCTTCGCGACATGGCCGAGAAGATGCCCCCGCCGCCCAGCCCGCGTCGCGATTTCCTCCGCCAGACCGCGGCGACCGCCGTGGTGCTCTTGGGTGGTGCGGCCCTTTCCGAAAGCGGCCTCGGGTGCAAGCCGAGCCCCGAGCCGGTGACGCCCTCGGCAAGCGCTGGCGCTGACGCTGGCGTCGAGGAGCCGCCGCCGCGCCCGAACAAACGCGAAATGGACACCGACGGTGGCGCCGAGCCCGACATGCCCCCCGAGCGGCCCGAGCGCCGCGAGATGGAAACTGAGGGCGGCGCTGCCCCCGATGAGCCCGAACGTCCAGACGCCACCAACATGGTGACCGGGGGCGGGATCGCGCCCGATCAGCCTGAGCGGCCCCAGGACCGCCCGATGACCACCAAAGGCGGCGCCAAGCCCGACCTGCCCTGACGCTGCTGAGCGCACACACCGGGCATCGCACTGAGCGTGTTGAGAGTAAGGATTCTGTCGTGACAGCTGATATCACCATCTTGAACCTGAACATGCTCTACGTGCGCTATTTCGACACCATAGAGCAGGAGACTCACTTGCCGCTGGGGCCGCTCTATGTCGCCTCGGCCCTCGAGCGCGCTGGCTTCGAAGTCGATTTTCGTGACTACCAGCTGCAAGAGCTCGACGATCCGTTCAGTAGTGAGGGCATCGTTTCGTTCTTGGCAGATCCGGCCCCCGTCGTGGGCTTTTCGTGCATGGCCAACCTATTGCCCTTCACGCTGCTGGCCATGCGTGCGTTCAAGCAAGCTTACCCCGACCGCACGTTGATCCTCGCCGGCGTCGGCCCCAAGTCGGTCGAGCAGCAAATCCTCGAGCAATTCGATTGGGTCGATCTCATCGTTCGCGGCGAGTCTGAGCAGATTGCTCCCAAGCTACTGCGCGCCCTGCAACAAGGCGCCGATCTCGGACAGGTGCCTGGTCTCAGCTATCGCGACGGCCAGCGCGTCGTCCACACCGACCGGCCCGCACGCATCGAAGATCTCGACACCATCGTGCCGCCGGCATTTCACCACCTCGATCTGTCGCGCTACACGGGCTTCGGTCTCATCACTTCGCGCGGTTGTCCCTACCCCTGCACGTTCTGCTCAGTCGCGCCCATTTGGGATCTGCGCTCGTTCCATCGCTCGGCCGACTCGATCATCGCCGACATGCGCAAGCTTCATGATGAAGCTGGCGCCGAGCTCTTCTTGTTCCAGGACGAGTTCTTCGTGTCAGGGCGCCGCCGCGTCATGGAGCTCTGCGAGGCGATCGACAAGTCCGGCCTGAAGATCAAGTACAAGGCTTTCGGTCGGATCAACCTCACTGACGAAGAGATGATGCGCGCAATGGAATCGACCGGCTGCGTCGAAATCCGTTTCGGTATCGAGTCGGGTTCCGATCGCGTCCTCGAGCTGACGAAGAAGGGCTTCACCGCCGCGCAGACCATCGATGTGGTGCGCCAAGCCTGCGGCATCTTCAGGCGAGTCGATCTGTTCTACGTGTGGGGGTTCCCTTTCGAGACCATGGACGACTTCTATCAGTCGGTCTTTCAGATGACCTCCTTCCGCATGATGGGAGCGCGCATCTTGCCGTCGCTGCTTTGCTTGCTCCCGCAAACCGAGATCTTCAAGGACCACATCGATCAGGCGAGTCTCGAGTTCGCCCCCGATCTGTTTCCGGAGTACATGATCACCGGCCACGAAGTCAGCCGCCAAGCACACATCGAGATTCGCCCCGAGCACGCGGACGTCTTCGAGCTCATTCGCTCGCACCCCAGCATCTTCCCCGGGTTCTTCCACGTCGGTCTCGAAACCAACATCCGCCCCAAGCTTCGAGTACTACAAGAGCTGGGCTTCTATCCCGCCACCGAAGCCGAGCTGGCACAAATGGACTCCTGCGGCGGCCACTCGCCCAAACTCAATCAAGGTCAACGTGAGCTAGCGACGCGGGCTTGAATCGGATGACTTCGACGTCTTCATGCGCGGCCAACCGAAAACGGTTGCTGCTAGCCGTTATTGCCGCTCCGCTGGCATTGGTGCTCGCTTGTTGGAACGTGGACTTCAACAAGATCGACGGCACGACGGGTAGTGGCGGCCAAGCAGGTGGCCATGGCGCCTCCGGTCCAGGTGGCGGCGGTGGTGGTCCAAGCGGATGTCCCATGTTCACCGGCAGCGCGCCTGGCGATTGCGATCAAGCCCTGCTGTCGCAATCGGACAACTGTTGCGTTCAAGGTCGCTCCTGTCAAAAAGCGGCCTGCCAAAATGGAAGCTGTCTGTCGCAAGTTCATGCTGACAATGACGCCGAAACCGTCGACGTGCTCATCGTTGGCGACAAGGTGGTGTGGTCGACCGGTTGGGGTGCACAAATCCTCGCCGCTCCCGTCGCCGGCGGCAGCCACGAGGTCCTTGCCAGCGATCCCAACGGCTGGACCACCGCCATCGCGACCGACGGCACACGCGTCTACTGGGTCGAATACGATGGCAACCAAGTTTTCAGCGTCGACCCCCAAATGGGGCCGAGCTCTCGTTTGCTCGTCGGTGATACCGGCAGCAACTATGTAGCGCGCTGGGGCCGTATCACTGTGAAAGACGACCTCGTCTTCTGGGTGACCGAGCAGCAGCCTGCGGTATGGATGGCCGACGCCGACGGCTCCCACGCCAACTCACCCACGATGGTGTATTCCGGCGGCACGGCGTACGGCGTCGCGACCGATGGCAATCATCTGTATTGGACCGACCTCACGCTCCAAGCTGTGGTTCGCCTCGCCTACGCCGAGCTCGGCATGATGCCCACGCCCGAGGTTGTCGTCGGCGGTCAGGGCAACATCGGTGACATCGCCATTTATGACGGGCAGCTGTATTGGGTCGATGGTGGGACGGTTCTGACCCGTGCGCTGACCGGTGGTGCGGCGAACGCCGTAGGAACATCCCCCTACGCACGCGGCTTGGCATTCGACGACGTCTTCGTCTACTGGTCGAGCGGAGACAGCAACAGCATCTACAAAGCGCGCCGCGACTTGAGCGGTGGCACTCAGCTCGTCACTTCGGGGACCGTGCCGATCAAACACGTGGCATCCAGCTGCAACGCGCTGTTCTTTACCAACAACGACGATGGTTCAGCGGGCTGGATTTCGATGGTCGCCAAGTAGCACCTACCGCAAATCATGGAGCTGGTAGTCGTCATCGTCGTCGTCGTCATGGTGGTGCTGGCCGTCATTTGGCGGCGGCCCGAGCCACCCGAGCTCGACGACGGAGCGCTGGTCGATAGTGACGATATCGGCCGAATCGAAATCGAGGACGCCATCGATTTGCATGGTTTTCAGCCCAAAGAAATACCCTCGGTCGTCGAATCCTACTTGGAAGCCGCAGTCGAGCACGGGTTTGGCGAAGTGCGGCTCATCCACGGCAGAGGCAAGGGTGTCCAGCGTCAGCGCGTGCAGAAACTGCTGCACGACCATCCGTTGGTCGAGAGTTATCGAGACGCATCTGCCCATCGTGGTGGCTGGGGTGCGACCATCGCTGTGCTGCGGCTGGACAGCGAGAACAGCGATTAGCCTCAGCGTCGCGGCTCAGAATCCAACGCCGCCTCGAGCCACTGTCGTGGGCAGCGTAGCGCGATTAACGAGCGGTTGGCTTGCGACCGGGTAGGAGCATGGCGATGCTGCCACCAACAGCAGCGGTGATGAACAGCATGGTCGAAATCATCAGAGCGGCGGCCACGGCCAGCTCTGCAGGTGCGCTCGACAGCTGATCGAACACCGCTGCGAACAGCGCCTCACGAAGGCCCAAGCCGGCTGGCGTCAACATGACCAGGTCGCTCAGGTAGATCAACGGCGCCAGGATCAGTGCGCGCAGCCCAGGCACGTTCGGGGCGACGGCGCTCAAGGCCAGCACGTAGATGCCCAACTGACAGCAGGTTTCAACCAAGGTCCAGCCCGCGATGGGCCAGGACAGCACTGTGTACGTAGAGGGCTTAGGCCTCATCCTCGAGGCAAGTACCAATGATATCGGGATGAGCACCATTGATGCGGCCGCGACCCAAGCCAAGGTCGGCACGGCGCCGTAGCCACTGCCGATTCCGCACGCCAGGAGCCCCAACGCTCCAAGCGCTCCGCTGTGGATTGCCAAGTCGACGATCAGCGATTCCGTTGCCACCAGGGCGGTGCGTTTGTCGTGGGACACGGCCCACACTTTCAGTACCTCCGAGACGGGCAAAACGAGGTTGGCCAACATGCCGATCAGCTGCACGCGCAGCAGATAAACCCAAGAATGCTGAGTCAGCGCGCTGCCGGCGATCATGTGCCACCACTTGCGGATACGCGCCAGCCGCTGCAGTCCGTGCACGAGGCTGCCGGCGATGATTATCTGGACTACTCCTGGTCGCTTCAGCGCGACCCAGGCCCGTTCGCCGGCCACCCACATGACCACCGCGAGCAAAGCCGCTGCCAACAGCAAGCGCAGCAGCCCTTTGCGCCAGCCACCACCCGCGAAGCGCTCGAGCGGGTTGGGCGGACGCTCTGTTTCACTCGCCATACGCCCTATTGGGGCTTCTTCGGCAACTCAGGCTCGGGATTGAGCGGTGGCGGTCCGTAAGCCGGAACGGCGTCACGGGGGTTCGTGCTCTTCGTATCAGGTGCGCTCGTCGTGATGGGCGCAGCACTGCTGGACGTTTCTGGTGTCGGGACGGTGGCACTTGGGGCACTCGTCGGAGCCGGCGCGGTGGATTGCGGAGGATCTGCGTTCGCTGGCACGAGGTTGGTCGGTGGCGGCCCGTAGGCCGGCACGAGGTTGGTCGGTGGCGGTGGCGGCCCGTAGGCCGGCACGGCGATGGTCGGACAGGCTACCAGCCCGAGGCTGGCTGTCATCGCCGCAGCAACAGCCGCCAGGCGCACTGGTCCACTGCCCGAGCTGGCGCTGCAGAATGGACAGCTTTGCTCTGCGGCACGTATGTGACGCCGACAACCCGGGCATACAGACAGCTCATTCATGGCTGGGACAATAATACAAATCGGTTCCAATTGCCGGCCCAAGCCGTTATACGACCGCGCTCATTCCCGCTTGCTTGGAGGCGCCCGTGACGCAGCCCGAGACCAACCCCGCCACTCTTACCGGAAAACAGCGCCGCTACTTGCGCTCGCTCGGCCATCATCTCGAAGTGGTGGTACAGCTTGGCAAAGGCGGTTTGACCGACGGAACCATCGACGCCGCGACCGCAGCGCTCGAGACTCACGAGCTGATCAAGGTCAGGCGCAGCGGCGACTGCCCAGCGTCGCGCAAAGAGGTCGCCATTGGCTTGGGCAATGCGACGGGTGCCCACGTCGTTCAGCAGCTCGGTCACACGGTGTTGCTCTACCGCCGCCGCAGCGAAGAGCCAGCCATCGAGCTGCCCCGAGCCTGACTCGGGAGCGAACGGCTACCGGTACTGTTTGACGTCGATGTCGTGCCGCTTCAGATAGGTGCGCACGTGGGCGCGCTCCATGCCTGCGCGGCGCGCCATCTCCGAGACGTTGCCTTTGGATTCCTCGGCGAGATGGGAAAAGTACTCTTTGGCGAAACGCGCCAAGACTTCTCGCTTGGCCTCCTGGAAAGGTCGTCCTTCGAGCCCACTGCTACCCCCGCCGATCTGGCCCCCATCGACTTGTGGCATCCCGCCCTCGGTGAGCGCGCCCAAATGGGAGGCGACGTCAATCTCGGCACCAGCGTCGCTCAAGGCGTAAGCGACTGCCACGGCGTTGCGTAGCTCGCGTACGTTACCAGGCCAGTCGTATCGCATGAGTCGTTCGAGCTGCTGGTTGGGCACACGCTCGTAGGCTTCCTCGTCACCCAGATCCTTGAGCATGGCGCGGACCAGGATGGGGATATCCTCGACACGGGATCGCATCGAAGGAAGCTCGACCTTTACCTGTGCGATTCGGAAATACAAATCGCTTCGAAATGAGCCTTGGTTGACTGCGCGCACCAGGTCACGTCGGGTTGCGGCAATGACCCTCACGTCGAAGGGCTTGTAGGTCGATCCGCCGACCGATTTGACCCGTCGCTCTGCCAGGGCACGTAGCAGCTTTGGTTGCACCTCGAGGGGGAGCTCACCGAGCTCGTCGAGAAAGATGGTGCCGCCGTCGGCGTCGTGAAATGGCGACGCGTGTTTGTCCACCGCGCCCGTGAAGGCCCCTCGCTCATGGCCGAAGAGCGTTGCCTCGGCGAGGCTCGGCGGAATCGATCCACAATCGACGACCACGAACGGCTTGCCCGCTCGCTTGCTGGCGTCGTGCACGACCTGTGCGGCGAGCTCTTTGCCGGTTCCGGTTTCGCCACAGATGAGCAGTGTCAGATCGGTCGGCGCTATCTTCCGCAGCCGATCGAAGATCTTGCGCATGAGCTCACTGTGCCCCACCAGCGGACCGAACGAGGGAATCGGTGGAACCGTCACCTTTTCAGGCCGAAGTGGTTCGAACACCACGTTCGTAGCGCCAAGACGCATCGTACATGCCTCTGTGATGCACACCTCACCGACCCGCACATCGGACACGAAGGTGCCGTTGCGGCTGCCCAGATCGCGAACGCGTACGCCAAGCTCGGTGGCGACGAACTCGGCGTGTACTGCGCTCACTTTGCCGTCCTCGACGACGACTTGGCAGGCCGGGTTGCGACCCAAAATGAGCGGGTCCTGCCCGACCTCGAACCAAGCGTCCTCGCTCTCGAGCCGAATGCGTCCGCCCCGCATGTTCACGCGGTTTCGTAGTCCGACCGTTACGTCCAACCGACCCATCGAGCTTTTTGTTCTCCCGTTGCTGCCTCGCAGCAACAAAACGACTCTAGTCCTCTTACTCTGTTCTGTCGAAGCCGTCGCCGACGTCTGTCGCCGTCGGGGCTCCATCCCAAGGTGCCCCTGAGCCTACTTCGGTCATACTTGGTCCCGAATCGACATCTGTGTCAGTGCGAAACCCAGACTGCCCGCGCTGGACTACTGGCGGACGCTCTTCGCGTCGCTTCAGCGCGATGGGCAAACAGTCGCGCCACTCGCGCAGCGCCTCTTCGGCCGTCCCGAAACGGCGATCTGGATCACGTTGCAGCGCTTTGGCGAGAAAACGCTCGAGCGCTGCCGGCCAATGGTCATCCGTCACTGCAGACAGGCTCGGCGCGGGCCGGTCGAGCTTGAGCGCGATGATCATCCCGGCATTGCTGCCCTCGAAGGGCAAACGCCCAGCCAGCGCCCGAAAGGCCACCGCGCCCATCGAATATAGGTCGGCCCGCTCGTCTACACGGGCCGCGCCGCGCACTTGTTCGGGCGCCATGTACGCGAACGATCCCAGGGTGGCGTCGAAATCGGTCAGGCTCGGCTCGTCCTGTCGCGCACCTTCTTTTTTGGTCAGCTTGGAGATGCCGAAGTCGAGAATCTTGGCGCGCTCGGGCCTGTCGGGCTCATTGAGCCACTCTAGAAATATGTTCCCCGGTTTGAGATCGCGATGGATGACGCCTACCGAGTGTGCGGCCCCCAGTCCTTGGAGTGCGTCGTCGACGATCGGCCCCACCTCGGCAAACGGTAGGTAGATCTCACGCTTCAACCGCTCGGAAAGGGATTCGCCGTCGAGGCGCTCGAACACCAACAACAGGGCGCCGCTCTTGTCCCGCTCGTGAGCAATCAATTTGCACACATATTCGCTATCTATCGACGCGGTGACCTTGGCCTCGCGCTCGAATCGCGCCACCAGGTCCGGCTTGAGCGCTGCATTGGGTAGCAGAACTTTGATGGCGACCTCGCGTCCGATGGTCGGATTGGTTGCCGCCCACACCTCACCCATACCGCCTCTGCCGAGCAGCTGTGATACGCGGAAACCCGCGAGCATGTCACCGGGGTGGATCGCCAAGGTACCTGGATCGGGACGGTACCAGATGTTCTGTCTCCGAACAAAGGCGCGGGTCCGAACGTAGCAACAGTCGGGAAAGGGGGGGGCAAAGGGGCTTCGAGGCGTAGAGACTTCGCTTCTACCCTGCTAGGGTCCCTGAGCCATGCCGCGGACTGCAGACGATGTTGAGAGCTTCCTCCTTAGGTTGAACCGACACTTCGAGCGTGACGAAGAGACGTTCATCGTTTCGAGCGGGGTCGACGGGACGCCCGTCGCCGTTTTCGTTACCGAGCCGATCATCGTGCTGCGGGTGGATATCGGGAAACTGCCCGATGGGGTTGAGAAGCAAAACGCGATCTTCCGTATGCTGCTCAACTACAACAGCACTGATCTCGTTCACGCTGCCTATGCGCTCGAGGGCGACGAGATCGTGTTGACCAGCGGCCTACCGCTCGAGAATGTCGACGAGAACGAGCTTGCTGCTGTTCTGGGCGACATCGAGCTCGCGCTCGTGCGCCACGTCAAGCCGGTGCGCGAGCTCGCGATGGGGTAGTCTCTTGTTTTTCGCCTCTCGATCACAGCTTCGGAGCTAGTCATGGGAATCTTCGCGCGACTCGCGGCGCTCATCAAATCGAACCTCAACGACCTCATCAGCAAGGCCGAGGATCCGGAGAAGATGCTGGAACAGGTCGTCATCGAGATGGCCAACCAGCTGATCGAAGCCAAGAAGCAAGTGGCGCTGGCGATTGCTGACGAAAAGAAGCTGGCCAAACAAGCCGAGCAAGAGGCTGCCAAGGCGGCCGAGTGGCAGCGTCGGGCCATGATGGCCATTCGCGCCGGCGACGACAATCTGGCCAAAGAGGCTCTGCAGCGCAAGAAGGAGCACGACGGGCTCGCGCTCGCCTTCAAGGAGCAGTGGGCCAAGCACAAGAAGTCGGTCGACCAGCTCAAGATGGCGCTGCGGGTCCTGAACAACAAGATTGAGGAAGCCAAGCGCAAGAAGCAGCTGCTGATCGCCCGAAACCGACGCGCCAAAGTCCAGGCCAAGATCCAAGAGACGATGGCCGGCATCAACAACTCGTCAGCCTTCGAGACCTTCGAGCGCATGGAGGAGAAAGTCCTTCAAGCCGAGGGTGAGGCTGAAGCAGCCACCGAGCTTGCCGAGGAGTATTCCGGCGACGTGCTTGCACACAAGTTCCAAAAGCTGGAGCAAACCGCTGGCGCCGATGAGGACCTCCTCGCGCTCAAGCGCCAGATGGGCTTGGCTCCTGCACCGGAAGCCCCCGAGGCCGCGCCGGTGCGTGTGGAAGAACAAAAAGAGGAAGAGTTCGAGCAGCTCAGCACGCAGGAACAAGATGAGCTCGCCGCAGCGCTGGCGGAGCTCGAGGCGCAGGAGCAGTCCGAGCAGGCCCGGATGAAGCGGTGAGCCCGTCGCCGAGTGGGCTTGATGACACTGCCGTCCACGCCGAGCCTGTCGACGCGTTGCTCGACAGGTTGGGGGCGAGCTCATCGCAGGGTCTGAGCGCCGCCGAGGCAGCTCGGCGGCTTTTGAGCCGCGGGCCCAATCGCTTGCCCGAGCAGCCACGTGATCCGGCCTGGCGCCGGCTGTTGGCGCAGTTCGGCGATCCGTTGGTGCTGACACTTCTCGGCGCTGCGGCAATCGCGGTCGTCGTTGCGCTTTCGGGCGAGGCCGAGGGTGGCAGCATGCTTTCGCGGTTTGCAGACGCGATTGCCATTCTCCTCATCGTCATCCTCAACGCAGTCATCGGTTACTACCAAGAAGCACGGGCCGAGGCGGCCCTCGACGCATTGCGAAAGCTGGCTTCACCGAGCGCGCGGGTGCGGCGTGGCGGAGAGGTGCTCGAAGTACCCGCTGAGAAAGTTGTGGTGGGTGACCTGCTCGAGCTCGAAGCCGGCGACGCGGTGGCCGCTGACGCGCGGGTCGTGCACTCGCTCGATCTGGCGACCGAAGAGTCTTCGCTGACCGGCGAGAGCGTACCTACGGGCAAGAGCGCAGCCGCTCACGTGGCAGCGAACGCTTCTCTCGGCGATCGCGAGACGATGGTGTTCACAGGCTCGATGATTGTGCGTGGCAAGGGGCGCGCGGTGGTCACGCACACTGGCGCGCACACCGAGCTAGGGCGCATCGGTCAGCTCATCGCTTCGATTGGCGATCAGAAGACTCCCCTCGAGGAGCGGCTCGAGGCCTTTGGCAAAGTCATTCTCTGGGTTTGCTTGGGCCTGAGCGCGGTGTTGCTGCTTTGGGGATTCTCTCGCCCGATGATCATGGGAGGCGAGGCGCGCTTGTGGCACGTGTTGCTGCTCGAAGCTGTGGCCCTGGCCGTGGCGGCGATTCCTGAGGGGCTTCCCGCGATCACCACCATCACGCTCGCGCTCGGCATGCAGCGCATGGCCAAACGTGGCGCGATCGTCCGCAGGCTCCCCGCCGTCGAAACGTTGGGAGCGGCAAGCGTGATCTGCTCGGACAAGACGGGCACGCTCACGCAGAACCAGATGACCGTTCAAGAGGTGGTCACCTATGGGCGTCGCTTCCGGGTCACCGGTGGGGGCTATGAGCCTGAAGGTGACATCCTCGACGAGCACGGCGAGGTGCTTGGCGATGAGCTTCCCGAAACGCTCGACAATCTGCTGGACGCCGCCGCCCTCTGCAACAACGCCGAGCTGAAATACGACGAAGAGGCTGACCAGTGGTCGGTGCTCGGTGACCCAACCGAAGGCGCCTTGTTGGTGCTGGCGGCCAAAGGTGGGCATGGCTACGAGTCGGTCAGGGCCAGCGTTTCCTTCTTGGCGGAGCTGCCTTTCGACAGCGATCGAAAGCGCATGACCATCATCGCCCGCGACGCCCGCGGCCGCGAAGTGGCCTACGTCAAAGGCACGACCACGATATTGCTCGACCGCTGTGTGAACGTGAAGCAGGGCGAGCACACCATTGCGCTCAGCGATGACATACGCGCCGAGATCCTGGCGCAAGCCGACGCCATGAGTGAAAGAGCCCTGCGGGTGCTTGCGTTCTGTCGCCGGGAGCAGCCCGATCGGGAGCAAGTCGAGCACGAGCTGACCTTCTTGGGTTTGGTGGGCATGATCGATCCGCCTCGCGAGGGCGTTGCAGAGGCTGTGTCCATCTGCTCGGCAGCAGGCATTCGTCCAGTGATGATCACCGGTGACCACCCGTTGACGGCCGTAGCGATCGCCAAGCAGATCAACATGTGGGAGCCTGGCGACGAGGTCATCAGAGGTACCGAATTGGTCGAGCTGAACGACGAGCAGCTCGACGAGCGCATCACGCGCTTGCGGGTCTTCGCACGCACCACGCCAGCGCAGAAACTTCGAATCGTTCGCGCGTACAAGCGCGCTGGACACGTGGTGGCGATGACTGGCGATGGGGTCAACGACGCCCCGGCGCTGCGGGAGTCGAACATCGGGGTTGCCATGGGCAAGATGGGTACCGATGTGGCTCGGCAAGCCTCCGATCTGGTGCTCGCTGACGACAACTTCGCCACCATCGTCGATGCTGTTCGCGAGGGGCGTGCGATCTACCGCAACATCCAGAAGTTCATCTTCTTCTTGTTGTCTGCCAACGCAGGATTGGTCGTAGCGGTATTTGCGGTGTCGTTCTTCGGAAGTTGGCCACCACTGACCCCGTTGATGGTGCTGTGGATCAACTTGGTCACCAACGGGCTTCCCGCTCTTGCGCTCGGGGTGGATCCGCCAAGCGCGCAGCTCATGAGCGAGCCTCCTCGGCCTACCAACGAAGGCCTGATGGTATCGCGCGACTACTTGGGCATCGCTTATGTCGGCGCGGTGATGGGAATCGCTGCGGTCGTCCTCTATCTGACCAGCCCGCAGAACCCCGACGCGCTGCTGCGCGCCCGCGCCCTGGCCTTCACCTTGTTGGCGGTCTCCCCGCTCATCCATTCGCTGAGCTGCCGCAGCCCATTTGCATCGTTCTTGTCTGCGCGCCCGTTGTTGAGCATCCCCTTGCTCGTCGCGATCGCCGCCAGCGCTACCGTGCACCTGGTGGCGGTGCTGGTGCCTGGGCTGCAACCTGTGTTCAACACCTATCCGGTTTCGCTTGCAGAATGGACCATGGTGCTCGGGCTGGCGGCCCTGGTGCTGCCGGCCATGGAGCTGTCCAAAGTGCTCATTCGCAAGCGTTTGAAGATCAAGCGCGTCAAGGCTTCCTGAGCGGCCTGCTGTGGACCGAGGGCGTCTCGTCTGAAACAATTCGGCTCCCTCGCTGTCTGACTAGCAATATGAACCCCTACCACAAGCGTTTGCCCAGACCCGTTGTGCTCGGCTTGGTGTTGGGCTTGCTGTTGATCGCTGGTTCGTCAGCGGCTGCCAAGTCACGTGGCATGGCTCTGGTGACAGCGCCGAGCCGAGTCGTGATCGACGGGCTGCACGGGGAGTGGTCTGCAGGCTGGCGGAACCTCGACCACGACAAACCGCTGCGGGGCAAGCGGGTACCCAGAACGGACCTTCGGGCGCGTTGCTTGATCGCTGCCGATGACAAGTTTCTCTACGTGGCTGCCGATGTGCTCGACGACAAGCTGATCGGCAGCAAGGACCATGTCGAGCTGCTGTTGGGGATCCCCGGGGGAAAACTGTACCCCATCGAGTTATATCCCGGCGTTGCCGGGCGCACTCGCGCACGAGCCAAATCGGGCTACCGATCGATCCGCGGCGCGCGCGTTGTCGAGGCGCCGAGCAAGGGTGGTTACACCCTCGAAGCGAGGATCCCTTGGAGCGTGATTCCTCGGAGCAAGCGCGTGCGTTTGGGCTATCGCGCGGCGGTGTTCGTGCATGACGCCGACCGCCGTGGCGGCCGTGTCGAGACCGTGATCGGCACGGCCCGGTCGCGTAGCTATGCCTCGCTGCCGCCGCTGTCGACCGAGCTGGAGCTGTCGCTCGGAAGCGGGCTGCTACGACGAATGAACCTCACCTCACCTCCTCGCTACAACCTCATGGCCAACGTGGTTGGTGATGCGCGCTTGGAGCGCGTCTTGATCTACGGGCGCTTCCTGATCGTCCTCGGGCCTGGGTACCGCAACGGCAACCAGTACTTCTATCGAGACCTCAACGCCGATTCCGGCCGCGGCCAATTGCTGCGCTTCGAGGTCAAAGACTACAGCGGTGACGGCAAATCAGACTTGCTCATTCGCAAGCTCGTCGGCGACGCCAGCGGCAGGGTGGAGGTGCTCGAAATCCTCAGCTATCACAGCGGCAGTGACACCCCAGACAGCATTTTCGCCCAAGAGGTCGGACTGGAGCTGAGCGCCGGATCCATCAAGAACGACGTCCGCATCAGCGGGAGCGGCCGCCGCACCAAAATCACCGTTGGTGCCGGCCGTGCTCGCGGGCTCGATCCGAGTCGCATGCGGCGCCAGTCGAGCACGGGCGCCAACGCCGTGTTGCTTCCTTGGGGATCGATCGCGTCGCAGATCTACACCGTTCGTTCTGGCAAGCTGGTGCTCAAAGAGGAGAAGACCCAGACGCCGCGACAACCGCCCGGCGCCGCACCTGTTGCCAAACCCAAACCGCCGAGTGGCACGCGGCCCCCGAGCGGTCATGTGGTCAAGCCCACGCCCAAACCGAAGCAACAGGTCGACATCCGCCAGGTATACGCTCTCTACAAGCGCAAGCACCGGGTCAGCTCAGCGGCGAGCTTCGACATGAAGGCCAACCTCGCGGGGGACCACCGCAAGGAGCGCATCGTCGTGCATGGGAGCGATCTCGTCGTGTTTGGGCCCGGCTTCGTCAAAGGGCGCGGCTACCGTGCCGCCTCGATGCCCTTTGCCAAAGGCCGGGACGTCAAGCAGGTGCGCACCAAGGACATCACCGGTGACGGCAAAGCTGAGATCGTCGTCCGGGGCGTGCTTCGCGCAGCGTTGCCGGCAGACATGGGCTCGGGCGAGATGGAGCGCACGGTGGTGCTCATTTTCAAGGCGCAAAGTGGCCAGCTCCTGCAAGTATTCGCCGCCGAGATTGGCCGAAAGATCGACAACAAGCGCATCGAGGCCAAACTGAGCTTCGTCCGCGACGGTCGCTACCGGATCCGCCTCACACCGGGCAAGGCGACTGGTTATACCGAGTTCACCTATCCCTGGAGCCAGAAGACGAGCCCAAACAACGGCTTCGAGCCGCTGCTGCTGCCTTGGAGCGGCATCAAACAAGTGCGCCTGCGCTACGAAATCGACCGCTTCGTGCGCTGAGTCGAGCTATGGGGGCCATGGGCCAACAGCCCAATCCTCAGCTCAATCGCGGACAGGGATGATCTGCACGCGGCGCGAGGCGCCATTGCCTTAGCTCTTGGTCACCACGCCAACGAACTTCGCCAGCGATAGGTGCACGATGCGACGGTCTTGGGCGCTCATCGGATCGAAGATGATGATCTCTCCCTCGTCAACGGCCTGCTTGGCGAGTCGCTGGGCCATCGAAGAGAGCGCTTTTTCGCGCTGCGCGCGGTAGCCGTCCGAGTCGATCAGGATGTGGCGGCGGGGCTTGCTGGGCCGGTTCACCACGCGGTTGGTGAGGAACTGCATGGCTGCCAGGGTCTGGCCTTTTCGACCGATGAGCCGGTGCGCATCCGCCCCAGTGACCTCGATGCGGATGTCGCTCGGTGGATCCGTGGGGTCGTTCTCCATCAGATCGACGGTGCAATCCATACCCATCTTGGTGAGCACGTCGACGACGAAGTCGAGCGCCTTGTCCGCCCGCCCATCCTCGACGAAAGGCTCGTCTTGTTTTGGCTTGGCAGGCTTCTTGTTAGCTCGAGCTGCTTCGGCTGGAGGCGCAACGGACTCTTCATCAGATGAGGATTCGTCCTCCTCTGCTGGAGCTCCTTTAGCGTCTGGTGGGTCCTGCTCCGAGGTGGGCGCGTCCGGTTCCGGCTCGGCGGACGCCGCCGCTTGTTCCGGCTCGTCGGGAGCCGGCTCGGGCTCAGGCTCCGGATCAGGCGCTGCGGCCTGTTCGGGCTCTGCCGGACTCGGCTCGCTCGTTGCGTCGCCTTTGGGCTGCTCGGGGGGGGGCTCAGGGGCCTCGGCTTTTACCGTCTCATCCACGCTGCTGGACACGGGTCTTTCCCTTTCCAAATCGCTTGGGGTCATTCTTTTTCTTGTCGCTCGGCTTGTCGCCGGGTTCTTCATCCTTGGGAGCGTTGCGCTGCTGGCGTTCTTCACGCGCCTTGTAGAAGCGCTCAACTGCGAGCTGTTGCAAGATGCCGAGCCACGTGTTGGTCAAGAAGTAGATGCCGAGCCCGGCCGGCAAGAAGAGCATCATCACCGTGAAGATGCCGGGCATCATGTACTTCATCATCTTCTGCTGTCGGGCGTCGCCTTGCATGGGCATCAAGTGCTGTTGCAAGAAGCTCGACAGGCCGAGGGTGATCGGAATGATGTAGTACAGGCCGGGGGCTGACAGGTCCGGTATGAACGGACCAAAGGGCGTGTGGTACAGCTCGACGGCTGTCCGTAGGGCTTCGTAGAGAGCGAACCAGACGGGCATCTGCAAGAGCAGTGGCAGGCAACCCAACATGGGATTGGCGACCTTATTCTTGCGCCAGAGCTCCTGCATGGCGAGGCCCTTTTGCTGGGCATCGTCTTTGTACTTCTCGTTGATGATGTCCATCTCGGGCTTGAGCTTGCGCATGCCCATCGTGCTCTTGATCTGAGCAATGCTCAGCGGGAAGAGCAGCAGCTTGATCGTGATGGTGAGCAAGCAGATCGCCCAGCCCCAGGTGCCGACCAGCCCATAGAGAATGTAGAGGTACTGGATGAGGACCTTGCCGATCGTCCCGAACATGCCCAGATCGAGCAACTCGGCCGTTTCGTGGCCTCCTCCGCCGATGGTCGAGAGCAGCTCGCGCTCTTTGGGCCCGTTGTAGGCGAGCAGCTCGTACTTGACGGTCTCGCCCGGGGCGAGCTTCTTCTGGCCGTAGTTGAGCCGCGCCCGATAGACGTGTCCGTATTGCGGATCTTGCGCCTTGTCGGGGTACTGGTATGCGTTCCAGATCTCCTCGATGAGCATCTCGCCGGACGGCGCGCTCGGTCCCTTGAGTGGGATGAGCGCTTTGGAAAAGTACGAGCTGCTGACGGCGATGACCTTGACGGCCTTTGGGGGCCGGCGCCATTTCTCAGGCGTGAAGTCTTCGTCGCCGAAGTCGTCGGGCTCGAAGTCGCCTGGACCATAGCGGTAGGTCTCATCGGCCGTCCGTGCGACCACCTCAGTCAAGTACTCCGAGAGACTTCCCCAAGAACCTTCCGTCTCTTCCGTGGTGCGCCAGTCAGTTTGCTCGATGGTGAGGCGGTGCTTTTGCGACTTCTTGGACTTGTTGGTGACCGTGAGGCTCAGGCTCAGCTCGAACGGCATCTCGGTGGCGGCGATCACCTTCTTGAGCTCGACCTTGTCGTCCGAGTAGGTGAACGTGCAGCTCTTGGAACCCTTTGAAGCCAGCTTCCAGTCGAAGTCGTTGAAGCTCAGCTGGGCGATGTCGTCAGAAGGGGCCCGGAGATCGGTGCGAAAAGGCATCCGCTCTGAGCCCAGCGTGGGCGGCTCGTCCTCACTGTCGCTGTCGTCGGTCTTTGCCTTCTCGGCCTTGGCGATCTTCTTGTCGTCGTCGGTCTTTTCGTCGGCGACTTTCTTGTCGCCGTCGTCGTCGGTCTTTTCATCACCGTCGTCGGTCTTGTCATCGCCGTCGTCGGTCTTGTCATCGCCGTCGTCGTCTTTCTTGGCGACTTTGTCGTCTTTGCCGTCGTCTTCAGCTTTCTTTTCGGCGGCTTTCTCTTCGGCGGGTT
>CAZRGL010000173.1:0-15845 GCA_964599485.1 uncultured Polyangiaceae bacterium
CGAGCTGGGCGGGATGCCGGGTCACCGTTTCAGGCAGCCAAGCAATCTAAATCGTGGTGTTGAGCGGGACCTTGGCAAGAGGGGGGGGGGCAGCTTTGGTGGGCTCGTGATCGTCAATCTCGCTTGGGCGGACGCATCCGACCACCGGCAGCGCCATCAGCAGCAGCCCTAAACACATCATTTTCGGTTGGCGGGCTCGAATCTGGCTCATCACTGACTCCTCGACGGCGTAGGGTTGCGGTTCAAACGGGATCGCGGCGCCGCGCATTCCAAGTCTGACCGTCCCGTAGTGCGAATTCATTAGTACGACTGTCTTCGTACTATGTACGAGTATCTTCGTACTTCGTCAAGAAATGTTTTGGCCAACTCGGGTAGCGGCGAGGTCCATCCGGCGCAGCGCCTCTTGGGCCAGACACCGGTCAGTCGGGGATTTTCGTGAGCTCTACTTCGAGCCCATGTTGCTGATCGGCTCTAATGATGACCAGTCGATCGAACGGAAAGAAGCCCACCTGCTCGATTGTGATGCGGTGCTCACCGACGGGCAGTTTGACACCGCGACGCTTCAGTCGTCCGAACTTGCCGACGTACTGATCGTCGATGGTGACGAGGGCGCCGGACGCGCCACCCGAAAACCTCAGCAGTCCCTGCTTTGGTGGCCCGCAACCGGCGAGCATGGCCAGGGTGAGCAGCGCTACGGCGACCAACCCCGCCCCATTGTTGATGCGGCGGCTAGGCACCTTTGTCCGTTGGGTCGGCTGGGGGGGGCGCTGGCGTCGTCGGTGGGTTGCCAGCGGGCGGCGCTGGCGTCGTCGGTGGGTTGCCAGCGGGCGGAGGTGTAGCGGGCGGTGTGGTCGGTGCAGGCGCTGTCGCTGCAGGCGGTATGGGCGCTGCGGGCTCGGGCGGCGCAGTCCGGTTGATAGGCGTCGTGGTGCCGTCGATGTCGGTTTTCGGCTGGTACACCCGTGGCTCCTCGTATTCGGGTGCGAGCCCAGTCGGAATGGGCTGCGCCGCGGGCGGACAACCGGTGAGCGACAAGAGCAGGCAGGTGGATCCCAACAACACGAATCGTTGCATCTTCTTGATGTCCTAGGAGGCTGGTGTCTTGTGAACCTACTACGCCCGCCTAGCAGCCTCTACAGTGGTCTCACCACGTTAGAGTTGCGTACCTCCGCCCTTGCCCCCAAAAGGTGCGACATGCTCGCGAGGCCGCTTGGTACGGCGCTTGGGGCGTGTCGTGGTGGCTGGAGGGGCGCGAAAGGGCGCGGGATAGTCGGCGCCACTGGCGCACGGCGCTGCGCGCGGGATGTTGCTGGCGGCTGCAGAGGCGGAGCCGCCGTCGGCGCTCTGGTTTTGACAAGCGCAGATCACCAGCGAGCTGGACCCCAGCAGGAACAAGACGGCCAACTGTCGGGCAGCGCAGAGCACGATGCGACGCTAGTACGCCATCGGACAGAACACGAGGTTGCTTCGCTTTTCCGGTTCGCGTAACGCTCCAGCGCCGTGTCCCATCTGAAAGAACGCCTCGAAGACCACTGTCGCCGGGCCCGTCTCGCAGCCCAGCAACTCGCCACCCTGGATCGGGGCGCCAAGGACGCTGCCCTCGAAGCCGTGGCCAATCGATTGCTCCGAGAGCGCGAGCAAATCGTTGCAGCCAACGCCGAAGACGTCGCCGAAGCGAAGAAAGCGGGCTTGGACGAGGCCCTGGTCGATCGCTTGGTGCTCAATGAGTCACGCTTCGACAGCATGGTTGCCGGGGTGCGCGAGATCGTCGCACTCGACGATCCGGTTGGTGAGGTCATTGGCATGAAGCGGCGCCCCAATGGGCTACTTGCCGGCCAGGTGCGCATACCCTTGGGCGTCATTGCCATGATCTACGAGTCACGGCCCAATGTGACCGTGGACGCCGCGGCGCTGTGCCTCAAGAGCGGCAACGCCGTGTTGCTGCGGGGTGGCAAAGAGGCCAAGCGTTCAAACGCTGCACTTGGGGAGCTGCTGCGCGGCGGACTTGCCGACGCGGGTTTGTCCGAGGAGGCCGTGCAGATCATTGCGCCGCAGGGCCGCGAAGAAACCAAAATCATGCTGGGTCTGACCGGCAAGATCGATCTGCTGATCCCCCGCGGAGGCGAGGGCTTGATTCGCTTCGTCGCAGAGCACGCGCGTGTGCCTGTGGTCCAACACTACAAGGGCGTTTGCCATCTCTACATCGACGAAGGTGCTGATCTCGACATGGCTTTCGAGCTCACGCGGAATGCCAAGCTCAGCCGTCCGGGCGTGTGCAATGCCCTCGAGTGTCTGCTGGTGCACGCCCGTGTCGCGGAAGCGTTTCTGCCCCGTCTGAAAGAGCTGGTCGATGGCGGGCTAGAAGTGCGAGCCGACCCGCGTGCCGAGGCGGCGGTTGATGGCGCACGAGCGGCCAGCGAGGATGACTGGGGCAATGAGTTCCTCGCCAAGGTGTTGGCCGTGCGCGTCGTCGACGACCTAGACGGCGCACTGGCTCACATCCAACGCTACGGCTCGTTGCACACCGAAGCGATCTGCACCGAGCGCTATGATTCCGCTCAGCGCTTCATGCGAGAGGTCGATGCCAGTTGCGTGATGGTCAACGCGTCTACCCGATTCAACGACTGTTCAATGCTGGGTCTTGGTGCTGAGGTGGGGATCTCGACCACCAAGTTGCACGCCTACGGACCGATGGGGCTGGCCAGTCTCACATCGCTCAAGTGGCTTGTGCAAGGTAGCGGACACGTGCGATAAGCCCCCTCTTCTGTCAGAATAGTCCCTCAGGATAGCGAAATGTCGGCTCGCTCGATCAGTCGCGTAGGCGACTTCTCGTCGAGCCGGAGAAGGGGGGCGCCTGAGCAGCGTCGGCCACGGAGCATCGCAGCAGCAAAAAGGGAATCGATTCTTTGGATACCAAGCAAACAAGACCGAACGCGCCGCGTGGCCAGCGCCAGGAGCCCGGCGCCGAAGCAGCTGCTGGATCTGCCAGTCATGCTGAGCGCACTGCTTCGGACGACGCGCGCAAGCTGGCGCTCGCCATCGCAGCCGCAGGCCTCGAGAAGAAGGCAAACGGCGTCGAGATCATCGATGTGACTGGTAAGGTGGATTACACCGAGTTCTTGGTGCTGATGAGTGGGCGCGGGGATCGACACGTGCACGCCATTGCCAAGGGCATCGAGCGTGATCTGCGAAGCAAGCTTGGCGCTGTGCCGCTATCGGTCGAAGGGCTCACGGTGGCCCGCTGGGTCCTGCTCGATTTCAACGATGTGGTCGTGCACGTTTTCCAACAAGAAGCGCGCTACTTCTATGACCTGGAAGGCTTGTGGATCGACGCCAACCGGGTCAACGTCCCGGCGCCTTCGGAGCGTCCGAGGCGTGACTAGGTCTCTGGGCCCGTGAAAATCAAAATTGTGGCGGTGGGCAGCCTCAAGCAGCGTCCTGCCAGGGAGCTGTGCGACGACTACCTTGGCCGCCTGGCGCACTACTGCGCTTGCGAGCAAGTCGAGCTCAAGCCCGCAGCCGACGGCAAGCTCGTCGCGGCCATTCGGCGATGCACGAAGGATACGAACCTGGTGGCGCTCGACGTCGGCGGGGAGCGTCTGTCGAGCAAGCTGCTTGCCAAACGGCTAGAGGGCCTGGCGCGTCGCGGAAAAGGCAACATCGCGTTCCTCATCGGCGGGGCCGACGGGCTGCCAAAGCAGATTCTGGACGAGGCTCACGCCCGCTGGAGCCTCTCGGCGTTGACTTTCCCGCACCGCTTGGCTCGGGTGATCCTCGCAGAGCAGCTGTATCGCGCGATGACGATCCTGCGCAACGAGCCCTACGATCGATGACCTAGTGCCCGGACTCGGGGCGGGCGGGGCAAACCAACCCGGCTAGACCCCGCCCATTCGGTTTCCCGGACGCGGACGCGGACCCGGACGCTGACTCGGACGCTGACTCAGACTCGGACTCGGACGCTGACTCAGACGCGGACTCGGACGCGGACCCGACCTGCGTAGTCCCTGTGTGTCAGCTAGAGTCTTCCTTGTCCGGCTCTTCCTCAGCCGGGTCCTCGTCCAACTTCTTCTTCTTCTTGCGACCACGGAAGGCTTCACGCTGCGCTTCGGTGGGTTTCTTGCCAAAGATCATCGCCAGGAAAATCGAGCCCCCATAGAGCACCATCATTGGGACGGCCATCATGACCTGGCTGGTGATGTCAGGTGGCGTGATGATGGCGGCGGCCACAAAAGCGCCGACTACGAACCAGCGGCCGTATTGGATCAGGTGCAGGTAGTTGACGATGCCGGCGATGGCGAGAAAGAAGATGAACAGCGGGATCTCGAATATGAGCCCGAAGCCGAGCAGCATACGGGTGACGAAGCTGATGTAGTCGCCCATCATGACCGTGGGCGCCACCTGGACATTGATGGTGTCGAGGGTTCCCGACAACCCCAACAAGTAGCGAAACGCCAGTGGAAATGCCGCCCGCCAGCCAAAGTAGCCTCCTCCTACGAACAGCACTGTGGAGGAGAACACAAAGGGGATGACGTAGCGCTTCTCGCGTTTGTACAGCCCCGGGGCGACGAAGGCCCATATCTGATAGAAAATGACCGGCGCGCCGGCTACGGCGGCGCCCAACAGGGAGATCTTGAAGTAAGCGAAAAAGGCGGCGGCCGGCGTCTGGAAGTGGAGCATCGGCTCGCCCGGTAACTTCTCAGCGCGCCACGCATCAGCAAACGGCGTCACCAAGAACGTGAGCAACGTCTCGCGATACTCCCAAGCGACGATGGCTCCAATCAGCAGCGCGATCAGGCAGAAGATCATCCGCTTACGCAGCTCGGCGAGATGCTCCCAGAGCGTCATCGGCGTATCGGCGTATTCCGCGTCGCCCCCTTCGAGCAGCTTGGGCTGGTCGTCCCCGAGTTGCTTGGGGTCGTTTTTTTCTGCTTGGCTGCTCACGAGGCTTCTTCTCGCACCTGGGGTTTGGCGCTGCCGTCGACGTTCGCGACTGCTTCTTTGTTGCCTGCCGCGTCGTCGGCGTCTGGCTCGTCTCGATCGGCGTCTGCTGCGATGTCTGGCTCGGCGTCTGCTGCTGGCGGGTCCTGAGCAGGCGTTTGGTCATCGCTTTCGCTTTCGCCTTCGCCTTCGCCTTCGGCTTCTGCGTTGCCCTGGGCTTCGCCTTCGCCTTCGCCCTCGGCGTTGGCCTCGCCCTCGCCGTTGGCTTCTGCGCCGCCCTCAGCTTCGCCTTCGCCCTCGCCCTCGCCGTCGGCTTCTGCGTCGCCCTCAGCTTCGCCTTCGCCCTCTTCCTCTCCTTCGCTGTAGATCGGTTCTTCGGCGACGGCGCCGTAGGCGTCGCAGCCGACCTGGGGATATTCCTGCTCGGGATCAGGCGGTTCGCCCTCGAGCTCGACAGGGAGCGCTTCGCCGGCTTTGCGCGGCTTGGAGCGCTTCGGGGGCTTCATTGCCTTGTCGATGAGCGTGTCGACTACCTTGCCGCGGGACAACGAACGCAGCGCGTCGATGTCTTCGCGCAAGCTCTCATCATGGATGATCTCGTCGATACCGCTCTGCTCACGCAAATCCGTGCTCATCATCCGCAGCTTGTTGATGCCGCGTCCTACGGCCCGCAACAGCTTCGGTAGCTCTTTGGGCCCTACCACCACGAGTAGGACCACTCCGAGAATGACCATCTCGCCGAACCCAAGGCCGAACACGAGCAAAACGTAGCCTGCCGCACCAAGAACGACAAACGGTTTGAATCAAACGCGGTCGCGGCAGTGAAAAGCGACCCGCCTCCCAGATACAGCCGCTGACCGCGGCGGCCGATCGGGCTATGAGCGAACAGTCCCATGAAGCCACTTCGCACCGCTCAGCTAGCGCTCGTCGCCACACAGCTGTTGCTGGCGGTCGGGGCGCAGGCTTCGCCGCAGGAGGTCATCGGTTTCGGCTTCCGATCCATTGCCATGGGAAACACCGGAGCGGCGGTAGGGCAGGGCGTAGACTCGGTTTATGCCAACCCAGCGCTGCTGTCGCTCACGCGGCAAATGGCCCTTCAGCTCGGGCTCAGCGGTGCTGCTTTCGATTTGTACGCCGAGGGCACAGGTCAGCCTGGCGCAGTCAGCTACGCAAACTTGCGGGCCAATTCGATCGGAGGGCTGCTACCGCTACCTTTTGGAGGTGCGCTCAAAGACCGGGTGACGATCGGCTTGGGGTTCCTCACGCCGCTCGACGTGGTCGTCCGAGGGCGGATCCTGTATCCCGAGAAACCGCAATTCTTGCTGGCTGACCGCGTCCAATCGGTGGCGGTTCAAGCCGCGATGGGTGTCGACATCGGTTGGGGGGTTCGAATTGGTGCCGGGTTCGCGGCGCTCGCGGCGCTGACCGGTTCGGTCGAGGTGGCCACCGATGCCTCGGGGCGCATTGGCACTGTCGTTGAGGACACCCTCGTTGCGAGCTTTGCGCCGGTCGTGGGCGCGAGCTACGACTTGCCAGGCAGCAGCTACCGACTCGGAGTGAGCTTTCGCGGCGAGCTTCAGGGCCGTTTCAACGTGGTCATCGAAGCCAAGGACTTGGGCGCGCTCAACATTCCGCCGCTCAACATCTCGGGCGTGGCGCAGTACGACCCCTGGCAGATCGCGCTGGAGCTGGCGCGCGTGCGCGGGCCCTGGCAGGTTGCAGTTGGCGCAACCTACAAGCATTGGCCTGCCTACCCAGGGCCCGTAGAGGCGACCGTGCGCTGCGCCGACGCGCCTGATCCCGAGACGCCCTGCTCGGCGCCACAGCCCATCGATCCTGACTACAGCCCCGTGGTGGCGCCCCGCGTTGGCTTCGACCGGGCTGTGTCGCTGCTCGACGGCGCCGTGCTGCATCTGCGCGCTGGCTATGCATTCGAGCCTTCTCCCGCGCCCGAGCAACAAGGCAAGACGAGCTACTACGACAACCACCGCTCCGTGCTGAGCGCTGGCTACGGCTTCGCGCTCGACGACCCGCTGCCGACCATCGGTTTTGACGGCTACGTTCAGCTGCAGCTGTTGCACAGCCGCAGCCATCAGAAGCAGCAGCAGCAAGGCGCTGAATTCGACGGAGCGGTGCAAACCCACGGCTCCATCGTTTCTGCCGGCGTTTCGGCGACGGCGAGGTTCTAATCATGGCTTTTTCGAAACGACGCCATGTTTCCTTGTTGGCTGCCACACTAGCGCTCTCGACCCTGTGGCCCCTCGCTGCGCAAGCCAGCGTGCCTGACAGCTATGGCTTCGGCTCTCGTTCGGCTGCTATGGCGGGGGCGGTCGGCGGCGATAGCATCGATTTTTCGAGCGTCTACTACAACCCGGCTGGGCTGGTCGAAGCGCCCGCAGTCTCTGTGGCAGTTGGCTACATGTATGCCGTACAGAATCTGCAGGTCGACGGTTTGGACAACGATGTCGACGACGCGCACGGATTGGTTGGTGGCCTGGTGGCACCGGGCAACTTGTTCGGGTTGCCGTTCGCCTTCGGACTTGCCGTGCATTTGCCCGATGACGGTTTGAGCTACATCAAAGCGAGGCGTCAGGGCGTTCCTCGGTGGGAGCTGTATGACACCCGCGCGCAGCTGCTCTATTTGGCCGTCGATCTGGCGGTGCGTCCGCTTCCGTGGCTGGAGCTCGGGGGGGGCATCGCTTTCTTGTCAGCCACGCGGGGCAGCTTTGCCATTCGCGGGCGTGCCGACGTCATCAGCCCCTTTGATTCGGAGCTCGAGCACGAGGTCGACGCTGATTTGACGGCAGTGCGCTTTCCGCAGGCGGGGCTGCGGTTGCTTTGGGAGGGTTGGGGGGCGCTTGGCGTTACCTATCGAGGCGAGAGCAAGCTCGATCTGGCGATCGATGCGCACTTGGAAGGGATCGTGGAGTTCGCAGGGATCGACGTTCCGCTACTCTACGACCTCGAGGCGCGCACCATCAGCTCCTTTACTCCCCACCAGCTCAACGTCGGGCTCAGCTTTCAGCGTATCGAAGACATGCACATCAACTTCGATCTCGCTTGGCTCAACTGGAGCGCCTACGCGAGCCCGACGGCGAAGATAAAGGCGATGCTCGATGCGAAGCCGCCGCCCGGTACACCAGTCGAGCTGCCAGGCGAGCCAGCACCAACCAAGATCGTCGCCCCAGAGTTCAGTGATCGCTTCGTGCCGCGTTTTGGGCTCGAGTGGCGCGTGCCTGCCGGCGGCTCGATGCGGAGCGTGCACGGTGAGCAACGGCCACTCGTCGAGCTTCCCATACGTTTGGGTTACGTCTTCGAGCCCAGCCCCGTGCCGGATCAAATCGGCGTGACCAATCTGATTGACGCCGATCGGCACAGCCTCACCATGGGAATCGGCGCAAGCCTCAATCGACCAGTCGTGGAGCTGCCCGGCTCGGTGCGGTTGGATTTGCATGCGTTCTGGTCGTTCTTTCCCCCTCGCGAGCTGCTGAAGGACAACCCGGCTGACTTCATCGGTGACTATGAGGCTTCAGGACAGATTTTCGGTGGTGGCGGCAATCTGGAGGTGGCGTTTTGATGCGCAACAAACGCCGTCGTTTGAGGCGATTGCTCGTGGTGTGGGTCGTGATGGGCGGCAGCGCTGCGGTGGCTGAGGTTGGCTGCGCCACCTTGGCGGACAGTGGTGGTGGTGATGTACACATGCCCAACGCCCAGGCTGGGCCCTTCCGTGAAATTCGTCGCGAGGAGCTGGGCAATACACGCACGGCCCCCTACGCGCTGAGAGACGATAAGCGTTTTGCTCGTGACATCAGTGTGGTTGATAGCGACGGCGACCCCAACACCTTGCCCATGCGCGCGTACGTTGCCCGCAACAGTTTCGACAAGGATCAGAGCCCCGATCCTGCGGCGCCTTCGGTGGAGATTGTGGTGCATACGGCGGTCGATGGCCGCTCGCTCGATCGCAACCCCACGGTGGTGTTGCAGGCCGAGCAAACATGGGAAGGTGGCACGATTGGCGCGCCCAGCGCCCTGCTGATCGACGGCCAGACCTGGCTGTACTACGCCGCCACCGGTGGCATTGGTCTCGCCATCAGCACTGATGGCGTCAGCTTCAGCCGACAAGGACAGCAGCCGGTGCTTTCCGCTCCGTCCACGGGTTGGGATAGCGACGTCGTTCCCTCCAGCCCGTCGGTGCTGCGCTTGCCCGATGGGCGCTACCGGATGTTCTACCAAGCCACGACCAGCAGTGGCCAGGCCGCCATCGGTGAAGCGGAGTCGACTGATGGCGTGAGCTGGACCCGTCGCGGCGACGCGCCTGTCGTGGCGCCGCGTCCTACCACAGATGACCCCTACGAGCTGGCCAACGCCGAGGCAGGGGTGAGCGCGCCCTATGCCATCGTGGGCAAGTCCGCGCTCGATCGCGACATCCTGTGGCTCTACTACGGAGCTGAGGCGGCCGATGGGAAGCAGACCATCGGCTTGGCGGCTCGTTATGGCTTCGACGAGCCGCTGCAGCGTGCCACCGCTCCTGTGTTCGGCACCTCAGGATCGCTGCAGCCTACCGAGCCCTGCGTCATGCGCTATCCAGACTTCACCCTGTTGTTCGTCACTGAGCTGGCCGGCTCGACAAGCGCACAGAGCTACCCGGCGGTGGCAATCGGCGTCGCCCCCGCCACGGTTGGCTTGCCAGCCCCTGACCCCCCGTAGGGCGGCTTGTCCTGCAGCTCGGGATCTTCTCCGGCGGCTCAGGATCGGATTTCGTAGTGCTCGCCAGTGCGGCGCCCCACCGGCAAGGCGCGGGCGAGGCGGATCATCGTCCAGACGGTGCCAGCGATCTTGCGCAGTTTGGAGACGCCTACCCGCTCGTCGTAGCTAATCGGTAGCTCCACGACCTGGTAGCCGCACTTGGCAGGGTAGAGCAGCGTGTCGATGGGGATGGCGTCGCCTTCGCCGTCGAAGTCGAACGCACGAATCATGCTGCTGCGATATGCGCGCATCCCGCTGTGCACATCGCAGGTCGGCACGCCGTGCATCGCATGGGCCATCGCTGCGAAACTGCGGTTGGCGAGGAAATTGGGCCACGGCATTGCTTGTGGTTTGCGCCGGGTTCGTGCGCAATTGACCATGTCCACCCCCTCCGTCTCGACGATGCGCCGAATGATCGGAATGTAGGAGGGCGGGTAGGTGAAGTCGCAGTCCAGATAGATGAGTAGCTCACTTTGTCGGGCAGCGCTGTACATGAGCAGCTCCATCGCCGGGCCGTGACCGCGCGGCGGAACCTGCCGCAACACTGTGGCACCGAGCTGACTGGCTATCTCTGGTGTCCGGTCGCGCGTCGAGCTGTCCACGCAGAGGATGTCGGCGTCGGGTGCGACCTTGCGGATCTCACCGATCATGCGCGAAACGCTCTCCTCCTCATCCATGGTGAGCATGCCCACCGTGAGGCTCAACTGGCGCCGCGCGGGGCGTTTGCGCGCTACCAACACGTGTTGGAATGCGAGCAGCTCCGGTGCCCGGTTCGCCAGCCGATCTTCCCAGGGTCGAATCACGCCCTGATAGAGTTTGTAGGACAGCGTATCGCGTAGCGCTTTGGCTTCGGCCTCACGGTCGGCTGGATCGAGGTACGCGTTGGCGATCAGATCCTTGGCGGCACGCACGAGCATCGGATTCTGTCGCTCGCTCAGAATCTGCAGACCGGCCCCTTCGACCAGGTCGCGGGCTGTTGCCAGGGTGAAGAAACGCAAGTGGCTGTCGTCGAGGATCCCGCTGGACTGATAGCGCCAGCGTCCGCGCAGCAGATTCAGCCGCATGGTCCAAGCGGCGACGTTCGGCAGCGAGACGATGGCGTGCCCACCGTCTTCGAGATAGTCCACCAGCTTGGCCAGTACGTTCTCAGGCTGCTCGGTGTGCTCGAGCACGTCTCCGAAGAGCATGAGGTCGAAGCGACGATCGCCGAGCGCGGACGCGACGACGGCCGGGTCGCTCAGGTCGATTTCGAGCACCTCGTCGAGCCGCTGGCGAGCTTGTGCCGCTGTTTGCGGACAGCACTCGATTCCGGTGACGTGGGCACCAACGCGTTTGGCTGCAGCGCCGTTGAGGCCAATGCCGCAGCCGACATCGAGCACCGTGCGGGGTCGCCCGATGGCCTGAACCAGCGCCCGGTTCTCTTCATGAACGCGGTATTTCTGTTCGTTCATGCTCCGCGCTGCTTCCAGGCCTCGTTGAACTGCGCGATGGCCTCATCAGTCTTGGGGTGATGAAGCATCTTGCGCAGCAGCACCGGCGGTACGGTGACGATATGGGCGCCTGCTCCGAGCGCGTCATTGATGTCCATGATGTGCCGAATGGAGCCAATGATGATCTGGCTGTCCAGCTTCTCGCGGTCGAGCTGCGCGCGTGTCTGGGCAATCACCGGGCGAACGTCGAAACCGGTGTCCCGCACCCGACCGCTGAAAATGGATACGTAGGTGCCGCCAGCCAGCGCAGCCAAGTACGCTTGGTTGAAGTTCATCATGCAGGTGACGTTCGTCGCCACGGAGGCTTTGCTCAGCGCGTGGGTCACGCGCAGACCGATCTCGCCGAACGGCACTTTGATGACGACGCGATCAGGGGCCCAACTGTGGTAGCGCTCGGCTTCGGCGAGCATGCCCGCTTCGTCTTCGCTGAGTAGCTCCACCGAGACGGGGCCGTTGCTGACGGCTATCACCTCACGGATGCGAGCTTCGAGATCGACCGCCCCGGATTCGCGGGCGAATATCAAGGGATTGGTGGTGACGCCGCAGACTACGCCCCAGGCGAATATCGCTTCGATTTCTTGCGGTTCGGTACTGTCGACAAAGAGCATGGCGGAGCCGTTGGCGTTGCGAGACGGGCCCTTGTTAGGCCAAACGGGCCGAGAATAGAAGCAAACCCTACGATCGAGGTGGCCCCAGGTGTTTTTGGGGCTTCACCCCGCTGCAATGATGGCTTGGGCTAGCTCGTCGAGGCGGGCGCCGCGCAACGCAGGCTCGTGAGGGCAGGGGGGACCACCACGGAGCTGGCACAGCTCGCAACGATCAGTTTGCAGCACCAGCGCCGAGCGCACGCCGGCGGCATGTGCGGCGCCCAAGTCCGCTGCGGTGTCGCCGATCATCCAGCAACGACTTCGGTCCAGGGCAAGCTCTTCGACGATACGATCGAGCAGTCCCGGCGCCGGTTTTCGACAGTTGCAGGGCCCAATGAGCGTGGGGTCACCTCCGGGGCCGCCCTCGGGGTGGTGAAAACACACCTGTAGGGTGGCAATCGGGATCGAGAGCTCGGTCAGCGCGTCGAGCAGTGCTTGGTTGGCAGCCTCGATGGCCGTACGAGGCAGCTTCCCCTTTGCCGCGTCGGGTTGGTTGGTGGCGATGGCCAGCAAGTAGTCGTTGTCGTGGAGCAGTCTCAGTCCCTCGGCCACGCCCTCGAGCAGCCGGACGTGATCGGGATGGAAGACTGGAGTGACCACACCGAGCTCCGGGTCACGGTAGAAGTCGATCAAAGTGCCGTCACGGTCGAGGATGACCGCCCGGCTCATGCTTGCTCCCGCACCAGATCCAGTAGCCGTTGACAGATCAGGTGGTGGTAGACCTCGTGGAATCCTTCGACGTGAGGCGTGGAGGTGTGGCCCGAATCGCTCGCGGGGACCACCACACAGGCATCGGCCATCTGCTTCAGGGCGCCGCCGTCGTAGCCCACCAGAGCGACGACTTTGGCGCGCGTTTGTTGGGCAAAGTCCGCAGCGGCGACGAGGTTCTGTGACCAAGGCCCGGCCTTGTCCGCTCCGCTACCGCCGTGAACGCTCAAGCACACCAGCACGTCGCCGGCGATCATCCGGCCGTTGAGCTGTTCGACGAAGATGCGCGAGAAGCCCACGTCGTTGGTCAGGGCGCTGATCAAGGATGCGTTGTCGCACAAGCTCACAGCTTTGAAGCGCTTCTTGCCTTCGACCCAAGTGAACTTGGACAAGTCGCAGGCCAGATGCGAGGCGTTGGCTGCCGAGCCGCCGTTGCCGCAGCAATAGATGGTGTTGCCGTTGTGGTAAGCCTCGAACAAGACGTCGATGATCGCTGCGAGGTCGGCACGGCTCGTGGAGCGCGCCACCTCGGCAGTTTGCTGCAAATACTCATCGACGAACTGGTGATGGTCGACCATCCTCGTGCATTAACCCGAATCATTCACCGCGTCGCCCCGAGCGGCACAACGCCCCCTGATTCGGGAGCTCGCGGTCAACCTCGAGCCTCACGATCGGTGCAGGTTGGCCACGATTCTGGCGCCGTCCAAATCGAAGCGAAAGCGCAGCCGCTTCAGACCGCGTTGGGCCAACGTTTCGATGAGCTTGCGCTTGTTTCGAGGACGCACGTAGAACATGAAGAAACCACCCCCACCGGCGCCCATCAGCTTGCCTCCGATGGCGCCGGCTTGGCGCGCCGCTTCGTAGTGCGCGTCGAGCGCGGGATTGCTCATGCTCGAAGCTTGCTCACGCTTGCGCAGCCAGTGCTCGTGCAGCAGCGCTCCGTAGCGGTCGACGTCGCCGCCGGTCAGCAACTCGTAGACCTCATGGCCGATTTCTTTGATGCGGTGCATGCTGCTGGTTGCGTTGCCGCGTTCTTTCCGCAGCTCGCTGGCCTGCTCGCCGAGCACCGACCGCGCTTGGCGCTCGACCCCGGTATAAGCGATTACCAGGTTGCTCTCGAGCTCGTCGATGACCTCGTCTTTGACCGGTACGGGCTCGACCACGACGCTCCCGTCGGGGGAGAAGCGTAGCGCTGTGATGTTGCCGAAGGCAGCGATGAATTGATCCTGTTTGCCGCAAGGCTCTGCCAAGCGTTCCATCTCCAAACAGCAGGCCTCCTCGGCGAGCTGACGTGAGGAAACGAACTCGCGCTTGTAGGCATGCAGAGCGTTGAGCAAAGCCACCGTGAAGGTGCTCGACGAGCCCAGCCCGCTGTTTGAGGGAAGCTCGGCGACGCTCGTCAGCTCGATGCCTGTTTGGATCCCGGTCAGCGTCAGCGCTTCACGGAAGATGGGATGTTGGATGTCGGCGACCGTGTCGACGATCTCGGTGCTCGAGTAGGCCAGGCGAATCTCGGGGTAGAAGCGGCGATTGGCGGTGACATAGACGTACTTGTCGATGGCTGCCGAGATGACGAAGCCGCCATGAGCGCTGGAATATGCTGGCAAATCACTGCCGCCACCGCCCAGCGAGAACCGAAGTGGAGCCCGTGAGATGATCATGCTGTCTCCGTGTTGCGCAGCAAGGCGTCGAGCTCGTTCAGGCCGCTAACCGATCCGATCTCGTAGAAACGCTGCTCGGCCCGATACGCGCGCAGCAGTCCCTCGTCGGCGAGCGTCTCCTGCAGATCGCTCAGCTGCGAGACGCCTGAGGCGAGCAGCAACACAGCCTCGCGTCGCAGTGCGATGGCGCCGTAGTCGATGTCGCAAAAATCGGGTTGGGTTGTTGGCTCTGACGACGGCTGTTGCTTTCGGTAGCTCAGCACCAGCGTTCCGTCCACGCGGGTATTGGATTGGTCGAGCTGACCGTTGTTGCGATATACAGCCATGGTGCCCAAGGCCTCGGGGTGCGCGCGTAAATCGCGCAACGGCCCAGCATAGTCGAAGGGCAGATAGGAATCGCCGTAGGTGAGCAGGAAGCTGTCATCGAGTTGTTCCACGTGCTTGCGCAGCGCGCCACCGGTGCCCAGCGGCTCGCTGCCGTCGCGGCCGTAGCGGACCTCCAATCCGAACGCTTCGCCGCCGCCGAGCGTTGCCTCGATTTGGTCGCCGAGGTGGCCAATGAGCAGCAACACCGACTCGTAGCCGCAAGCGGACAGTCGTTCCAGCTGCCACGCAGCAAAAGGGCGACCAGCGACCGGCATCAAGTACTTGGGCGTTGCGCTGGCGCGTGACCCGAGGCGTGTGGCCAGTCCGCCGGCGAGCACCACGACTTGCATGCTCATGTGTTGTCCTCGAGGGGGCGGGCGCGCTGCCCGAATACCTCCCGCGCCAGCTGCTCGACGGCCAGCTTGACGGCCTCATCGCTGGTGTGACGGACTGCAAAGCCCGCCGCCGCCAATCTGCTGGGGGCCATGCGTGAGCGCGGGACATCGCCGGGCCAACCGCTTCGACCCCCGGTGAAGTGGATATGGGCTTCTGGGTATGGCGAGGCGGCGATGCACAGCTCAGCAATGCGCGCCACTTTGGTTACGTCTGGTGGTGCCAAGTTGAAGATGTTCAGCCGCTCGCTGATGCGGTCGAGCCCGAACAGCATCCCCGCGACGCAATCGTGGACGTGCAAGTAGGGCTTGGCCTGTTTGCCGTCTCCGAGCACTTCGAGGACGTTGTGCTGCTTTTCCAGCTTGCGCAGGAAATCGAGGGCGGCACCGTGGGTGCCGCGCGGGCCCACCACGTTGCCAAACCGAAAAATCCAGGCGCGCAGCCCGAAACACTCGACGAAAGCGCTGATCATGGACTCACCCGCGAGCTTGCTCGCGCCGTAGAGCGAGATGGGTAGCTCGCCGAGGTCCTCCTCACGGCACACTTTGGTGGTGTCGCCGTACACGGTGCCTGATGAGGAGAACACGAGCCGCGGCGTGTCGGTGCGACGCATGGCTTCCAGCACGTTGTAGGTGGCGATGGAGCCTTGCTCGAGATCCAGACGGGTGTTCTCTAGGCCCCAACGGGCCTCGGGGTTGGCTGCGAGGTGAAACACCACCTGATGGGGCTCGTCGCCCATGGCGGCGACCAGCGCTTCGAGGTCGAGCGCATCGGCCTGTACCAGGCGGGCCTTGCCGCTGTCGAGATGAGTGGCGATGAACGCCTTCGAGCCGACCGTGAGGTTGTCGAACACTGTTACGGATCCGTGCTCTACCAGGCGGTCCACCAAGTGGCTG
>CAZRGL010000173.1:15855-18200 GCA_964599485.1 uncultured Polyangiaceae bacterium
CCGATGAAACCGGCCCCGCCCACGACAAAATAGCGCCGGTCTGCTTCAGGCTGCTGATCGGTCATGATGAAGTCTCCGAGCGCTCCTGCTTTGGTGGTGTTGCGTGCTCGATGCGCGCGGCGAATTGTAGGCTGCTGCGCGTGATGGTGCGCCAAGGCATGTCGTGAATACGAAGCGGCCAGCGTAGCGCGGCGATGTGTCCGCCGCAGCGGTTGACCAGCTCCACCCAGGCCTCGGGGCGGAGGTACTGGCCTGTCACTTCCACTCCTGCCGAGGCGTTGCCAATGACATCCATGGCCCAGAGCAAACGTTCGGACCAGAACCCGAAGGCAAAATGGTCCTTGAGCGCCACATAGTGGCGGGCCACCCGCAAGCATTCGGCCAACAAGTCGTGCGGGTCGTGGGCATGGTGCAGCACGTCCGCGAGCAGGACCGCGTCGAAGCTGTTGTCTGGGAAAGGTAGCGGCTCGCCTTGATGGTAGGACTGCGCCTCGATAGCCACGCGTTGTCGGAGGCTCGTGTCGACCCCCATGACGCGGCTCGCGCCTACGTGGCGGGCCACCGCGCGGGCGATGCTGCCATCACCGCAGCCCACGTCGAGCAGAGAATCCGCGCCGCCACCCTCTGCGATGAGCGCACCCAATACCAGCTGGACGCGCTCCACGCGTGGCAGATGGATGGCCTTGTGATGATACGCGGACAAGGCGCGGCCGAGATGGCGACCCAGCGCGAGCATGGGCGAGCTTTAACGGAGCGCAGCGTCCGCGTCACCCCAAGTCGCGATCCTCCTCGTTGGCAGAGGAGTGTCTGGCCCACTAGCTCGTTGCCGGTTTGAGCCAGGGATCGAGCCGCTGCAACAGCTCCTGGTATTCGTTTTGAGAAGCGACGAGCTCTTCAGCATTCAGCAACTCACAAGCGGCTTTTCGAGCTTCGCTTTCGGGGTCCAGCAGCGCATTGCGCAACAGATCCACGACCGAGCGAGGGATCGCTTTTGCGGTGGTGAGTAGATCGGAGGCGATGGGGCCAGTGCGGGCGAGGACCTTGACCTCTTTGTTCCGCCAGCCCGCCATGGTGGAGCGCGTGGTGCCGAGGGGTGCCAAATTGATGAAGGTGGCTCCAACATCTACCTCTCCGGCCAGCACCGCTGCGGTGACGCGGTCGTGGGTTACCAGGAAACGCTCTTCGGCGAAGGTTTTGCTCAGGTTCAGTCCTTGCTCTTGCAGCCAGGCACGCATCACGAGGTAGCCCGAAGCGCTGTGTCGGCTCACCCAGCCCACACGTGCTGCTAGTAGGTCCCGCGGCCGCTCGTAGGGCGCGTCGGGTCGGCAGAAAAGGGCCGCGTCGTAGCTCGAAAAACCGTGGCGTACTGGAAGCACCAATGGATCGATGCGGCCGGCGGCAAGTGAGCGCAGCGCCACCGCGGGAGCCGCCCAGCAGATGCCGACCTCGTCATGGGCAATGGCTTCGAGTAGCGATTCGTAGTCGTCGAGCAGTGTGGCCACGATGTTGATTGAGGTCACGCGCTCGAGCGCCTGACAAAACGCGTCGACTTTGGCCTTGTTGGTGGCCACGTCGGTGCTCAGCGCGAACGAGAAACGTAGCACCAGCGAGCTTGCTGGTGCGCTGCTGGTCATGGCTCAACCCTGAATCCGTGGAGCCGTGCCGTCAAGGAGTCGGTCGATGGCTATATCTCGAACGCCATGGCCTCCAGACGGGCGCGCTCACGAGCGCGAATGACTTCCGCTTCGAACTTGGCGCCGTCGGCATTCATCCGTTGTCTCGCCAGCTCGACCTGTGCTTCGAGCAGTGGGGTGGCGGCTGCCAATTGTTGGTTGAGGTGACCGACGAGCTCTGCGGTCGATTGTCGAAACTGCACCAAGTCACGGTCGGTCTGCTCACTGGTCTGTTCGACCACGCGCAGATAGGCCGCGCGAAGTTGCTCGATGGCGTCGGCAGGCAGCGCGTCGGCGAAACTCAGTGTGTAGACCACCAGCTGCCGCCAGAAGGCGTCTACTTGCTCGGGGTCCGGCTGCCCCAAGCGCAGCTCGTTGAGCATCAGTTGAATGGTCTGCCACGCATCACGGTATTGGGCCTGAACCACCACATCGGTCATCTCTTCTCGACGTGGCCATAGTGCGTGCCTGAAGCTGGTCTTCTTGGTGGTTACGGCGTCCTGCAATCGTCCCGATGCCTCGGGCAGTTGCGCGAACAGCGCATCGCTCAGTTGCCGTGCCCGCTCGAGTAGCTTGTCGCCAGCGATCCTCCTCCGTACCCGCTGGCAGAAGTGCTCACCCAGCATGGTGATGTGCCTGGCGGTCAGCTCGATGGCGGCGTCGAGCGTAGCG
>CAZRGL010000174.1:0-18189 GCA_964599485.1 uncultured Polyangiaceae bacterium
AGCGCTTTTGACTCAGCGAAGCGCTTTTGACTCAGCGAAGCGCTTTGACTCAGCGAAGCGCTCTTTGGCTCAGCGGAGCCTTGCGAGCGCCTGCTCGAGCTCAGCCACCAACCGCGAGACGTGCGCCTCGAGCCGCTCAATCTCTTCGGCCACGCCGCTGTCGCCGATACCGAGAATCGAGTCGGTCTGGAAGGCGAATCCGCCCAGATCCACATCGACATCACTATCGCCGATCATGCCCGCGAGCTGCGGCAACTTCAGCTTTGCGTCCTCAATGAGCACATGGCCGCGCTTGACCTCCCCTACTGCCACCACCATCGCTTGTTGCTTGCGCTCGTCCCGATCGGCTTCATCATGGCGCCTGTTGTCGTAGCCGACCCGGAGATTCTGCCGAGCGAGCTCCGAGGCGCTGTCGATGTGCCCTTTTGCGGCCAACAACATCAACTGCGCTTGCTTCAGATCGGCCAGCCCGCTGGTGCGACGCTCTGCTTCGCTCATGGCCGCGACGGCCGCTCGGCGCGCCTTCTTTCGAACCGTCTTCAGCCCCTCGCCCCACTCGAAGCCACACGCCTTGCAACGGAAGGCTTGCGCGGCAAACTCATCGACCTGGGTGCTCTGGCAAGCAACGCAGCGGTCACCTCCCGGCTCATCGAGCATAGCCTTTCGGGTCTTTACCCCTTGGCGCCAGCGCTGGACGACACCGACAACAGCAGCCAGAACGACCAGCACGAACAACGCGGGCATCCACAGGTTGTCCATCTCGGGAGACTAGCCCCGGTTCGTGCCTGCGGGAACAAGATGTCGAAGCACGCCCAGGCCACACCACTCGCAGTCCGGCATGATTACCGAGACCACGACCACGTTTGCCGGAACGCTACAGCACCTCGGTCAACGCGAGAGACAATCGGAATACGCATCGGCCTCCGCTACGCAACCTGCCAGTGAAACCCCATTGCAGATGTCATCACTGGCCGCGCCACATGAATAGAAGGCGAGCCACTGGTCTCTGCAGTCCTTGATGTCGGCTAGCATCTCTTCGGCATCGCACAAGTCGGCACAGGAGAGGTCTTGTCGCGTCTCGGCAGCGTGTGGACAGTCCTTGCTGCTTTCGCACACGGCTTCGCAGTCATTTTTGCAACCGGCAAGCAATCCCAAGCACATTGCCACGGTCGTAAGCCACTCTAGTTTAGTTCTCATACACCCAGCACGAGCAAGAGGTGGTCCATGGCAACAGAACTGAAAAGCAGTGTGATTCTCAGACAGGTCAGCTGACGCGTACACTGTCCGTGTGCGTGGAGCACATGTACTGGACAGTGCTTCACGCTGCCTGCCCGCCAACTCGGCAAAGCCCGATTGGTTGGAGTCGATGCAGAGCATGCAAAGCCACCGCGCGGTCGACGCCCAAGAGCGCTCGCTCACCGATAGCAAGCCCGAGCTGCGGGTGCATCCTGGAGACCGTGTCAGCGATATCATGACCCGTACCCACGACCACGACCGCCGGCACGGCCCACGACCACGAAGAACAATAAATCGGTATTCCGCCTACCGATTCCACGAGCGGAAATCACCGGCAGCCTTACGTTTCTAACAGCAACATGACTCAGATCGATCGCTCACGGCTTCGCCGCGCTTGGAAACTCTCGAAGCTAGGTGCTCGCGTGGCGGTCGCGCAGGGACGCCGACTGGTGTCCCGTGACGAAACCAAAGTGCATCGTGAGCTGGCCATGGCGGTCGTCGCCGAGCTAGGCAAGCTCAAGGGCTTGCCGATGAAGGTGGGGCAAATCCTGTCGTATATGGATGGGATGGTGCCCGACGAGTACCGCGATCTGTATCGCGATGTTCTCGGCCAGCTGTGCACCCAATCGCTCCCGATGGGTGCAGAGTCTTGGCGACAAGTGATCACGGAGGAGCTCGGCAAGCCGCCTGAGGAGCTCTTCGAGCGATTCAATGCCGAACCGATAGCGTCGGCATCCATTGGGCAAGTGCACGAGGCCTGGCTCGACGGAACCTGCGTCTGCGTGAAAGTACAGTATCCGGGGATCGCCGAAGCGACGCTGAGCGATCTGAAGAACATCGACGCTTTGATGGGCCTGATGCGCACCATGATGCCCAACGTCGATACGACGCAGATGATCGAGGACTTTCGCGTTCGTCTCGCCGAGGAGTGTGACTACGAGCGCGAGGCGGAGCATCAACGTCGTTTCGTCGAGCTCTACCGCGACGACGGATGCGTGATGGTACCGGAGGTAATCAGCGAGCTGTCGACTCGGCGGGTACTCACGACGCGACGGGTTCGCGGTGTGACACTGAGCGAGCTCCTCGCAACCGCATCGCAGCAGGAGCGCGACCGCATTGGTGTGACGCTGTTTCGTTTCGCTTTCGAAGGGATTCTGCACCACGGTTTTTTTCACGCCGATCCCCATCCCGGCAACTTCCTCTTCCGGGCCGACGGCGACGAAGGCCGTGTCTGCGTGCTCGACTACGGCTGCGTGCAACCCGTGGACCGAGGGGGGCAGCGCGATGTGGCGCTCTTGCTAACCACTGCCCTCGACGACGGCGACCTCGGACCGGCCATCGAGACGGCCTTCGGCATTACCGACGTCGACGAGGAGACACGCAAGGTGATGCGCGAGCTGTCGCCCCGTTTCTTCGAACCGTTGACTGGTGAGCAACCATTCCAATTCGACCGGGAGTTCGTCGGCGGAATCATGCGCTCGGCCATCATCGCCAAAAAGAGCCTTGCGCTGCGCTACCTCGCGCGCCGCTCGCGCTTCGTGATGGAACGACAAGGCGTTTCGTTCATTTCGCGCTCACTCATGGGGCTCGCCAACATCTGGGGCACCCTGGGCCCGCGCGCCGACTTCCGCAGCATCATGGAACAACTGCTGACCGATACAGCATTGCCGATTCGCGCTGCGGAATGTCGTGCGGGATGAGGCCTGGCCGGAGCTGCTACATCCAGTTGCCAGCGCGATTGACCGAGCACGACCACCCATTCCCGCACCCGCACGCGCTCGCTTCAGACAACGACCACGACCACGGCTACTGAATCTGGAACTCGATCGTTACCGGCTTGCCACCACGCAACACCTGCAGCTTCAGGCTGTCGGCTGTCCGCAAGCGCCCATACGCCTCGAGCGCTTTCTGCGGATTGGTCAGCTCGAACCCGTTGATGCTACGCAGCTCGTCACCGTTGTTGATCCCGAGCGTATCGAGCAGCGATCCCTTGCGCACCCGCGAGACCCTCAGCCCCGAAACTCGGTCGCCGGTCTTGATGGGCCGCAGGCGGGTGAAGCGCATCAGCTCAGCCTGCTTGTCGAGGATCTCGTCGACTACCGATCGCTCGATCTTGAACTCCGTTGCGCTGACCTTCTGGATCTTGTTGGCTAGCTCTGCTGGCAGCTTGGTGCTGCGAGCGCGCCGTCGCCTGCGGCGTGGTCTGCGGGCTGGCTTGCGCGCCGGCTTGGCTGCATTTGATTTGTCGCCCAGCTTCATCTGACAGCGGTTGCCGTCCTTGGCCAGATACACGCGATTCCAGGCGAGTTGCTCGATCGCGTGGCCATTGACCTCTTCGCCAATCATCCGCTTCTGGGCCTTTCCCTCCGCAAAGATCTTGGCGTGTGAACGGTCCGGATCACTGGTGGCCGCAATGAGCAACACCTGCCCGAAATCACACTTGGGGGTATCGATGCTGGGCTCACCGGTTGGCTTCTTTTCCTCGACGGGAAGCTTGGGCTCGATGATGGGCAGACCCGAGAGCGGACCGGTCACCGAATCGAAGGCGTTGCGCTCCAAGATCGGCTTGGCGTCCGAGGCCACGGCACGTCTTTCCGGCACTCGGGCTACCTGAGGCGCACGACCCGGCGTGGCAGCAACCGAGCCGGCCACGAACGAGCCCACACCCGACGCCTGAAAATAGGCTGTCGCCGCCAACAGGACGCAGATCACCAGCGGGAAGAAGCGCTTTGCTGAAACGTCGAGGTTCATCGTACCGCTCGCCTCATCATGACGCAGCCGCAGCTAGGTCGCTACGGCCGTCCCAAAAAAAACAATCTGCTGTCGCCCAACGTCCTAAGCTTGCCCCATGGCCTGTGGCTGTGGGGATCCCAAGACCGACTACATGAGCAGCGCAGGACCGCAATGCCGTCGCTGTTATTTCGCGGCCCAGCAAGCGGTCCAGGATGTCCGCGCCGAAGAGAAAAATACGGTCTGGAGCCCACCGGTGATGCCAGCGGGCTGTCGGGCAGGATCCTCGCCAGTGGAATCGGCGCGCTGATCATCGGCATTCTGGTGATGTTCATTCGCCCCGTGTATGGCGCCCCCTTCATCGTCGGTGGGATCGCGGCGATCGGCCGCGCTCTCCAAAAGAAGCGCTGAGGCGGCCAAAACATTCCGCACGGATTGTGTCAAACGCGGCCTTGCCGCAACTTGTCGACGCCGACGGCGACCACGATGATCACACCGGTGAGGATCGCTTGCACCCAGTTGGGCAAGCCAACATGGGTGCAGCCGGTGCGGATCACGGTCATCAGCAGCGCACCGAGCAACGATCCGGCGATCGATCCTTGGCCTCCCGATAGTGAGCCCCCACCGATGACCACGGCGGCAATCACGGACAGCTCGAGACCCACCGAATCGGTTGGATCGCCAACGGTGAGGGTCGACAGCTCCATCACACCCGCCAGGCCCGCCAGCAAACCAGCCAGGGCGTAGACAATCAGCGTGACCCGCCCTACCCGAACGCCACAAAGACGCGCGGTCTGCTCGTTGGATCCGATCGCAATGACGTGACGTCCGAACCGACTGTAGGCCAATAGGCCCGCGAACAGAGCCGCTACCACCAAAGTGATCCACACCCCTGGACTGAGCACCATCCAACTGAGCTCGTCGGGCAGCGCTGCCATCAGCTCGTCCAGCCCCGCCACGTCAGCGTCGACCTTCTGCTCGTCAGCCAGACCCGTGGCCACGCCGCGCAGCAAGCTCATCGTGCCCAGTGTCACGATGAAGGGCGTTATCGCCAGCCACGCCACCAATGCGCCGTTGAGCAGCCCGCACAGCGCGCCCACCGCCAGTCCGATGAGCGCCGCCGAAACGGGGCCATAGCCAAGCTGCAAAGCGCGGGCGATCACCACCGTGGTCAGCGCCACCACCGAGCCCACCGACAGATCGATACCACCTTCGACCATCACCAAGGTCATGCCCACCGCGGCGATGCCAACCACCACGGTCTGCCGCGTCATCGTCTCCAGATTCACCGCGCCCAAGAAGGTGTCGGGCACGAGCGCGGCGAACAACGCGTAGACAGCGATCAGCGCCAAGAGTGGACCAAACCAAGGCTTGCGCAGCAGCTCCTTCATGTGCTGGTCGCCTCCGTGAGTAGGCTCTGTTGATCGAGCTCGGCCACGTCACGAGCGACGCCCAAACGGCCGCGGCGCATCACCGCCACCTGATCGCAAATCCCGAGCAGCTCGGGTAGATAGCTCGAGATCACCAGCACGGCTTTGCCAGCAGCGGCCAGCTCCTCAATCACCCGGTAGATCTCACTGCGGCTGGCCACGTCGATTCCCCGGGTCGGCTCATCGAGCAGCAAAACGTCCACGTCGTGGTGCAGCAGCCGGGCCAAGGCCACTTTCTGCTGGTTACCGCCCGACAAATCGGCCACGGCTTGAGCAGCGTCGCGACAGCGGATCGAGAGCCGCTCGATCCAGCGAGCAGCCGCAGCCTCTTGGCGACGGGGTGAGATCCAGCCAGCGGGTCCCAGTCCTCGAAGACGCGACAAGGTCATGTTGTCAGCAAGGCTCATGGTCGCAGCCAAGCCCTCGGCTTTGCGATCCTCGCTCAGCATGCCGACACCCTGAGCAAGACGCTGCGTGGGGGAAGCAGGACCGACGAACGCGCCCACCTCGATGCGCCCGCTGACCACCGGCGCCAAGCCGAAGATGGTGCGCAAGAGCTCAGTTCGACCCGAGCCGACCAAACCTGCGATGCCGAGCACCTGTCCAGCCCGCAGCTCCAAGCTGGCGCGCCGCGGCAATCCCAGGCCAACCAGATGCTCAATCTGCAACATGACCTCACCCGGCTCGCGCTCCGTCCGCGACCACAAGCTGCCCACTTCGCGCCCTACCATCAGGGTGATCAACTGCTCGACGCTGGTCTGTTGCATCGAGCCCGATCCGACGCCGCGCCCGTCGCGCAGCACCGTGTAACGATCGGCTATCCGCTCGACCTCCTCGAGAAAGTGCGAGATGTACAAGATGCACACACCGGCGGCGCGCAACCGATCGATGGTCGCAAACAACCGCTCGACGTCGGCCGCGCCCAAGCTGCTGGTCGGCTCGTCCAAAATGAGCACCTTGCAGTCGCTCTGGACCAACGCCCGGGCGATGGCCACCAGCTGGCGCGCGCCCGATCCCAGCGCGCCCACCAGCTGCCCAGGCTCGAGTCCTTCGCTCTGCTCCTCGCCGCCGAGCTGGCCGAGCACTTCTTCGGTACGCTTGCGCGTTGCCGCTCGATCCACCAAGCCCCAACGACATAGCTCGATACCGAGCGCGATGTTGTCGGCCACGCTGAGGTGGTCACACAGCTGCGGCTCTTGGTAGACGATCGCCACTCCAGCAGCGCGTGCTGCCAGCGGATCGAGCGGCGCAAAGGCCGCCCCGCCAAGGCGCATCGTGCCTCGGTCAGGGCGCTGCGCACCAGCCAAGATCTTCATCAAGGTGCTCTTGCCCGCACCGTTTTCGCCAAGCACTGCATGGACCTGCCCGGCGTGGGCCTCGAGCGAGACGTCCTGCAGGGCGAGCGTCGGACCAAAGGACTTGTCGACGCCACAAACCTGCAGCAGCGCGTCCTGTTGCCCAGCACTCACTGGTCCAGCGCTCACTTGCCCAGCCACTTGTCCAGATCGGGCTTGAGCAGACGACTGAGCTCCGGCTGCTTCATGTTCTCGGCGGTCACCATGCGTGAGCCGGTGTCGATGAGCTTGGCAATCTTCTCGCCGCGCAAATGACTCACCATGGTCTTGACCCCCAAGTAGCCCATGGTGAACGGATCCTGCAGAACCAAGCCTGCAACCTGATTTTGCTCCAGCGCGCTGACCAACTTGTCGGACGCGTCGAAGCCGACGAGCTTCAGCTTGCCGGCAAGCCCTGTTTTCTTGAGGGCGAGCAACATGCCGAAGGTGGTCGACTCGTTGGGGCAGAACACGCCAGCAACCTTGCCCTCACCCGCGCTTTGGGCGAGGAGCAAACTCTCGGCCGCTTTGAATGCAGTCTCCGTGGTTGCGCCGCCGTATTGATTGTCGCTGAGCACGTCGAGGCCCGCTTTGCGCGCCGCCTCGATGAATCCCTTCTCACGATTCGCGGTGCTTGCCGACCCCTCTTGGTAGCGCAGCACGAGCACGCCACCCTTCTTGTCTCCGAGCAGCTTGGCCATGTGCTCGCCGGCGAGCTTGCCGGCGGCGACGTTGTCGGTTGCCACGAAAGAAACGTGCTTGTCGCCCTTGAGACCCGAGTCGATCACCACCACCGGGATCTTCGCGCGCGCAGCGTCTTTGACCGATTTGAGCAGCGCCTTGTCGTTGAGCGGTGCCAGCACGATGCCGCTCACACGTCGGGCAACGAAGCTCTGCACCAGCTCGATTTGCTGCTTGAGGTCGTCCTCTTTCATGGGGCCTTTCCAGACGATGTCCACATCGAGCTCGCGCGATGCTTTGACCGCACCAGCGTGGACGCTCTTCCAGAACTCGTGGGTGGTCCCTTTGGGGATCACCGCAATCTTCAGCCGTTTGGTGCTACTGCCACTGCCGGTCGTCGTGCCCGCGCCACTCTTTTGCTCGCAACCCACCCAAAATGCGGTCAGCGCAGCCAAGATCAGCACGCGCAACAGCAGCCCCACCCTTTTGTCGTTCAGGATCACGGGCGCACGTTGGGCGACAGCTGGGGCGAGGTCAAGTCAGTCAACGCAGCGAGCACTCGCCTATTTCACACCACAGCGTGGTGTCCTCCCAGCAGGAGCACAGCGTCACCGATTGTTGCTGCGCCTTCGCCGCGCACCCGCGCGCTATCACAGTGGCCTCACCGGTGGTGATCGCGCAAGCCGCCACCTCGAGCTCCTGCTCATCAGCCAAGATGCAAACACAACTGTAGGGTTGACCAGAGCTGGCGCGCTCGTCTGTCCGGCACGCCCCCGATAACACCGCCAGGAGCAGCCCACCGAGCCACCACGCCCTCCATTGCCCTGCTGATAGGGCCTTGCTGCAGCGCGCGGGCGTCATCCCCACCGCTGTCGCCCGCTCCTGCCCCGTCGTCAACCATCCATGTACGCGTGGCCAGATGCTCGATGGCTTTCGCAATCCACCCCGCCCGTGAGTAGTTGCTAAGATGACTGCCGCGTCGAGCGGCCGAATGTCGATGGCGCCAGGCTACAACATGTCCAAGCCCAACGATGACAGGCTCATTGTCTTCCAGCAGGCTCGCGAGGCTGACGAGTCGTTTTGGCAAACCCAAGAGCGACGCATCCAGGGCGCCACCAGCCAGCCCTGCTGTACGCTGTCGGGCATCTCTGCGGGGCTCGTCGAGATGGCGGGCAATTTCGCCGTCATCATCCACGGCGAGAGCGAATGCGTCGCTTGCTTCTATCAGTTCGGGCCGAGCGCCCATCGTTTCTTCTCGACGGATCTGAACGAGCAACACTTCGTGAGCGGACAAACCGCCGAGCCCCTGCAGCAATGTTTGCGTGCGGTCGCCGAGGACCTCGAGCCCGAAGCGATCTTCGTGCTCGGCACCTGCCCGATGGAAGTCATCGGTGATCGATTCGAAGAGGTCGTCGAAAAAGTGCAAGCCGACTTCCCCAAGGTTGCCATGATCCCCATGCACACCAGTGGTCTGAAGCTCGGGAGCCAAGGAGAGATGCTCGACTGGTTGTTTTCGACCCTCGCCGCTCTGCCCCCCAAGAAACCAGTCCCGACCGACTGGATGAACCGTTTTCGCGAGGCCGGCGCTCAAATCCAGCTCAGCCGCGTACAAAGCGACGACGAACAGCGACAGCAGGCCGAAGCGGACATCGCCGCGCTGCTGCGTGAGCCCGACTGGCCGCGAGAGCGCTGCTTGAATCTGCTGGGACTGCCCAAGGGAGCGGGAGAACGCTCCGGCTACGAATGCCAGCAAATCCTGCAAGCAGCGGGCTTGCACATCATCGGAAACTACCCTTACGACGCATCGTTCGATGACTGGCGGGCCATCAGCTACGCGCCCAACACCTTCATGCTCGATCGCACGCTCTACCCCAAGCTCAGCGGCGTGCTCACCAACATGGACCGCGGTGTCTTCGAGATACCCCTGCCGGTCGGCATCGAGCAAACCGAGGCCTTCTACTTGGCAATTGGCAAGAAGTACGGCGTCGTCGAGGCGGTGCGCGAGGCGATTGCGGCAGCCAAACAAACCGCGCAGCAAGCCCTGGAGCAATTCCGACAACGACATGGCGGCCTTCGTATCGCCATGGGGCTGCGCATGCTCAACAACTACGCGACCGATCAGCTCGCGCAACAAGGACTCGGGGATTACCAGGCTTTCGCTGAAATGGGTTTCGACATCACGCTGTTGGTGCAAGGCCCTCCCGAGAAGAAAGAAGGCTTCGCCAAGCTCTTCCGTGCCCACGACATCAGCCATCCCTTCGAGATGTTTCCCGAGCCGTGGACCATCTCTCGCTACCTGGACGGCGGACGATATGACGTGTGTTACTTGGCCGATCATTGCCGCGCCGAGGCCGAGAAAGCCGGCGTTCCCATGATCGTCAGCCGGAGTTTCGAGCCTTTCTTCGCTGGCGTCTCCGACAATGTTCGGGTGGTGGGGCGCAAGCTCCGTAGCGGGACGGCGGGTTGACCTTGCACGGGTCAGATTCAGCAGAGCGATTTGCCACTCGCGGGCCACGGCAATCTGTGGGCCTCGGCATTGCCCTCGGCGTGCAAGCGGTCTCCGATGGGTGGCTCATCAGCGATGCGGCAGGCAGCCACAGCGGTTGGCTCCGCGCCCACGACTGGTCGACTCGTCGACAGCGGAGCGGCCGTCCCGAAGGCTGGTGTGCACGCTGCGACGGCGGCCCAGCATCAGCCTCGCTGCAAGCGTGCGCCGCACGTGTCCAACGCGAAGCCAAAGCGGGCATCATCGTCGCGGGTCGTCAGCACTACGACCAGCTCGATGATGAACAGCGCGCCGAAGAAGTCGCCCTCTGCTGCAGTCCGGTGCCCATCGCCCTGGTTTCCACCGCACCCCATCCTGGCGGCATCTACACGGGATACAACCGTGCGCTGCTCGCCATTGCGCGCTCTTTGCCCGCCCAACGTCCTCGCCCGCAACACGTTGCCACCATCGGCGATTTTTTTCATCGGGGCGAAGCGGACTGTCGCGCCGATCTGCAACGGCTCAAGCAGCTCTACAAAGTAGCGGGACTGAAAATGCTGCCGGCACTGCCGTCCGGGGGCTCGTACGCCAGCCTCGGCGCCGCGATGGTCGCCTCCCACGTGGTCACGCTTCCCTACGCCGCCCCCATCAGCGCCGCGGTGAGCAAGTTGTGGCCGGCGCGCCGTCAGCTGAGCGCCGACTTGCCCATGGGCATTGCCGGAACCCGGCGATGGCTGGCCGACATGTGCCGCTTTTCGGGCTCCAATCCACGACGCGCAGCGCTATGGGCCGACCGCCGCCTCGCCGCCATTCAGCAGGAGCTCGGCCACCTCGACCACCGCAACCGTCGAGGCTTATCGGTAGCGGTTCTGGCCGACACCCCGCTCGCCGCAGGCCTGACCAGCCTACTGCTCGAGTTGGGCGTCGCCGTTCCCTATGTGGGATTGCTCGATCGGGTATTCGGCGGCCGCGCGGCCTTGCTCGGCGTGCTCGAGCGCAACAGCCAGCAGCTGCCTGCTGGCTGCGTCATCGACGCAGATCCCAGCCTCAACCGGATCCGAACGCGCCTGACGGCCCTGGCGAAGGAGCGAAAAGTCCACGCCGTGGCGGGCTCTTGTGTCGAGTTGGATCTGCTCCGACACGACAAAGGCGGATCGGGTTGGCTCAAGAGAGTCGCCCTACTCGAAACGGGCTTTCCGTCGGTACATCGGCATGCTGTCCAGTTTCAACCATCATTCGGGTTCGCAGGCGTTCAGGCCTGGGCGCAGCGCTTGTTGCAGGTCGTCAGCCAACCCCGCCTACGCGGAAGCTCGGCAGCAGCTACCCCCAGCAAGCCCCTGTCCAAAGCAACGCAATCGGGCGCCCTCAGGACGCTCGCTTTGGCCAAGATGACTGGCGCGAGCTTGGCGACCCACGCCATCGGCGATGGCTTCCTGCTCCAGCACGTGGGCGTCGGCTGCAAATACAAGTCGGCCGCCCAGATAGCCCGACACGATTGGGGCTCGCACCCCAATCGGCGAGAAGGCTGGACCCAGGTTGGAGAGATGGCCTTGATACGGGGCTCGGCAGAGCGACTTGGGCCTTTCGCCCGGTCGTGGTTCGAGCGCCGCAATCCAGGGTTCATCACCGTCGTGAGCTCGTACTTCATCGAGCTGACGGGGGAAGACCTCCCCGATGAGGTTCGTCAGCTGCAACAGACCCTACCCTGCCCTGTTGGTTTCGTGCCCACGGCCGCGCCCCATGGTGGCTTCTTCGACGGCTACGCCAGCGTGATGGCCGAGATCTGCGAGAGGATGGCTTGGGGTCAGGACAGCATTGAGCACGCGCGGCGTGCCGCAACCTTGGGATTCTTCTTTCACCGCTACGAGATGGACCAAAAAGCCGACCTGGTGGAGCTCGGCAAGCTGGTCAAGGCGGCGGGGCTCGAGCCAGGCCCCACGCTGCTGTCAGGCGCGACCTACCAAGAAATTGCCGACGCCAACAAGTCCGGCTTCGTGGTGCGGCTGCCTTACGCCCGTCCAGCTGCTGGGCGTCTCGATCGCATCTTGCAGCATCGCACCGTGGTCGACTGCGACTTGCCCATCGGCCGCAAGAGCACGGCTCGATTCCTGCGCACAGTGGCCGCAGCCAGCGGAGCCACTGTCGACAGCAGTATCGCTGCGCAAGAGCGGGGGCTGGACGCCGCCATCACCGAGCCGATGGCTACGGTGCTGCGCGGCGCTCGCGTAGCGCTGTTCGCTGAGACACCCCTGGCGGCTGGTCTGGCTGGTCTGCTCCTCGAGCTCGACATGGAGCTGGTCCTGATCGGGATCCGCGACGAGGCCTTGGGCGGACAGGAGGAATTGCTCGCCACCCTCGCACGCAATGACCAAAGTCTGAGTGCGAGCACTGAGATTTGGCAGTGCCCGAGCCTGCTACAATTGCGGCAGAGTTTTGCGCCCCGTATTTCGACTGGACAGCTCGACTTGATCATCGGCTCAACCACCGAGCTGGCCGCGCTGGGACACCTTCGAGCAAGCGCCCGACATCCGGTAGCGCTCCTCGAAGCTGGTTACCCCAGCAATGGTCACCACCCCACCCAAGCGGCGCCAACGCTGGGCTACGCCGGAATCGTCGTTTGGGTCCAGCGCCTACTCGACGCATTGCTGCAACCCAACAGAACGGGCTAGAGCTTGGACCAATCCGTAATGGTGGACTGCGGATTGGTGGGGGGACTGGGCAGCTGGCTATCGCCGCCGAGCTGGTCCCGCATGATCTGACGAACGAGCGTGTCGGCCATTGGGGTGGGCGCGACCATGCTGGCGGGATCGAGGTCGAGCACCCGGTCGACGAGCTCGGTGATCTGTCGACCGACCGGGCTGTCGGGGGCATAGTCCACGATCGACTTGCGGTAGATCTCGGCTTCGCAGACGAGCGGATCGCGCGGCAAAACGGTGAGGATCTGCGTCGAGAGCCGCTCCGCGAAACGCTTGATCGGCACCAGATCTGCCCGGTTGTCGCGCAGATTCACTACCAAACCAGCAAGCACTACGCCATTGCGCTCGAACTCGGTCACCGCGGCGGCAATGCGATTGGCTGCATAGGCCGCCATCATTTCTTCAGACAGCACGATCACCACCCGGCAGCCCGCCGAGCGACGCATGGGCGCGGCGAATCCGCCGCAGACGACGTCCCCGAGCACGTCGTAGACGACCGCGTCGTAACGCGAGGCGTCTACCAGCTCGACATCGTCGAAGATCTCGAACGACCGAGAGACGGCTCGGCCACCACAACCGCGCCCGGCCTGTGGTCCACCGGACTCGACGCAATCGATACCCGCGATGCCGCGCATGACCAAATCGGCGCGCTCGACCTTCTCGCCATGGAAGAGCAAGTCGACCACCGTCTTGAATTGCTCCGGATCTTCGACCAAGACCCGCGAGGAGTCGTGCTTGGGATCGCCTCCCACGTGCAGCACGCGCATAGCGCGGCGCGCCATGACCAATGACACGCCAGTGGCCAAAGTCGACTTGCCGATTCCACCCTTTCCGTAGATCGCGATCCGCTTCATCACGCCTAGAAGGCGTAGCCTAGCATGCCGCCGAAACTGGGACCTCCGCTGGTGAAGACGCGGGCCTGGTAGCCGCCGCGAGCCGCGAGTGAGAAGCCCGCGCCGACGTCTGCACCGACCTCGCCGATCAAGCGCACGCCGAAGTGATCTGCTGAGGGCATGTTGGTCACCTCGACGATGGGCGAGATCTTGACCTGCTCGTGGGCCTGAATGTCGATCTGGCTGTAGAAGCGCGTGCCGAAGGTCTGGATGGCCTCGAATCCGAGGGTCAGCTTGGTGCCGTGCGGATCGCCAATGTGAAGGGCTGCACCGGTTCCCACCGAAAAGCCGACCTCCGTCACGTTGAGCAGAAAGCTGCCGTCGAAGTGCCACTTGTCGTGGAAACGAAAGCGGACGCTGGGCGCGCCATAGTTGAGCCCGACGTCGAAGCGCTCGTCCTCGGCCTGTCCGGGCTGCAGCTCGCGCACCGGCACCGGCGCGCTACCCCGCACGACCCCGCCGCGAATACTGAACTCGCTCACCACGCGCATCGGCCGGTAGGTGTACGAAGCCTCGACCCGGTAGAAGCGGTCGTTCACTTCGCGCTCAGTCACCTTGTCGCCGCTGACCACCGTGGCAATGCTCTTGCCAAAAGAGACATACTCCGCGCGACTGGCAACCACCGAGCGGCGGTGGTCGAGCTTCTTCTCGAGGGCTTTTTCGATCAAGTCCATGCCGTCCTCCGGCACCTGTATGCGGTGTGGCGCGGCCCGGCTCGAGAACGCGGGCGCGCGGCGCGAGTCGAGATGCTCGACCTCGATGGCGTAGTCCATCCACGGCCCCTTCACTTCCTTGGCCGGAATCGTCGCCACATAGGGACCAGGCGATCCGCGCCGAAAGCTGACCTCTTGATATCCCTTGGCGCCGGCATTGCGGTACAAAACGAAGGCGCGCTTGACTAGCTGTGGATGGTCGATGCTGGCGCGAATGTTCACCGGCTGGTTCACTGGCGCAACGCTTGGCGGCGCGTGGTGAATGACCGGCGAAGGGCCACTGAGCTGCTTGGGCGGCTCGTCGCGCGCTTCGGACTTGCTCGGCTTGTCGACAGGGGGGGGCGCCTCGGCCGCTGGCTGGTTCGCCTCGCCCTCGCCTTCGCCCTCGCTGGCGGCTGGCCCATCTGGCGGATGGTCCGCCGGGCTCTCTGCGGCAGGGCGCTCCTCGTCCGGGTCCACTTCTTGTGCCCACAACGGTGTGGGAGCCAGCGCCGGCAGCGCCAGGCAAATCACGACGGCTGCGCGCCGCCAGCAAGTTGTCATCGTGCTTACCATGTGAAACTCACCGCCCCTCCAAAGCCAGGACCCGAATGTTTGATCGTCCGCCCTTGATACGAGCCGCGCACCGCCAGGGTGAGCGCCGGGATTGGGCGAAAACCAACCTGGGCGATGGCGCGCGCGCCAATGTCATTGGTGTTCGTCGAAGTATCGACCGGCAGTGCGTCCTCGATATCGGGCCGCACATCGTCATCGCTCGAGCTGATGCCTGCGGGCTGATTGGTAACCTCGGTTCGAATGAGCATGGGCCAGCGCTCGAAAACGTTCAGCTCGAGCTGGGCGATGCCGCGAAGACCAACACCGCCGAGGATCTCCCCGCCGAGCAACATGTTGGTCTCCAAGTCGTTGCCAATGCGGATGAGCGCTTGGCCCCCGCCTGCCACCCCATCGTCCTTGAGACCGACAGCGCCACGCACCACCAAGCCGACAAAGTGATGAAAACCGATTTCGGTCTCGAGATAGCCGTAGGTGAGGCCCACCTTTCGCGCCGATAGCTCCAGCTCGTCGAGGTCCTCGAGCGAGCCGCCAACGCCGCGGTACACACCGAAACCGGTACGCAAAGCACGTACACCCGTGTCGCCGAAGCGGAGGCCGAAGAAGCCCTCCGTTTGCCAGACGCGGTCGTTGCCCTTGAAGCGATTGTAGTCCGCGTAGTCGGTCCACACGCTGACGGTCGTGATGATCCGGTCGGGCTTGGCGGCCTCGGGCGTATCACGCACGTCGAGCTTGGTCGGAGTGCGGCCCGTACCGACGATCGCCTTGGAGCGCCCCACGTCGTTGGTCGCCTCGATGAAGTACTCGAGCTGCGAGCCGGTCATGCGCGACGCGGGCAAAGTCACCGAATAGTAACCTCCACCGATGTGGCGCATGGGCGTCGTCTGGTAACTGATCTCTCCCTTCATCCGTGTGTGAATGACTGCACCGCTTACCGGACCATCGAGCTCGAGCGCGAGTGCCAACGGGCTTGCAGCGAGCACTTCCTTGGGCGGCGTGAAGTGCCGGAGCCGTGGCCAGCGACGACGCTCCTTTCGTGAGACTGTCTTGAGCACGTTGCGCAAAAACGCGGCCTCTTCGAAGAGCACCCGAGCGTAGGGGCTATCGGGCTTGGCGCGCACGTAACCTTCGTAAGCCATGATGCGCTGTCGGAGCCCCCGGCCGCTGAGGGCGCTGAACATTGCAGCCACTTTGCTTGCCTCGCTCGGTGGCAGTGGATCGAGCGTACGCATCAGTCTCTTGGGGTCCTGACCGCCCGAGGGCAACGTCTCGCCAGAGGGCGGAGCGTCATGGGGCTCGATCACAGCGGTTGGTAGCGGCGGCTCAGCCACGGGCTCTGGCACGACGACGCGCCGTAGGATGACCACATCGCCGGGAACAGCGGAGCGGTCGAGCTTGCCCTCAGCCTTGGCTAGCGCCAGCTTTTCACGAACCTGGCCGAGCTTGAGGCTGCCAATTCGAAAGCGATCGCTGACCATTTTGTTGGTCACTGGATGGCGCAAACGTAGCGGCCTCCACAGCTCGATGATGTCCCCGCTCTTGGCTCCGCGCTGGCTGGCCAGATCGACGACGATGTCACCGGCCTCGATGCTCACGACGTGCCCTTGGATGGTGGTGGCCGCCTGGGCCTGCGCGCGCACTGGTAAGCCAAGCGCCACGGCAATCGCCACCGGACACGTGAGCCAGCACGCGCCCCCTAGATAGTTGCGCTGTATCACGACCGGGAGCTACAGCAATGGGCGCGCCAAGACCCAAACGGCTATTTGGGCCCTATCGGCCGCGGATCTGTCGAAAGCTTGCAACAGATACGTAGCAAGAACCGACGAGCGTGAAACTGACGCACACTCGATTCTTTCACATGTGAATATTGCTACGCGCCAAGACCTAGCGTGGTGAGCGTGGAATTGACCACCTGCAGGCAGCAGCGAGCAGGCACAAAGAGCAAGAGGCGACGATCCTACGACCGCCGCCTTGGCTCGTTGAGCTCTCGGAGCCGCGCTACATGAAGAAGAAGCGCGCTGTGAGCATGGTCGAGGCGTTGACGGTCAAGCCCCCTTCTTCTTCCGTGTCCTCGTTGTCGATGGGTGGATCCGGCGGCGGCTCTTGTTCCGTCTCCGAGGTTACGTTACCGAGAACGGTGAAGTTGATCCCAACCTCGGCCCCGAGGCTGAAGTGCTTGCTGAAGTAGTAGTCTGCGCCAATCGCCGGACCAATGGCGAAGTGCGTTACCGAGCTCGTGGTCGTTGTGGTCGTATCGGCGGGCTTGTCATGCGACTCGCTCGAGTTGGACGCGAAGATGGGACCGAGCTTGGCCCCAACGTATGCCGCGGCTGAGTCATCGAAGTCGAACATGAAGAAGGCGCCCAGGCCCACCCGCACTGCCGAGAACGATGATGTGCTCTTGGAAGTATCACTCTCGTCGCTGTTGGAGGTAGCCACGAATCCGATCTGCGGCTCGACTCGAACCACGCCCGCGATGTCGATGGGGATCTGCAGAGCACCACCGCCGAAGGGCCCACCAAAGAAGTAGACGTCGGGGTTGTTGTTGATGATGGGTACAGTGGTGTCGAGGCTGGCACCCAGGCCAACATGCACACCCTCGGAATGATTGGTCTTTTCTCCTGCAAACGCAGTCGCAGGCAGTGCCACTACGAAACCGAGCGCCGTCAAAACCGTAAGTGCTCTTCGCATCTTCCCCTCCTTCGGGACATGGATCATCGGGGATCGGTCATACCGCCGAAGAGCTAGATGGGCCCAATTGTCGGCTCGGCCCGCGGCGCGCCCGGGCGCTGTGCCAAGCGGCCGCTACAGCACGCCAGCGCGATGAAATAGGCCTGCGATTACGGCTATGAGCTCGATGAGAAGGATGATGCTGATGACAATCGCGACACTGCGAGGAACCGCGACCCCGAGCAAGACGACTCCTGGTTTGGCGGCCTGGACGGGAGCGCTGAGCGGTCTGGGAGATGGTTGGGTGGTGGCGAGCCCGAGCTGAGCAGGAGTGGCCAGCACCGTAATCGGCAACGAGACCGGTTCTGCCTCCGAGAGCATGACGATGGTGGCGTCATTGGGGAGCTTCGAAGCCGCAAAGGCGGCTGAGATGGCGGTCACGGCGCTGGGCGTGTCGCCTGCTGCCCGGTCGAATACGCGGGTCGCTGTCGCGTCATCTACCAAGACGGTTTCGGCGTTTTCCTGAAGACTGTCGTTGGCGCTCATGGCTGCTCCTCGCTGTGTGACCTGCTTGCAACCACCTGCATCGCAAGGCGCGTACCAGGCGCTAAACCTTTGAAAACGCCTGAGCAATGTCCCGCGTCCCACTGGGACTCGGGACCATGTGCGCCATGGTCACAGGGGACGCGGGAGGTGGTCCGGGGCAGAGTCCGCGTCCGGGGCAGAGTCCGCGTCCGGGGCAGAGTCCGCGTCCGGGGCAGAGTCCGCG
>CAZRGL010000175.1:0-18165 GCA_964599485.1 uncultured Polyangiaceae bacterium
CCGACACGTAGTCGAGCGCGAGCTGGCTGCGCATGAGCCAGCTGCCGATCCCGATGTCGACATCCTGGTCCCCGCGCGCGAGCTCTTCAGAAATGGTCAGCCCCTCGTCGCGCGGCTCGAGCTCGACATGCAGAGAACTGACAGCAGCTCCCGCCCCGAACGTCGGATACAGACGCAAGCCGGCACGCTCGAAAACAAGATAGCCAACGTCGGCGACGAGCTGATGCGACCACATGCTCATATCGCTCTTGTTGCGCGGGTCGATTCCCGGATCGTGAATGGACACGCGCCAGCTCAAGCCAAACAGGAAGCGTTGGTAATGGACTCGGTAGGTGAATCCAAAGGACGGCAACACCGGCCAAATGGTGTCGTGCCCGCTAGCTTCGAGCTCCTGATTGATCCCATTGTCAATGACACCGCGCAGCCCAACCGCAGCGAGCACGTCGCCATGAAGCTCGTCTTCGCTCGCTTGGACAGACTCGGCTGGCTCGCGCCGCTCATCGGGGTCGGCTGCGCGGGCGCTGTGTCCCCAGCAAACTGAAACCACCAACACAACGAGCGCGACACCAAGATTGAGCGGCTTCACGGCTGCGATGGCATCACGTGAACGCCCTGTTGCCAACTGGAAAACCAACGCTGGCAACCTGGCCAAGCTGAAAAGCGAGCGGCTAAGGAGCGCCTGCTATCGTGAGCGTGGTTGGCTCTCTGACGAAGCGATCGCCATTGAGCACAAACGCGCCGAGGTCAGCTTCGAGGTCTACCCATTGCTGGATCGATTCATCGGGCTTGCCGTCGAATACGCGGCCAGTAAACAACAAGCGCAACCGTTGATCGCTGGTCGCCAGCTTTTCGATGCGTCCCGACTCGACCCAGTCCGGATAGCCGGTGGCGGTGTAGTTTGGCGGATCGAAGCGATAACGCAGATGCCAGCCAGCTTCGTCGCGGGCCACCCATTGCCCGGCCAGCACGCTCAGATCCAACTGCGCAGATCGACTGGTCGCTAGGGCCTGACGCTTTGTTTCGGCTTCCCAAAGCTCCTTGACCACCTCAACAGGGGGCTGCGCAGGCGGGCTCGCCGCGCCGCAAGCGCTCGCGCTCTGCGCAATCGCCACGAGCACCAGGACTGTGCGCCAATCGGTTTGCACGCCAAGCAAAACGCTGCACGGCTGCCGGCCCTTACAGGCGCTGCTAGCTCATCTCGCGGTTTTGAAGGCGCCCATCCGCGCTATCACAACGGCATGGACGGCGGCTACTGCTGTCTCGAGTGGATGAAGTACTAGCTGTGTCCCGGTCCCCGAACGGGGCGAATGTCACGGGCTCGTCATGGCGGGCCCGTTCGCTTTGTGGGTCCATCACGTGCTCGTCACCATCGATGCCTGCGCAGAACAAGGCGGGGGCTGAGGCGTCATTCCTACGCAACGGAGGAACTACGATGCCACGCAAATACACCCTGACCGCTCTTGTCGCTCTCAGTCTCTGCTCTGCTGCTTGTGCCAGCTCCGACCAAGAAGCCGCTCAAGCGGCTGACAAACCTACTCCTCTGGCGGCTGCCCAGAGCACCGCCGCTCCGGGCGCAGGCGCCGCTGACGAAGCGGAACACCGCAAAAAAGCGTCCCTCAAAGCTGCTGACAGCCCCGCCGCCTCGGGCGCGATCGCCAAAAGCAAAGCAGGCAGGCGCGCTCGGCCAGCCCCTGGATTGTTCGGCCGAGACGGTGACGCGGGTAGGATCGCCCAGCAGGCGCCAGGCGTGCGCGCCGGCGAATGGGATGACAACGCCAACTACCGCGCCTTCGTGAGCTACCTCGGCAGCGCTGCACATCTGCCCTACCATCGGCTCGATTTGCGCCATCGGCGTTTCATCGTCGTGCGTGACCGCAATGGCCGCGCTGTGCCCAACTGCGCCGTGACCGTAAGCGACGGCAAGACCAGCGCGCGATTGACCACCACCGCATCGGGGCGAGCAATTCTGTTCCCGCACGCGGTGGGCTTGCTCTCTAGCTCGAACCAGGGCTCGCTGACCGCTTCGACCCGCTGCCAGGGTGCGCGCGCGGAGCAACGCTTCTTCGTGCAGAGCAAGGATGGCGTCGTGCAGCTCAAGCTCGACACGGCTCGGGCGCTGCCGCAGCGGCGCACCGTCGACTTGGCCTTCATCCTCGACACGACCGGGTCGATGTCCGAGGAAATCGCTGCGGTAAAAGCGACCATTCAGAAGGTCGCCTCTCAACTGTCGACCAGCGAAGTGAACGTGCGGGTAGGACTGGTCGAATACAAGGACCGCAGCGACCAAACCCACACGCGCGTTCATCAGATGACCAGCGACCTGCAGGGCTTCTCCAGGCGGATTGCCAACATTCGCGCCACCGGCGGCGGCGACCATCCTGAAGACGCCGTGGCGGGCTTGCGGGTCGGCTTGCAGCAGCTTCAGTGGAGCCCCTCTTCCGTAGCGCGGATGGCCATCATGATCGGCGATGCGCCTCCCCACTTGGACTACAGCCAAGGCGTAGACTACGAGCGCCACATCAAGCGTGCTTCCGAGCGCGGAATCAAGGTCTTCACAATTGCTGCGTCGGGTATGGACGCGCTCGGTCAGGCCGTCTTTCGGCAGATCGCTCAGTACACCGGCGCCACCAACATGTTTGTCATGCGCGGCGGAGCCGGCCCGCAGTCCACTGGCGGCGGCGACCCCAAGAACGCTTGTGGCTCCACCCACCAGAACTACCGCAGCGGCGACCTCGACAAGCTCATCGTTGCCAAGGTCAAGCGTGAGCTGAAGGCACTCGACGGCGATCCGATGCGCATCGCCGGGTTGGGACAAGACGAGCGCGCCAAGCCCTGCAAACAACGAATCAACTGACCCGAGCCAACGAGCGCTCCAACGACTCAACGCAAACACCGCTGAGCCCACACACACCTCCGCGTTGCCCAAGCCCCGCGGGGTGGTGAGCTGTCCCCGCAGCTCGCTGCCCCGCGGGCATTTTTTCCAACAACGCTGATGAGACGAGCAGCAGAGCAGAGCTTCCTCTTTGCTACTACCATCGACACGCCGCCCCTGGCGAGGTAGGTGCCTGCCGTGACAAAGCGATCGCAGAGACCCTGGAGCAAACGACTGCCCGCCAACCGCGAGCGGGGCGGTTGGGACACAATCGTCATCGGCTCCGGAATGGGCGGGATGACCGCTGCTGCGCTGCTGGCAAAGCTCGGCGAGCGGGTGCTCGTGTTGGAGCAGCATTACGTGGCGGGGGGGTTCACGCACATGTTCAGCCGTCCGGGTTACAGCTGGGATGTCGGCGTGCACGCAGTCGGCGAGGTGAGCGAACGAAGCATGACCGGGCGGGTGCTCGCTGAGCTGACCAATCGCAAGCTGCAGTGGGCATCGCTCGGCGAGGTGTACGACGAGTTTCATTGGCCGGACGGGTTTCGCATCGACTTCCCGGATACGCCTCAGAAGTTCCGCGAGAATCTGGTCGAGAAGTTTCCTTCCGAAGAGCGCGCCATCGACGCCTACCTCGAGCTTGTGCGCCACGTAGCCAGAGGGATGAAGCCGTACTACCTCGCGCGCACGCTTCCGCCGTCGATCGCTGCGGTCAGCGATCGCCTGCTGGCTCGCCAAGCGCACGACCACCTCACCAAGCGCACCGCCGACGTGGTCGCGTCACTCACTAGCGATCCCAAGCTCCGATCGATGTTCACCGCACAATGGGGCTACTACGGCTCGGTGCCGAGTCGCTCCTCGTTTGCGATTCAGGCCTTGGTCGTCAAACACTTCGCCTGGGGAGCGTTCTATCCGGTGGGCGGCGCCAGCCAGATCGCCCTCAGCTTGCTGCAGACGGTGAGCGACGCGGGCGGTTGGACGCGCGTTGCCACCGAGGTGGACGAGATCCTCGTAGAGGCAGGTCGTGCAGTTGGGGTTCGCCTCTCGGACGGAGAAGAGATTCGCAGTCGGCGCGTCATCAGCGCCGCCAACATTGGCACCACCGTTCGGAGCATGCTCCCAGCGCACGCGCGTGGCGAATGGACGCGACAGGTCACCGCGCTACCGACCTCATCGGCACACGTGTGCTTGTACATCGGGTTCAAAGGGGACATTCGCCAAGCCGGAGCCAGCGCCGCCAACAAGTGGTTCTATGGCACCTGGAGCTGTGAGGACGATGTGTGGAAGGTGCGGCCCGACCAGGATGAGCTACCGCCCGCTACGGTGCTCTACTGCAGCTTTCCATCGCTGAAAGATCCGAGGCACGATCCGGGACCCGAGCTTCGCCACACAGGTGAAGTCGTCACCTTCGTGCCATGGGAGACGTTTGCGCCTTGGCGCGCGGGGCGATGGCGCAAACGGGGGGCCGACTACGACGCCTTCAAGAAGCGACTCGAACAACGACTGCTGGAGCAGTTTCTCGACAACGTCCCAGCACTGCGCGGCATGGTCGACTACGTGGAGCTGTCGACACCTGTTTCGACCGACCACTTCTGTCGACCCGTCGAAGGGTCGATCTACGGGCTCGAGCCGACCCCCGAGCGCTTCTCCTGTCGCTGGCTGCGACCCCGCTCGCCCATTCCCAATCTTCTCTTCGCCGGCAGCGACGTCGCCACCGTCGGCGTAATCGGCGCCATGATGGGCGGCTTGTTGGCAGCGCTGTCCGCCGAGCCGGTCCGAGCGCTGCGCTACATGCGACCCATGTTCTGACGCAATGGGTTTGGAACGATTGCTGTGTCAGTTGCTGGTTCCCAACCCCCAGTCGGCGTCTTGGCCTCCTAGGCTTCGCCAAAGCGCGAGCAGCTTTTCGGGCACGGGCAATTCGGCACGAAGCGCGGGCAACGAAACGGAAAAGCAGTGAAGCGCTACGCGGTCGAGCTCGACGACGCTACCTTGCTGATCGCTGAGCCGGTGCGGACCGCCATAGGACCGGTCACCCCAAAGAGGAAGGCCGGCCATGCTGGCGTGACAGCGCAGTTGATGCATCCGGCCGGTCTCGGGAACAAGACGTAGCAGGCTGGCGTCGGCTACCGATGCGAGCAGCTCGAAGCGCGTCAGGGCACGACGGGCTTTGGGCACACCATGGCGCGCCAAGTGGCGCCCCGCACGATCACGCACGCGCGCCAGCGACCAACTCCATTCGCCGGTCGTGGGGCAACCCTCGTCGGTGCTCGGTGAGCCTTTCGCAATGGCGAGGTAACTGCGCCGCAACTGTCCCATGGCGCGCCACTTGTCCACGCGGCGCGCCGCATCCTTGCCAACCAAACAGACCACGACACCGCTGACCATGGCGTCGAGCCTCGTGGCCGCACGTACCTGCCCACCATTGAGCTGACCAATGAGCTCGCTGACCACCGAATCGTCGCCCAAGCGCGTGGTCTCGGTGGGCAACCCAGCAGGCTTGCTCGCTAGCACGATGCCATCGCGCTGCGCCAGAATGGTCACACCGCCCTGTTCGGGCGGGCTGCGCCGGGGCCAGACCTCGAGTCGATCGCCGACTTCGATTCGATCGCTCGGCTCAGCCCTTCGACCGTTGACGAATACGCGTCCTTTCCGCACCGCCTCAGGCAACTTGCTGAGCACCTCGGCGACACGCTCACCATCGCCGGACTGAACCTGCCAACCGATTACCGGCTTCATCGTCTGGCCGGTCCCATGCGGCTGAACGGTTTCACTGTTTTACCAGTTTCATTGGTTTACCAGTTTCATTGGTCTACCAGTTTCACTGTTCTACTAGTTTCATTGGGGCTCGCTCACGGGCTCGAGCAGCGAGGGCGAAGAATCGGTGGGCGCATCAAGTCGCTGGACCGAGCCGCGACCACCATCGACACGCAACCGCTCACCATTGTGGATGTGCAAGCTGGCTTCTTGCACACTCGCTACCACCACGACGCCGAGCTCGCGGGCGGCTTCTCCGCCCATCGACAGCGCGCCTCCACTCTCGGTCACGACAGCTCCGGCCAGACGATACAGAGCGACGAGCGCCGGATCGAGCCGGGGCACAATCAGCACGTCATCTGAACAAACCTGCTCTGGTAACGCTGCGCGCAGCAGCTTGGCCCGTCCGTCGACGACGCCCGGGCTCACACCGAGCCCAGCCAGAGCAGCGCTGTTGCGAATGGGGATCCCGCCTCGGGGTGGCGCGCCGACAAAGCTCAGCGGGGGGGCTGGATCGAGCGCTTGTTGCGCTTGCTCGACACGCCGCATGGCGATGACCCGTTTGAGCTCGGGACGGCCACTCTTGAGGGCCGCCACCAGACGAGCCGCCGAGCACTCGAAAGCACCGTCTTTGGGAATGGAAGGGTCGATCCGGCGTAAGCGGCGATCGATGTCCAGCACCACGCGCCGCACCTGAGATAGAGAGCGGAAAAGCTGCCGGTCGACCGAATGGCGCATGCGCACCACCCGCCTGCAGCGGTCGATGAGCCCACGCGCCACGCGGCGCTCGATCAGCGACAAGCTCGGCTCATAGCGGGCGAGCTCACTGTCGGCGAGCACCCGCGCGGGCTGAGCAGCGTCGCGATTCTCGGAAGGACTGCGAAGCATCAATGCGAGCATGGCCATGACATCTCGCGCATCTTCTTGCCAGCGTGGTTGGCTCAGCTCGAAAGCGCCCACCGCGACGTCACCGTAACTGAGCAGAAATTGCCCCAGCGCTCCGCGGCCAGGACCATCGGGCAAGTCACGGGGTGTGCGAGCTCGCTCGTCGGTGAGCAGTGCGGCGGCCTCTGGATCCCGGCGAAACACGTCCGCAACGCGCTGCAAAGCAACCGCCAATGCGCTGCAGTACGCGCCTCCGGAGCCGCTACATAACAGGTAGGGAGTTGCCGGGTCGACGTCGGGCACTTTGCGCTTGATGATCGCTTGCAGGCCGAGCTGGTGGGCAAGCTGCGCAGCAGCGCATTTGAGCCACAGCTCGATTGAGCGTTCGAGCAGCGCCTCCGCTCCGCTGAGCGTCGTTGCCATGGCATCATTGGGCAGAATGGTCAGATCCATGTCAGCGAGCGCACTGCTGTCGCGCACCAGGCCATGCTCGAGCTCGCTGACCTCGCGATCGAGCTTGAGCTGTTGAGCCACCGTGGAGCCGCCGACCAGTGGTGTTTTCCAAATCGCTCGGCTGCGACGCCGGGCGCGGCGCGTTCCGGCAACCTCGCCAGCCAAGGACTGCAGTCGTCCCACGCCAGCTCCGCCGACGGCGAGCAGCAGATCCTCCGGTGTCGCCAGGGGCACCTCAGCGAGCGAGCGCACCAGGGCAGTGAGGTTCAAATAGCTGCGGCCACACCAGCCGCTGACCAGCTCGGCGTCCGACTCGATCTTGCAATGGATGGTGGCCAAGCTCGCCCGCACCGCGTTGCCCCAGCTGCGCTCGAGCACCGACTGCGATAGCCGCGTCGCTGGCTGCGCATCGCGGGTGGCCAAAACCACTTCGATCCAAGTGGTCGACGCATCGCCACCACTGAGGGTGAGCCAGCGTGGCGTCTCGTCCGCGTTGAGTACGTAGACTTCAATGTCTCCGTCCTCACTCGTCGGCTCGGGCTCGACCACAAAATGCAGCACAGCGCTGCGGCCGAGCTCACGTTCGCCTGCCTGGCCAAGGGCGATGAGCTTCTCGAAACCAGCTGGGCCGAGCACGGCGCGCAGCTGTTCGAGCGGCGGCGGCGGGGGGCGCCCACCTTCGCCTCGAGAAAGCGGCAACAACAACTGGGCGCGGCGACTCCAACGGGCCGCCGGATCGACCTGCTGCACCAGAGCACCCAAATGCCAGTCAGCCGCCCCAGCTGGCTCATCAATGCTGGTCGTGCGGGTCAGCACACCACACTGCTCGGTGCTGACCGCACGTTGGACAATCAAGCCTACCGAAACATCCTTCATCTCGGCCTCGGCGTATGCAGCCACGGCGCTCGAAAGCACACTGCTCGCCCACACGCGTCGAATCGCTTCGAGCATGCCATCGACGTCATACACACCCGTCAACGAATGCAGGTGCCGTACAGGCGCTCCCGCCAGAGCCCCACTGGCCGCCAAGCTCGGGCGCACTACCACACCATTGGGAAGCGTCTCGGAGAGCGCCTTCCACATGGCGCGAGCAGAGTCTACGACGGTAGCCGGAAGCGGTGCGGCGAGCATTTCTTCGTACGCGCGTGCGCACCGATCTTCCCCAGCGCGCGTGCCCACGAGCTTGATCAGTGAACGCAGGTCGTGTTTGCGCGGAAGGCTACGCCTCACGAAGTCGTCATAGTGGCGCACACCGATAGCCCAACTTTCCGGCACGCCCAGTCCCGCTCTTGCCATCCGACCGAGAACGTAGGCCTTGCGACCGAAGCGACGCACGCCTCCGCGGGTGCGGGAAGCAGCCCGGTCGAGCGAACGGAATACCAACGAGTAATCAGTCTCGGCGCTTTCGTCCCCGCTCGCTTGGTTGTCCTTGTCAGCGTCCGCCATACCGCTGTCCATTACACCGCCGGCAACCCCCTGAGCACACGATCGTGCCAGAGCAACATCTCGAAACTGCCGGGACCACGATTCCAAACGTAGTCGTGCGGGCCCGGGGTGATCAACAGCTGGTGGGCGACACCTTTTTGGTTCAATTGCGTGCTGAACGCTTTGACGGCAGCCAGGAACGGATCGGAGGTGCTGCTGACCAGACGCAGTGCTTGCTTGCCCCGCGAGGCTGATTTGGCCGCGAGCTGCGCGAGCCAGCCCGCTTCGGAGACACCAATGGCCGGTTGCAGCGCCCCGACGCCGCCGAAGATCTCAGGATGCGACAAGCCCACAAGCAAGGACAAGCGCCCACCCATACTGACTCCATCGATGCCCGTGCGCGCCCGCTCAGCGGGCCCGAGTGCGAGCTGTTTGCGCACCTTGGGCAGCAGCGTGTTGGTGACAAAATCGGCGAACGGCCGCGAGCCAACCAGACTGCGATCGGGCAATGCTGGCGTATACGGACAAGCTACTGACAAGCCGCCAAAGGGCTTGTTGCGCAGCGACGCATTGAGCTGCTCGAGTCGCTTGGGGCGCACGAAACCGTGCAGATCCTCCGCCACCAAGGGAGGTTTCTTCAAGCGCTGGTGAGCGCGTTCCAATTCGTAGTCATCACGCCAGCCGCGCGCACCGATCTGCAAACCTCTGCCCGCTTCGCCTCGGCCATGCAATGCGACCAGCAGCGGGAGGGCCTTTCCAGCTGTCGCCCGCACGGCGGCATACTGACGCTGACGCCAGACGTCACCGGGCGGAAAATCGAGCCCTCGCCATGGCGACTGCAACGGGCCGCCTTTGGCTGGCTTGTGCTTCGGTGCGGGGTCACAACTCAGTCCGCTAGCTGTCAGCGCACATCCACCAAGCAGGGTAGCCTTGAGCAGCTCGCGTCGCCGCAACGCTCAAGCCCCCTTCTTTACCGCAGCGCTCGGCGCCTCCGAATCTTCGCCTTCGAACCAGGCGAAGAAGCGACGCATGGCTTGTTTCTGCTCGGGGGGCATGAACTCGAAATTCCGACCGCGATCGATGATCTCCCAAAAGTCTTTGGTCTCGACCCGCTCGAGCTCCACTTGGATGGATTTGAGCCGCTCGACCGGATCGTGCTCCATGTCGTGGAAGATGGTCCGTGCTTTCTTCCGTTCGCCTTTGGTGAGGTAGTAAGCCGCAAGCTTGGTTTGGGCCTTGCGCACGCCCTTGAGCGCTTGTTCCTGACCTCTTCGAGCGGTGGCGCGATCGAGCTCCAAGAAGGTGTTCAGGATTTCCTCTTCCTCTTCGAGGTCGAGACCATGCGCCACTTCGCACAGCGTGCCGATGTCATAGGCAACGGTTTCCGTGACAAAAGACAGCTTCATGTCGTAGCTGACGTGCCCGTAGTACTGCATGTGGCCCACAGCCGCGGCGGCCACGTCACCAAAACCCTGCTTCATCATGGCCTCGACGAGCTGGCGGTATTGGTTGAAGACGTTGTAGGCGGTGCGCACGCTCTTGGCGTTGAGGGTGGCGCGCAAATAGGAATTCATGAAGCGGAACACCAGCTCGATGAGCTCGCGGTCTTCGGCCGCTGCAGCCGCTTCGCCGATGTAGCGGGTGTCGATGGCGATCAAGTAGTTGATGTCCGGCATCGTTTGCAGCGCTTCGTTGTAGATGCCGAGGTACTGTCGCATCACCTTCCACTCGACCCAGGTGCGGCGCTGAGCGAGATCCTCACGCGACTCGGGCTCCATCGCCACGAAGTCAGGGTTGGTGCGGATTTGCTTGCCGAGCTGGAACCACGAGTCGACCGCATCGTGCTTCATATCGACGTATCCACAGGCAAAATCCTTGAGCGCGTCGACGGCACGGCTCGCGATGATCTTGTCTTTGCCCGAGATCGAGTTGCTGCTGATGTCGGTCAGCTCCTCCATGGCCGCCACCACGCCAGCTTGCGCCTCTTCGCGCCGACCCGTGTTTTGGCTACGTGCGCCGGTGATCAAGGTTCGCAGCGCGTCGGTTTGGATGCGCGAGATGATGTTGGTCGGCTCCAGAAACCAAAAGACATAGGCAAAATAGGGCGCCATCAGAACCAACCCGGTCGTAGTCGCTACCATCATCGCCACCACCGTGGCGCGCGGTACGAAGTCGTCCCGCAGCGACAAGCTCACGAACACGCCGCACACACAGGCGATGATGTAGAAGCCCATCACGCCGAGGTTGGTTCGGTCGCGCAAGAACATCGTGGCGACGCCGTGATAGCGAGAGGCTGACAGCTGCACGACGATGCTGACGACGGTGATGACGATGCCGAGCACCGCCGCGATCATCCCGCCGAGGGCAGGTACGGCGTCAGTGATGTGGTCCGGATCGAAAAACAGGTACTTGATCCAGGGCTCTTTGGCGTCCCGAGCCAAATCCCCGCCAGTCACATAGTGATCGACCGCGTAGAAGACCGAAAAGCTGATGATCGCCACCGCGGCAATCGCCGACATGGTGACGATCCACTTCCGCCAGCTGGAAGCGTCGAATCTCATCGAGCCCAGCGTACAGAAGGCGCCGGACAACCGCTATCCTTCACTTCCAGCTAGCAGATCCCGCTACGCACTGGGTCAGGCTAGTTGCGCTTCAGCTGTGCCTTCATCAGCACGTCGTTGTAGGGGTGCCAGGTCGACATATTGAAGTAGATGGTCGCCTGATTGCGGTCGCCTTTGGTGTACTGCTTGATGATGTTCGGGGCGTAGATGTTGCCGAAGTCCTCGTCTGTACGGTTGCCGTAGATGGGGTCATCGTCCACCGAGCAACCCAGGCCCTGGCGGTATGCTGGCCCGGAGTGCATGAAGCCGCAGTAGCCGCCGTCTCCAAAGGGGGCGAAGAGCTTGACGGGCTCGCTCCAGGGTCCCCACGGCAGCGCGGCGCTGACCAGCTCTATGCTGGTGTTGTAGCAGTCGTAAATCCCAATCCAGGCTTCAGCCACCTCGTCGTAGTGAGCCCGGAAGGTCCCCACGCAGCCCGCCGCCATTTCCCTGAGGTCGGGTTCGGGGTGAATGGTGTCGATGAGCACGGCGGCATCAGCTTCGTTGTTGCTCCAGGTCGGCCTGTCGCGCCCATCCAACCCCGAGAAGTAGCGTATCGCTGATTTGTCGCGGATCATCGCCAGCGGAACCGCGGCCAAGTAAGCGTCGGCCTGTTTCCAGTCGCCACCGCCGGCGCTGAAGATCATGACGTAGTCGGTTTGGCCGTATTCCTCGAGCCCTGGAATCTCGACATTGTCCCATCGCTCGGGTGACGGGCCGCCAAACTTGTCCTCGCTGAAGTCATAGAGCTCGGTGAAGCTCTGGCCGTTGTCGTCGGAGTAGCCCAAGGACGACGCTTTGTCGCCGCCGATCATCCAGACGTACATCGACTTGCCGTCGCTGACGCCGCCGTGTTGGGCGCGGTTGCCCAACGTGTCCATGGTGTTGTTCTCGAACTGCCCGGGGTTGCCTGGCTTGGTCACCCAGCTCAGCTCGATGCAATCGTCTGGGTTGGAATCGACTGTGTGTGCGATGGAGTCGGCACCGGCTGGGTTGTCCTTACCCGAGCTGAGATGGCTGTTGTGCTCGATGCAGGCCTCGATGTCGGCGGTGCATTCGTCGCCCTCGATGGGCAGGTAGCCGTTCGAGAAGGTGTCTCCGAAGACGAACCAGAGCTTGCCGTCGTGCTCGAAGCTGGCGCCGAGATCGAGACCCCAGATGTTGTATTGCATCGTCTTGTTGAGGGTGAGCGACTGCTCCGGATCGCCAGTCTTCTTGAGCAACTCGTAGTCGAAGTGACCAGTGAGCTGACAGACCAAGTCGGCCTTGTCGTTGACGACCGAGAAAGTCGGAGCCGCAACTCCGCATAGATCGCAGGGCGCTTCGTCCGACTGGTCAGCAGGCAAGAGGCACGACGTGGTCAAGACGAGAGCAAGCGCGGAAAGGGGCAACCGTGTACTGAACAGACGGCGTCGGGGTTGGGGGTGTTTCGCTTCTTTCGTCATGAATGCCTCCGGGATCGGCTGTGATTGAGCGACGGCGCTCGCTTCGGCGCTGCCTAGCTGAGCCAATCGCAACCAACGTGCCAAGGCAGGCATCCGACGTAACTAGCCAGAAACGCCGGACAAAACGCAATGTCCCGAGCCAGCCAGTCGCATCGATGCACCCTCCGGTAGCCTCAATGCACCGCGCTCGGCCAAATGGCCCTTCTTCAGGCGCGGACATTACGGCGCCGACGCAAGCACGGTACGGCCTCTGGAATGGGACACCTGCGCACGAGGGGGGGCCACCTCGTTGCAGCGATCGCATTGCTATGGCTGCCAAGCAGCCGTGGAAGCTAGAGCCCTCTGCAAGGGAGGATATTACACTCGGAGCCGAGCCGCGGTATTCTGCTTGGATGGGAATTCTGCGTAGGAGGGGCGACAGCAGCTGCCGCGAAGTGGCTTCATGCGGCAGCGGAACCTGGGGCGACATCGTCACTGATTCCAACACCCACTACGTCAACTCGAGCTACTCTGGGCCCAGCGACGGCAGCATCAATCAGCCACACAAGAGCGTCATGGCAGCGGTCAATGCCGCGCCGAGCGGGGCCATCGTTGCCATCGCCGCCGGCACCTACACCGAGTACGTCACGGTCTTCAACAAGTCGTTGCGACTGCGTGGCCGCTGCCCATCGATGGTCGAGATTGTCGCAACGAACAGCGCCCAAATGGCCATCGTACTGTCCGATGCGGGTGGCAGCGAGCTGAGCGGATTGCAGATCCGCGGTCCGGCTATTGGCGTGGTGATCGACGACTCGACCAAGGTGCTGCTCGATCAGCTCTGGATCCACCACAACACAGGCACGGGCTTGCATGTGCAATCGACGGCGGGACCGGCGTCGGTGACCCTGAGAGGATCATTGCTCGAGAGCAATCTCGCTCGCGGCATCACCGTGAGCGGCTCGACGGTGGCGGTCGAGCAGAGCCTGATCCGGGACACGACTGAGGAAAGCGGCTTCGGCGTCGGCATCGACGCCATCAAGGAGAACAACAACATCTCGGACATCCAGATCTCCGGCTCAGTCTTCGAACGCAACGTGGAGAGCGACGTGGTGATCCGGGGCTCGAAGCTCTCGCTGGTGGGCTCGCTGATCCGCGATTCGCAGGACAAATCGAACCAAATCGCCACCGGCAGCATCAACCTCCAGTCCCTCAACAGCAGTCAGAGCGAGGCCACGATTCAGCAGCTGGTCGTCGAGCGCGCGGTAGGTACGGCTGTCAGCGTCCACGACTCGACCGCCACGATTGACAACACGACCGTCGTCGACACCAAGCTCGACAGCAAGCCTGGCCCGGCCGCCGGGATCTTGTTCGATGACTCGACCGGTACCGTCAAACACTGCTGGATCTCCAAAACCCCGGGCGGGGGCCTGGTCACCGTGGGATCGAAGGTCGACATCGAAGCAGTCGTCGTAAGCCAAACTTCCACCGATCCGGAGGGCTATGGCGCTGGAATAGCGATTCAGAGCTTGGTCGATGGCACGGCCAGCAGCGAGGCCACCGTAAAGAGCTCACTGGTAAGCGATTCGCAGGCCACGGGCATCTACGTGTACGGCTCGACAGCCGACATCGAGACCACCCTGGTGTCGAGCACAGTCCAAGCAACCGTGGGCGAGCTCGGCCACGGCTTGCATGTTCAAGGCAGCGTCAACGGCGCCACGCGCTCCGCGGTCACGATGAAGCGAGGCGTCATCGAGGACAGCGCTGCGACCGGCGTCTACGCCCTTGGGGCCACCGTCGACTTGCTCGGGGTGTTCGTGAACAACGGCGGACTGGACGGCACGACCATCGCCAACGGCATCGGCATGACTTTCGATTCGCCGCTCGTGGCTCAACTGACGATCGGCAACGTCGAAAGCTGTCATGTCAGGGGCACTCGAGATGCTGGAATCCTCGTGCGCAGCGCTGAAGTCGACATCCTGACCAGCATCGTCAGCGACACCGGACCGCAGCCCAGCGGTGAGCTCGGCATCGGAATCGACATCCAAACGGTCGCTGCTGGGGCTCAAGCGGGCGTTGCGCTCACCGCGTCCGTCATCGAGCGAGCCCATGGCGCGGCGGTCTCAGCAGCCGGAGCCAAGCTCGTCATGGACTCCTGCGCGATCAGCGACACCCGCGCTGACAACAAAAGACGCGGGGTCGGCATCGCTTCTTCCTATCGAGAGCTGGCGCCCGACATCGTCGTTCGCGGGACCACCATCGACAAGTCGGTTGGGTCAGCTTTGCTGCTGTATGACGCCAGCGCCACGATCGAAGGTTGCGCGGTGGAAGGAACGACCAGCGCAGCGGGCAACCTCTTCGGCGACGCACTGATCGTAGTGGGCTCCGAAGCGCAGCCTGTCACGACCGTGCGAGGAACGGTGCTTTCCCAAAGCGAACGCGCAGCCGTCATCGCCTCTGATGCGCAGGTGCGCTACGAAGCGCTCGCCCTGAGCTGCCAGCTACACGACATGGTCGGCATAGGCACGTACAGCTTCACAGACGAGGGCGGCGCCCGATGCGGCTGCCCCGATGCGCTCGGCGCATGCAGCAGCGTCAACGACGTGCTGCTCGACATCCCGGAGCACGTCGCTGGAGTCGGCAAGGACTTCTAGCCTGAAATCGCCGGAAAGACCCCGCCCTGCAGTGACTCTACGTTGTGAGACAGCCGCTTTCTGTCAGGGCCAAAGCCCGGTTACTTTGGTGACCAAATGGCGGATGATTTGCCCGGATTCGAGCATCGGGACGCCATCGCAGATCAGCGCGGGGACTTGCTTCTTGCCGGCGATCTCGTCGAGCGCTTCGGCCGCTTTGGGATCCTTGTCGATGTAGTGAGTGGCGACCTTTTCGCTCAAATGCAGGTTGGTGATCGAGAGCAAGGCTGCACGGGAAAAACCGCAGCCTTCCTTGACGTATAAGCTCACTTCACCATCGAGACCCGCGGCGGGCTCGTGGGTTGGCAGCTCGCCTGCGTAGTCCTTGTCGATCTGCTCACACAGCGCCGCGAGCTCGGCGATGTCCCTGCTTCCCGCGGGCCCAACCGAGGAGGCGTGACGAACCACTCCGTCTGCATCGATGATGACTGTGGCCCGATCGGTGATCCCTTTGTCTTCCAAGTAGAGCCCGAAAGAAGCCGCGACGGCCCCTTTGGGATGGAAGTCTGCCAACAGTGGCAGGGAAACTCCGCCCAGGCTCGCAGCCCAGTTGGCATGGCTGAACACACTGTCGACGCTCACTCCCACCGCGAGGGTGTTGGCAGCCTCGAAACGAGCAACCAGCGCTTCCAGCGCCGGCACTTCACGGCTTCAAGTAGGTGTGAAGTCGAGCGGGTAGAACAACAGTAACAGGTGCTTTTTGCCTTTGAGCTGAGCAGAGCTCAGCGTTCGCCCGAAGTGATCGGTCAACTCGAAATCGGGTGCATTGCTACCAACGTCAATCATGTTGTCTCCCTGATGTGTTGGCTCGTTGTGACGCCACCGCTAGCGGACGTCAATGGCGCTAATGCGTTCAGAACTTCCAGTCGAGCGCAACATGGCCGGGTCCGAGCCGGACGCTAGGTGCAAGCGACACCTGTTCCTGCTTGAGCACCGGGACCTTCTGCGCGCCGAGCACTGTCATGACGACGCCGCCTGCGAGCATTGCGCCGCCCACAGCCAGCGAGAAAGTGGGCAGCGTGAGGTCACCTGAGTTGGCATCACAGTTTTGGCCAGTGGTTTTGCAATCGCTGGCGAGGTCAGCGGGATCCTCATAGGACATCACACCGACCAATCCCCCAACGGTGTTGAGCGCGCCGATGACCAAGAACGGGATGCCCGCACCGAGCAGCCCCGCGCCCACCCGTTCGTACTTGGTGACGTAACGAACCGCTGGGGGCTTTGACTTTGCCACATCAGTCGGCGGATCGATCTTCTCTTTGACCGGCTCGGCGGATGGCCGGGCCGCCGCACAAGCAGGAGTCGCGATCGGCGCCACCGCTGCCGCACAGGAGGACGAGGCGGGAGCTGGTGCAGGGGCCGCGCAGCCACGCGGCGGGTAGTGCCGCACGATCGCTCGAGGCGGCGGAGCACTAGAGTACACAGGCACGCAGCTCAGCTCGCGTGGGGCCTCGCACGCCGCTTGCTCCGGCGCAACCGGAGGCGCTGGTGGCGGTGGGGGTAGTGGTGGCGGCGGGGGTGGCGCCGGTGCGGGTGGCGCCGGCGCGGCGCAGGTTTGCGCGTGGGCCCCCGTGGTCAACGCGCCCACCATCAAAGCAGCAGCAATGCCAGACACAAGTCCCCTCATGACCGTCGGTCCCATGAGCTCCTCCAAGGTTGTTCTGAAAAGAAAGCGGGGGCGACGAAGCCACAACGACGGGCAACGCCCAAGACCAGACCGGCGAAGCAACACGTGTGCCATGCGCCGGCCAGCAGAGGCAAGTGCTCGAAGCCTCGCGCTTGGTCCTTCGACCGGGCGCGCCATCAACCAACGAGCCATGACCTGGCGATCATGGCAAGAGCCCCGAGATCCGGAATCCCCGTGGGAGGCTACGGAGGCCGTCTCATAACCTAGCTTCGCCGTAGGAGCGGGCTTTATGCCCGCCCGTAACTACGCAAAATGCGGCCGTTGCGGGAGGGGATAAACCGCCCGAGATTCCCCTACCTTGATTTCGGAGTTTTGAGACGGCCTCTAAACCCCTGCCCTACCTTGATTTCGGAGTTTTGAGAGGACCTCTACGGGGTCGCGCGATCCTTGCTGAACTGTGCATAGAGCGCTTTGGCCCGTTGCACGCTCACCGGCCCGGACGTCGACCAACCGGTCCGCTGCTTGTCGCGGCGCCCCAGTCTCGCCAGCTCTGCTGGCAACTTGCGCAGAGGCTTCAGTAGCTTGGGAATCGACCGCGCATCCACCAGCGTCGAGTTGGTATAGCTGCTCCACATCCCGTCACTGCACGCGCCGCAGGCGTCCGCGGTGAACTGGAATTCCACACCCAAGTTGCCCGCGTAATCGTAGTGCGGCACCAGCCGGCTGATCTTCGGTTTGGCCTCCGGAGGCGGGTCACGTTTCTTCAGCACGGCCCACGCCTGGGCACCTTCGGCGCGGCCTGCCGCGGTCCGCTCAGCGCTCGTCAATGGTTCTACTTTGCTGCGGGCGCCCACATCGAAGATCTTCCACCAGCACTGCTTGTTTGGGTGCGCAGCTCCACATCCGAAGCTGTCCGTGCAGCTCACGACGAAGGCGTATTGCTCGATGGTTGCCTCGAGCACGACCGATGCCGACAGCTCGCCGAGACCCTCTTCTTCGGCTGGCTCCACCTGGTGGACCGGTATCACTGCCCCTGTGTTCGTCTCCACGAATCGCGGATCGAGAGCAGTCGCCTTCTTCGAGCAACCGCTCTCAGATCCTTCACAGGCGCAGGCGCCCAGCGTTACTTCGCGTTTGGCCAACTGCCACTGGAACAGCTGACCTTTTGCGAATAGGAAGACGCCTGGACGCCGATCTCGCTCTTGACCGTTCTCGAACCAGATCGTCTCGTTGTCGGGTTGCTTCCACATCAGAGACAGACGCACCAGCTTCTTGTTCGCGACGGGCGGCGCTGTCGATCGCGAAGGCGAGGCAGACACCGCAATGGGTTTGGGCCCGCTAGGCAGCTTGCCTTCGGGCTCGCTATCGTCGTGTCCCAGCAAATAGTACCCAGCGGCTGCGAGACCAACCACCACGAGTCCGGCGACGAGCG
>CAZRGL010000176.1:0-18162 GCA_964599485.1 uncultured Polyangiaceae bacterium
CCATCGCCGACCTCCTGCGCCACATCAAGACGCTGCCTGCGGGGCAGCGCCCCCGCTTCGTCCACGCTGCCCAGCGGCGAAAGCTCGCTGAGCGCATGATCGAAGACGAGCTGTTTGCACAACAAGCACGCCGCCTCGGACTGGATCGTGACCCCACCACACGCATGGCCATTCGCCAGACGCTTGCGGATGCACAACTTTCACGCATCGCCGAATCGCTAGCGAGCGAGGCAGAGATCGATACCAAGGCAGTGCGCGCATATTATCGCGACAACCCGAATCGCTTCCTGCTGCCAGAGCGACGAGGGGTAGAGGTGGTCAGCTTTTCGAGCAAGACTTTGGCTACCGCCAAGTTGAAGCAGGCCCGAAACGATCCCTCTGGTCGTTTCTGGAAACAGCTGCTCGATTCCCAGCGAGGGAAGACCGCAATAGTCGGCGTAGTCGGGCCACCCGACGACCCCACAGGAGCCCACGACAAGATCCCCGCCGCCTTGCGACGCGCCGTGTTCGCACTTTCGAAGGTTGGCCAAATCGCGCCGCGCGTGATCACCATCGGCGCCGCCCATCATGTCCTGCGCTACAAGAGCCGCACGGCTAGCCAAACACGAAGCCTCGCTGACGCTTCTGCCGGGATTCGAAAGTTGCTGCGCCAACAAGAAGCCCAGCGGCGACGCGAAAAGCTAGTCGCGGCCCTTCGCAAACGCCTCGGCGTTCAGATCGACAAGCAGTCGCTCGAGAGCGTACGACTGCCCGAAGGCTTCGACAGCTACGTGCCCTATTGGGAGCGCGACGGCGGCGCCACTCCCTAAGAAATCCGGGCTGGCAGCTGAGTCAGCGCTCCCCGCGGCTGCTCTCTTTGCTAGAAGTCCAAGCCTCGCGAAGCGCCGACTGCACCAGCTCGGCGAGGTTGTTGTGGCCGCACTTGCGCAACAAGCTGCGTATTTGGACCTTGAGGGTGTTCTCGCTGACTCCCATACGCTCGGCGATTTCGGTCCGCGTCGCTCCTTCCAGCGCGAGCTCGAGCACTTGTTGTTCGCGCTCGGTCAAGTCGGGGGCTGCACTCAGCTCACGGGCAAGCTGGCGACCAGAACGCTGACGAACCTGCATCGCGCGCGACACGAAGGCTAGCAGGTTCTCGCGCATGGCCGGCTTGGCGACGAACTCCACACCGAGCTGCTGACTCTGGTTGACCACCTCGCGGTCGAGCGCTCCGGTGATGATCAACACGGGCAACATGGGCCAGTTGCGCCGCAGGTTGCTCAAGACATCGAAACCAGTGCCATCGGGCAATCGCACATCGATGATGGCGCCAGAAAGCTGGGTAAAGCGGCGCTCGGCTTCTCTGGCCTCGCTTACCGATCCGGCGATCGAAACGCGATAGCGACTCCCGAGGGAACGGGCCATCACCCGGGCCAAGAGGGTGTCGTCTTCCACCAGGAGAAAATGACCGCTCACTGTGCTCTGATTTACCACCCGATCGCACAGCGTACCACAATCACCTATCACCCCTAGGGGTGATAGACGGGATGCTCGACCCATGGCATCTTGGTAGTTGACGTTGGGTATCTGTGTCCGCTTTTAGGGGTGTTGTATAGCGGGGATAGGTGGCTCGGTTGCTTGACGCCAGGAGGCACAATTGAGCGATCGGGGCGACACGGACAATGGAGCGAGGAGCGCATCGCTGCGGCCCCCCGGACGTGCGACGACCGCGGACCTCAACCTGCGGATTCTGTTGCCCATGGCCCGGTTCATGATCGAGCAACACGGCCGCAAGGAGCTCACGCGCATCTCCGAGATCGCAGCGATCGATCCTGACGCGCTCGACGGCACCTCGCACTGGGTCTCCCTGGAGCAGTTCGAGACATTGCTCGAGGAAGTGCGGGCCGTGGTCGACTCCGACGAGGACTTCAAGCACGCTTGTGCTTACGACTTCGCCAAGCATCAAGGGCCGGCCCGCTTCTTGGTGGGCGCGATGTCACCGAGCAGCGCATATTCGCTCGGAGGGCGCACAACTCATCTCATTTCGACCATCGGCGACTTCGAAGCCAAGTCCTTGGGTGCAGGGTTGATGCGCATGACCTACACGAGCCGCAAGCCTGAGAGCACCCGGTTGATGTGCTTGTCGCGTCAAGCTCAGATGCAGGCCATTCCGACCATGTGGAAGCTACCCCCGGCCCACGTCGAGGAGCATCGCTGCATGACTCGAGGCGACGCGTGCTGCGATTACTTGCTGCGCTACTACGAGCCTCGTCGCTGGGTGCCGGCACTGCTGGGATTGGCAGCCGGGATCGGGGCGAGCGCCACGTTACCACTGGTGCTGCAGGGCGATGTGCTGAGCGTGATCGGTGCTCCTTTCATCGGCTTGTTGCTCGGCACCTCTACGAGCTCATGCGCACCAACCGCGCCAATTTGCACTCCGGGACGAAGATGAACGAGTCCTACTTGGCCATGGCCCAAACCGAAGCCGCCGCGCGCCGCGAGCTGAGCGCGCTCGAGCAACGGCAACGCGAATGGAGCCAGATCATGGAGGAGCGGGTCGAGGAGCGCACGACGACTTTGCGTGATGTGGTCGAGCGCATCCAGAAGCTTCAGCAGAGTCGCGTGATCACCTTGCGTGGCTTCTCACACGATTTGCGCAATCCACTTGCGGTGATGGCAACCACGGCGAGCTACTTGCGTGATGGGCTGCCCAATTTGGCCTCCGAGCACTGCGACGCCCTCGACGACTTGCAGGCAGCGGTCGACCGGATGGACGGGCTACTAGTCGAGCTGATGGAAGCGGCGACTTCCAAGGGAGGGCTGCTGCAGCTCGCTCCCGAGCAGCTCGAGGTCGACTCCCTCGCTGACAAGATACGCGGGCGGCTCCGCGCCATGGTCTACCGCCGCAACGTTCGCACCAGCGTGTTCGCAACACGAGAAGCGCCCAGCGCGATCGAGCTGGATCCGGTCGTCTTCGACCGGGTCATCGACAACCTTCTGACCAACGCTGCCAAGTACACCGAACAAGGCAGCATCATCGTCGAGATCGCTGGGACGCCAGGCTTTCTCACCATCAAGATCTCTGACACGGGGCGCGGCATTCCTGCCGGCGGAATCGAGTCCGTCTTCGTTCCGCGTAACGCCGCGGCCCCGACGAGCCGCGACAGCTATGGCATCGGACTGAGCGTGGTGGTGCGCTTGCTCGATCAGATCGGCGGCAAGCTCGAAGTAATGTCCAAGGAGGGAATGGGCACGACCTTTTGGGCTCATTTCCCAACCGAGACAGCGCCTCCCTCAGAGAGAGCACCAGTGCCGCTGGCGCCCTCAGATAGCGCTGTCGAGCTGGTCAATCGCGTCGTGACAATTCGCCACGTGGAGAGCGCATGAGTACCAACGGTAACGCCCTGCAGCCCCCCAAGCACAGCAGTATTGCGCCTGATGCGCCGCCCCGCGCAGTAGACGTCTTCCTTCACTATCTCAAGGAAGAGGGCGTACGAGTCGTTTTCGGTATTCCTGGCGGCCTGCTCTATCCCTTCTTCGACACCGTCGAAGCGGATGCCGACATCCGCTTGGTGGTCAGCAAGCACGAGGAGGGCGCCGCATTCATGGCCGACGGGTACGCGCGCCTCAGCCGTCGCCTGTCGGTATGCGCAGCAACCTCGGGACCGGGCGCAACCAACTTGCTCACTGGGGTAGCCTGCGCCTTCTCCGATGGTGTGCCGATGCTGGTAATCACAGGCCAGGCGGCGAGTCATGCTTTGGGAAAAGGCGCCGCCCAAGAGACCTCACGCGAGGACATCGACATCGTGGCGATGTTCCGCCCCGTGACGAAGTACTCCGCGATGGTGACTTCGACAGGCAACCTGTCTCATCATCTTCGACGCGCTCTGCGCTTGGCGCTGACTGGCCGCCCCGGTCCCGTACACCTGAATGTGCCGGTAGACCTCTGGGAAAAACCACTGATGGAGGATTGGTTCGAGCCCAGCACCTATCGTCCCTCCACCTGCACCTTCGACCGCAACGCCGTGCAAGCTGCTGCCAAACTGCTGATCGAAGCGAAGTACCCCGTGCTGTTGGCCGGCTCGGGTGTGGGCGTCGCGGACGCAGAGCAACACCTGTGCACCTTGGCGGAGCTGCTTCCTGCTCGGGTGGCCACCACACCTCGCGGCAAAGGCCTGTTTCCCGAGGACCATCTACTCTCGCTCGGGGTGCTGGGTCTCGCCGGACACGATTTCGCGCGCGAAACCATCCTTGGCGACGAGATTGATGTGTTGCTGACCGTTGGCGCATCGCTCAACGAGACGACCACCAGCAACTGGAACCCGGACCTGCGGCCGAGCCGAGCGCTGCTCCAATGTGACATCGAGGCCGACCCGATCGGACGCAACTACCCAGTCGATGTCGCGCTGGTCGGTGACGCCCAGACAATCATGACTGAGCTCGTCTACCACCTGCATCGTTTGATTCGCCAGGGCGCTGCGCCGCGCTCACGTTGGGAAGACGCCGCGCCGACTCCCCAAGGTGAAGCGCGGTACTGGGATGCGGACTTGAGGGCCGACGACGACGTGCCAATGAGCCCCCAACGCTGGCGCCGCGTGCTGCAGACGATCCTCCCAGACAACGCCGTTATCTTCAGCGACATCGGCGGCCACATGCTGTTCAACTTGCACCACCTCTGCATCGGCGCAGGGCAGCGTTTCGTGCTCAATTTGGGGTTCGGGTCGATGGGGCACGGCACGGTGGCGCCCATTGGTGCAGCCCTCGCCGAGCCTGGCCGCCCCGTGTTGGCGATCGTCGGCGACGGTTGCTTCACCATGAACGGTATGGAGCTTCTCACCGCCAGAGAGGCGGGCGCCAAGGTCATTTGGCTGGTCGAGAACAATCACATGCACGGGATTACCTGGCACGCCAGCCAGCGCCTCGGTCCCGGCGGTCGCGCGCTCGAATCGATCGTCTACGAGCACCCGCTCGAGGTGGCCGCGATCGCTCGCGCCATGGGTTTGGCGACCTGGGTGGCCGACAGCCCCAACAAGCTCGTGACAGCAATGAAGGAGGCCTTTGCCGCCAAGGGACCTGTCCTGGTCGAGCTACGAGTAGACAAGAACGTCGCGCCCCCAATGGGCGGTCGGGTCCGCTCTCTGGCGGGCTTCATTCGCAAGGACCAAACCTCATGAGCGAAACAGCCGAGCATTTGGTGCAGCAACAGGGACCGGTCGACGACAACGCCTGGCCATCGCAGCTCGTAGCGCGGGTGGTATCTCCAGGCGAGCACCCCAAGATTGTCGGCTACGACGTCGAGTCGGATTTGGCGCGTCACTACCGTTTCGTCGAAGTGCTCTTGGCAACCATCACCGGTGAGCTACCGAGTCGGCTCGCAACCAAGCTGCTCGACGCGACGATGATCTATCTGTCACCAGCAACCGTCGCCGAGGCGCCGAGCCATGCGGCATGTCTAGCGCAAATCTGCGGCGCGGGCGCCAGTGGTGTGCTCTCGACAGGTGCGATTGGGCTGGCCGAAGAGGCGCGCCACACAATCGAGGAGCACGACGCGTGCCTCAGCTGGCTCGCGTCTCCCAAAGACTGCTTGCCCGAACGTTATCTTGCCGCATCACCGCAGGACCGCCACGCAGTGGACCGGTATCGCGAGACGCTTGCCAAGATCGGTGTCGCCCTGCCCATACTGGAACAAGATCCAAGCCGAACTGCAGCGCTCATCGGCGGCCTGTTCGCATGCGGCGCCCGGCGCCCCGAGCAGTTGCAGCTCTTGTGGATGATGGCGCGGCTCGGTGCCGTGGCGGGGGAAGCCTTCTGCACCCAACCGCTGAGCTTTCGCGCCTACCCGATGCGACTGCCACCCTATCGCTATGAGGTTCCGGCCGAGGTGAATGATGGGTCATGAGCCCCAGCCGCTCGAAGCGCTATCGACAAAGGTCGGCCACGCCGGCTGGGGACACAACCAACACTTCGGCTTCGATGTGGGCAGCCAGCTGGCGGGCCACGAGTCGCTTTCGGGACTGTTGGCGTTGGCCGTCTGTGGTCGACGTTTCAGCGCTGAGGATCAGCGTCTGCTCGACGACGTCGCAGCAGCCATGACCGTGACCGATCCACGGATATGGCCCCTCAAGCTCACGCGCTTGGTCTCGTCCTATGGGCGCTGTCTGTCGGCGGTCGCGGCCGTCAATCTCTGCATCGAACGGGCCGCGGTAGGCCATTGGACGTCGGGAGATGCAGCGGCGATGTTGCTCGAGATCGACCGCCGCCTGCGCGCGCTACCAAAAGGGCACGACCAGGGGCAGCTCGAAGTGCTGCTCGCGAGGATGGTCGCCAAACAAGGACGCTTGATGGGCTTCGGCGTACCCTTTCGTGACGAGGATGAGCGGGTGGTATTGGTGGCTGCTGCGGTCGAGCGCTACGGCCGGCACGAAGGGCGCTATTGGCGACTGCTCGAGCGTGTCAGCGCTGTGATGCAGCGCGTGTGTGGCGTGCCTCCCAACATCGGCGCGGCGGTGGGCGCGGTGTGCCTCGACATGGGTATGACGCCAGCGCAAGCCTCACGCATTTCGGTAGCCCTCGGCCAAAACGTATACCTCGCCAACGCCATTGAGGGAGCAGGGCAGGCGCCCGCGGTGCTGCAGCGTTTGCCGGATGATTGCGTCGACTACCAAGGCAAACCGCTGCGCCGCAGTCCGCGCACCCAGGACAAGAGCAGACGTTGAGCGGACGAACAACTCAGGCTGTCGTCGCCGCGAACTTGCCCTGAACGGATCGGCCGACAATATTCTCTGTTGTGAGCCAAGCTTCCGCGCGACCCGAAAATCGAATCGGCATGGTGTTGGCTGGCGGTGCCGCGCGGGGGGCCTACGAGATCGGCGTGGTGGAGTACATCGTCGAGGAGGTTTCCAAACAACTCGGCTACGACGTTCCGCTCGATGTCCTGACAGGCACCTCGGTGGGCGCCATCAATGCTTGCATGCTGGCCGCCTTCGCGGATGAGCCGCGGGGACGGGCCGCGCGAATGGCTGCGGTGTGGACCGGGCTCGAGATGAAGCACCTGCTCAAACCCACGACCAAAGGTGTGCTGCAAGCAGCCCGCGGTTTGCTCGGCAAAGACATCCCCGCGATCGAGGCAGGCGCATTGTTCCACGCCGAGCCGCTCGCACAGTTCTTGAAGAACGCCATCCCCTTCGAACGCATCGACACGCACTTGCGCGCTGGGTTGATCAAAGCGGTAGCAGTTTCCACCACCCAAATCGCAACCGGACGGACCATCGTCTTCGTGCAGCGCCGCAACGCCCGCGCCTTGCCTTGGGCGGTCTGCCACAACGTCGTTCCGCGCGCGGTTCGGCTGCGCACGGTACACGCGCTCGCTTCGGCAGCCGTCCCGTTGATGTTCCCGCCAGTCAACATCGACGGCCGCTTCTACTGCGATGGCGGGCTGCGACAAAACATCCCCCTGTCACCCGCGCGGCGTCTCGGTGCCACCGCCGTCATCGTCATCAACCCCAAGCACCGACCGGCGCCCGGGGCGTTGCCGGAGTTAGAGCGAAGTAGGGAGGAGTCCTTTCCGAGCCCGCTGTTCTTGATCGGCAAAAGCCTCAATGCCTTGCTGCTCGATCGCATCGACAACGACATTGCCCGACTCGACAAGATCAACGACATCCTCGACGCGGGCACCCGCTGCTATGGCGCGCAGTTCGCCGCCAACCTCAACAGAGAGCTCGGCTACCCCCCCGACGAGGGCCTGACCCGACTCGACGCACTGCACATCCGCACCTCCGCCAACATCGGCGAGCTGGCTGCCGAATACGTCCGGCAACCGAGCTTTGAGGTTCCGGGCTTGCTCGGACGGGTCATGAAACGACTGGCCCACGGTGCGGCGATGCGCGAAGCCGACTTGCTCTCCTACGTCCTGTTCGACGGACAGTTCGCCGGCCGCTTGATCGAGCTGGGCCGCGCCGACGCCCGCGAGCACCACGACGAGCTGTGCCAACTGTTCGAGGCGAATCGCCTAGCCTCCGGACGGAAGACAGCAGAAGAAAAGTGAATCGGTAGCGAAGATCACATTCGCCGACCGAGCACGGGGCTACGAACACGCTTCTAACAGAATGATGGAAAGCGGACGCCCCGCCGAATGCGAGGCGCCCGCCCTACCTGCTTTTTCGTCTCTCAGTTGCAGGGGCCTTCTTCGACGAACACCGGTCGGTCGCCAAGTGTCAGGGTCAGCTTGCCGTTGACTACGCTGTGCTCGCTCTTGTCGATGACCGGGTGGCCATTTGTGTCAATTTCCGTAACGACACTGCTCACGCAGGCCGTCTCGACACCGAGCTCGAGCTCGTACGCCGAGCTCTGCTCGCTGGTGGCTTGCTCGCCAAGAAGCCCGGGTAGTCGAACCGTGCCCTGATTGTGCCAGCCAACGTAGACCACTTTGTCATTACCAACAGTGAAGCGCAGCACAACCGCTCCGACCTCAGGCACGTCTTCGCCACCTTCGTCGTAGAAGGACAATGTCTTTACCCGGGTCACTCCGTCGAGCAGTCCGGACATCTGCTGCAGAGCGAAGAAGCCTGCCTTGGGATCGCCGTAGACGCGCTCGTTGATGATGATGTTGTGCCAGGCCGACTCGACCAAGCCTTGCTCCATGAAGTTGCAACCCCCGATCGAGCTCCAATCCTCGAGCACACCAGTCATGACCTTGCTCGCGCCCAGCGCCAGCGCCACGAGGTTCTTCTTGACCAAGAAGGTCGCTTGCTCACGCTTGTACCAGGCTACGACCTCATTGACCGTTGCGGCACTCTGCCAGCCCGGATGCTCTCCGCAGGCGCCCGCCGTCAGCGGCCAGTCCTTGAGCTCGACCAAGTAGTGATATCGCTCGGCGGCTTCGGGCGCGAAGCGGTGGTACTGCAACAGCGGGCTGGGAGCGAGCTGGGGTGCGCTCGTCGAGTCACCGATGATGATCTTGGGCACTGGCCTCAGCTGGCCCGTCTCCGCCCGATGGTCAGCGACGTAAGCCTTGAGTTGCTTGCGCAAGAACCTGAGCGCGTAAGCCATGTCCTCGATCTCCATGTTGGCGTGAAGATCGATTGCGTCATACAGCGTTATCTGGCTGAGGGTGCCCGAGTCATTGTGCTGGTCGTTGCCGCCATCACCGAACATGAAGTCGTAGGAGTGGCCGAAGATCTTCCGCAGATCTGAGCCGCTGATGTGCTCGTCGAGGAAGTTCACGCCCTCGCTCTGCTCCAGCAGACCGAGGTGCTCGTCGATGCGAAAGCGGAGCTCGTCGAAGGAAGGATTCCCGTAAGCAAAACCGTTGAGCGCGATGCCGTAGTGGATGACCCGCGCGGTGGCGTCGACCGCATGGATTTCATCGGCGGTAACCCGCAGCAGCTCGTTGTATTGCTCGGCGTTGCCGTTGAAAAACGCCAAGCTCTGCGCCTCGTTCATGAGCTCGTACTCGCGGATCTTGCCCTTGTAGCGGTTAGCCATGGCGCTGATGAACGCCCGGTAGTTGTCCCACTGATCGGCGTGAGGCTCTCGCGGCAGCTTTGCGCCGAGCTCAATGATGGCCTCGCTGTCCAGCCCGAGCCCACGAAGACGGGCGCGCCCTTCCTCGCGGCAGGCCTCGCCATCCGCACTGTCGTCTTCGTTGCTCACCCCGCTCTTGCAGCCTCCCCAGCTGCTGGCCGGAGTGATGTGCAGCTGCGGCTCCATACCCGCGGCGGTCCACTTGGCGACCCAATCGTCGAGCACGCCCCACTGGTAGTGGTGGCCATTTTCATCTGGCGCGCTGGGCTCGACGTCTCCCCAGTCGACGGACTCGAACTTGATGCTCTTGCCGCCCGATGGTTGGTAGACGTCCACGACACACGGCTCGTCATCGAGATCGCTGGCGCACCCCCCGTAGCTCGCATCGTCGAACGGGAAGAAGTACATCAGTCCGAACGGCTGAGGATCGGGCTTGGCCGGAGCGATCCAACCAAAGTCGATACCCGGATGCGTCGTGGTGGGCAGTTGGCTCATCGTCGTGGCCGTGGTCGGGGCAGGATTGCTCGTGCCCGTAGCGCCTGCGTCCGTGCTCATCGAGCAAGCCAATAGGGCCGGCGCTGCCACCAGTGCAACGAGTCGGGTCTTGGTCAACAGGGCACTTCGCAAGCGATCTGCGACATCCTTGGGGCCTGGTCGTTTCGTCGTATTCATGACATCCCTCCATCTCAATGATGATGATGTCATTATCAGCAAGAGCTATACCAGGGACCAGTCGTTGTGATTTCAGCCGGTTACATCAATGCACTCACTTTGGCTGTAGCCGGATGCGGTGCAGCCGTTGACTGTTGCAACAGCTTCGAACCCGGGGCGGGCGGGGATTTGCGACGATCCCCCATGCTGGCCGGAGTACCATCATGAGGCTATGGGTTCAGCGCGTGAGCTCCAGCCTGGCGACGTGGTGACGAACCGCTACCGCATTGACTCGCCGATTGGCAAAGGGGGCTTCGGAACGGTCTTCAAGGCAACCGACAGCACCACGGGCAAACCCGTCGCCCTCAAGGCGCTGCACATCCGCCACACCGGCGCCGAACAGCAGCTCAAGCGATTCGACCGCGAGGTGCAGCTGATGATGCGCCTCGACCATCCCAACATCCTCACAGCAGTTGCGTATGGCCACACCGTTGACGGCTCACCCTATCTGGTGACCGAGCTGCTCGAAGGCGCTCCGCTCAACGTCAAGCTCAAGACCGACGGCGCGCTCAGCTTGTGGCGCGTCGGACAGATCAGCTTGCAGGTGCTCGCCGCGCTACAGCACGCACATCCCTTGGGGATCATCCATCGCGACATCAAGCCAGCCAACATCTTCCTCTGTGCCGGCAGCAGCACCGACTATGCACGCGTGCTCGACTTTGGGATCGCCAAGGTAGCCATCGAAGAGGGTGAGGACGTCACCAAGTTGACCGCCACCGGCTCGATGCTGGGAACGCCAGCGTACATGGCTCCCGAGCAAGTCAAAGGCGGTGCCCTGCAACCAAGCGCGGATCTGTACTCGCTGGGACTGGTCATGGCTGAAGCGCTTACGGGCAAGCGGGTGATGACGGGCGAGACCAGCATCGAGATCCTGATGAAACACGTCAGCGGCGACCCAGTACCGCTCACCGAAGCGGTGCTCGACTCTCCCTTCGGCCCCATCATCCGGCGCTCGGTGGACAAGGATGCTGCCAAGCGCTTTGCCACCGCCGAGCAGATGCACGCCGAGATCGAAGCCGTCCTTCGCCGCCACCATGCAGCACTTTCGGGAGATCACACGCCAGCACCAGCGCCAGCACCAGCGCCAGCACCAGCGCCAGCACCAGCACCAGCACCACCAGCACCAGCGCCAGCACCAGCACCAGCACCAGCGCAAGCCCGCACGCCCCACGCTCACGCTCAGCCGGCCCAACCTGCCCAAACTCGAGCACTGCCAACGAGCGGACAGGACTATCCACCGACAAGCAGCAGGCAGGGCTACCAGCAGCCAGCCAGCAGCGGACGGGGCTATCCTCCGACAAGCAGCAGACAGGGCTACCAGCAGCCAGCCAGCAGCGGACAGGGCTACCAACAGCCAACCAGCGGCCACGGCCATCCTGCAGTTTCGCATGTAACAGGGCCAACGGCGCAGCCCGGTCCATCCCTCGGTTCAGGCCCTTATTCCCAAGTGGGTCCGGTTTCTTCGGCACACTACGCTCAACCTCCGCACGCGGGCGCTGCAAGCCAAGGCAGCGGCGGGCTCAAGGTGGCCATAATCGCCATCACTGCCAGTGTGCTGGCCGTGGGCCTGGTGGTGATGGGCTTGAGCATGGCAGGGGTGCTCACGACCGGCGCGGATACGAAACCGGATGACGAGCCCACCGAGCAACCAACAGCATTGGCGGTCAGCCCGACAACGTCAGCCGGCCTGGTCCCCGAACCGGTCGGCAGCGGTCCGGCCGGCAGCGGTCCGAAGCTAACCAGCGCCGAAATCAAGCGCCGCGTCGTCAAGGCTGGCTGGAAGCTCCTGCCTGAATCCAAACAGGGCACGCGTATGCGCGCCCCCTTGGAAGGGGGCGGCAAGATGCATGGCAGCGCAGTGGTCTCCACCTTCTTTCTCATGAAACCTGGCGCGGTGGCGACGGTTCAACACGTGCTCTACGATGACGCCAAAGGAGCAAGCGCACACTTCAAAGCGCTCGACGGCCGAACGCCCCGAGACACCCGTGTGGGCCGAGACGGGCGACTGATTCTCCTTGTGCGTGTGGTCGGAGCGATGAGTACGCCCACCGCGCTCATGGAGCTCTTGACGCAGTGAATCGTTACCAGCCGAGCGCCTCTTTGAGCAGCTTGAGCATGCGCAAGGTCAGATAGTTGCGCTGGTTGTAGCCACAACGCAAACCACGGGCGTCGAGCACCGCGGAGCCGCGCAAATACACGGTAGGGTGAATGCCGTCGCTGCCGAGGCCGCGGCTATCGGCCGCGTCCATGGCGTCGCGCAAATCGATGAGCGGCAGGTGGCGCTTGCAAGCGATCTGGGCGGCGCGCACGTTGATGGCGTTGGTGTGCACGGCGATGCGCCAGTTGGTCATCTCTCCGCGCTTGCCGCAGGCATCGATCCCAGGAGTGTCGCCGTGCCGCGCCAGCGTGTTCATGACGGGAATGATCCCCTGCGCTTCGAGGGCGTCGAGCAGGCGGCTCATGTCGCGCTCGAAGTCGTCGGCGAGTCGTTCGGGCGGCGCTACGCGAAACGCTGCATCATTGCCGCCGTAGAGCACCACGGCCACGGCGGGCGAGAGCTGCTCGATCATCTTGCTCAGGGGAGAGACCGCTCCACCGGTCAGCGCCCATGGCGTCCGGGCGCCCACCTTCGCAGCACGCAGAGCCGAGAACGAATCGTGCCACTGCCCTTGGATGCGTTGCGCTTTCACGCCTCGATAAAAGTCGATGATGGTGCGTGCATCATCGCCATCGACCCGAGTTTGCAGCGCACGGCGCACTTCGGGGGCGAGCACGATGCGATCGGAATCGGCGGTGCTGGTGAGCGAACGAAATAAGGCACCGGATACCGTCATGCTGTCACCGACCAATCCGACGACACGCTTGCGGCGCCGTAGCTTGGCTCCGCGAGCTGCAATCTCGCGCACCTTCAGCATCGTCGCCTGATCGAGCGGCATGATGCTTCGCTCTAGCCGCGCCAAATCGAGAGAAGGCTCCGAGCCCGCCATGCCGCAACGCTTGCCGACACGCGGATCGCCCGTCGCAACAGCTTGGCAACGGGAGAGCGAAGCGCTGTCACGCGCATCGATTGCTGTACGGGCGGACAAGGAAGGGGCGCGACAAGCCGACGGCGTGGGTGGACGCTGCGGCGTTTGGCTGCTGACCGCAACAGCACTTGGTAGCGACAGGGCTGGCACCGCGCCGGCGCTGACGCTGAGCGTCCTTTCCGGAGAGCACGCGCTCGACAGCAGCAGGCCGATGAGGAGCGACACCCGCCACATCAGAGCGCAACCCCCAACCCTGGCGTCCCAAGGAGGGGCAAGCCCAACAGCTCGGGCAAGCCCAGCGCAAGGTTGAGATTCTGCAGCGCTTGGCTCGCCGCACCCTTGAGGAGATTGTCGAGGGTAGCGACCACGACCGCGCGGGCGCCGTCGCAGGAAAAACCGCCAATCGTGGCGTGGTGGCAGCCAACAGCTTCGCGCACCAGTGGAGCTTCACGCTGCACCCTTACCAGCGGCTCTGCTGCGTAGCGTTCCCCAAAACGATCAAAGAGCGCATCGGTGCCGATCGCTGTGCTCAGGCCGCAGTCGATCGTCAAGCTGATGCCGCGGAAGAACGACGCGACGTGTGGCATGAAATGCACGCGCTTGCCGAAGTGATGACCAATCTCACGCTCGTGCACATGACCGGTCAGGGCATAGGGCAACAGGTTGTCACGTAGTACTTCGGGGTCATTGCGCGGCGATGGCGTGGTGCCGGCACCGCTGTAACCCGACACGCCAAAGATCGACGGCGGGCCAGTCAACAGATCGGCCAATGGGGCAAGAGCGAGCTGAGCGGCGGTCGCATAACAGCCAGGATTGGAGATGCGGCGTGCGCCGGCCAACCGCTCACGACCAAGCTCCACCAGCCCGTAGGCCCAGTCATCATCAAAACGATGGTCCGCGCTGAGATCGACAATGACCGACGCTGGTTGCGCAAGGCCCAGGGCCTCGACGAAGGGAGCGCTCAGCTCATTGGGCAGAGCCAGCACCACCGCATCGGCGGAACGAGCGGCTGCTTGCTCGGCGTCGATCGACTCGAAGCGCAAAGCCGATGCGACCTCACCCACGGCCGTGTCAGGCGGCAGCACTTCGGTGAGCGATTTGCCCGCCAGCGCCCGCGAGCCAATGAAAGCGAGGTCGAGCTGCGGATGACCGCATACCAGGCTCAACAGCTCGACACCGACGTGCCCGCGCGCGCCGACGACACCAACCCGCTTTTTCGCCCCCTTGTCATTCATGACCAGATCCATGCGCCCGTAGGGTCGGCGGCAGCGCCAGCGCCGCTTCGACGCAGCGAGATATTTCAGCGAAGTCCTTCAACCCGTACCAGAACACGGTCCACTTGGCGGTCCGGTAACTTCCGTCGGCCTGTTGGAAGTACCAAGTATTGACTTCGTTGCGAGTTTGAGAGCGCCAGAACAGCGAGCTGTTGTCGCGCCGCATGCGTGCCCAAACCGAACCGCCTAGTCCTTCCCCTTGTGCTTTGTGGGTTACCGCGAATTTATCCAGATAGGGCAGGCCCGCCTCTTGGGTGAGGATTGCGGTCGCTCGATATGCCTCACTCAAGTAGAGACGGTAGCCGCTTCGGTCGTTGAAGTAGTTCGGTGCGAGCTGTCGCTCGAAGCAGGACTCGAGCAGGCGACGCAAGCGACCCTGATCGACTTCATCGAAGCTGTCGTGGCACGAGATACGTTCGCCCCGGCGCAGCAAGGTCCCCGCACCACGATGAGTGAACAGCTCTCGGGCCAGCTGCTCGGGGGAGGTGATGGAGACCGACGAAGAAGACGGCAACTTGTCGAGCAGGGCGTTGATCTGTTGCAGCTTCAGGCGCATCCCGCGCTGCACCCAGGGCTGTTTCATGAGCGGCTCGAAATCCTCGGACAGGTTGACCGCGCTGATCAACTGACCGCGCTGATCGAGCAAGCCGCCGCTCGGTGTCAGGAAGATGATTTTGTGCGGCTCGAAGCGCATCGCCAAAGCCCGCGCAGCGGAGTCGGCGTTGGCGTTCAGAATCTGCCCGCTGCGACTCGTGCCCAAGCAGGTCAAGATGGGCAGCTGTCCGGCCTGCAAGCTCGCCACGACGGCTGCGTCGTCGACACCGCTGACTTCGCCAACCATCCCGTAGCGCGCTCGGTCCAATGGCTCGGCCTCGAAAACACCTGAGGTGATGGGCCGCGCGAGACAGCCGTGCTGCTCGAGCGCCGCGACCAAAGCCAAATTCTGTTCCTGACACACACGACGGACTAGCTCGATCGCTTGTGGCGGCGTCACGCGCAAGCCATCCAAGCGGGGACAATCGATGCCCGCAGCCTCGAGGGCGCGGTCGAGCTGAGGGCCAGCGCCGTGCACGACGATTGGCGAGAGGCCGACTTGTTGCAGAAAACCCAACGAGGCTGCAACCGACTCGAGCTGCTCGTCGAGTATGCCGCCGCCGATCTTGATGACCGCAAACTTCTGCGAGTCGACGCTGCAATAGTGGCGCAGGTATTGCTCCACTTCTTTGCGCCCGCCCATGGTGCGCAGCAGCTTGACGAGCGCGGCGCGGCTGAGCGTCATGGTTCTGTTCCTATCAGCTTGCGCATGATGGCCTTTTGTACGTGCAAGCGGTTTTCCGCTTCGTCAATGGCGACGCATGCTTCCGAATCCAGAACGCCATCGCTCACCTTGACGTTGCGGCGCACCGGCAGGCAATGCGAGAAGACCGCGTTGGGCGTCAAACCCATCTTGCGTTCGTCGACGATGAAGTGCTTGTTATCATCGCGCAGTAGCTTCTCTTCAGGCCAACGCCCGAAGTAGGGCAGCGCTCCCCAGCTCTTGGCGTAGACCACATCGGCGCCGCTATAGGCCTCGTCGATGTCGTGGCTCACCTGAAACGAGCGCCCGTTGCGTCCACACGCATCCCGAGCGGCCTGCATGTAGCGATCATCGAGCAAGTATTCGTCAGTGGGGCACAACAAGGTCAGGTCCATTCCGAACTTGGAGGCAATGAGCAAGGCCGAGTTGGCCACCGCCGTATTGAGCGGACGCGGATGGTAGGTCCAGGTCAACAGGAAGCGCTTGGCGTCGGTGCTACCGAATCGCTCCTGCAATGTCATCATCAGGGCGAGCTCTTGGCAGGGGTGAGTAATGGTCTCCATGTTGATGACCGGCACGCTGGCATGCTCGGCGACGGCGCCGATGACCTGGTCGCGACGATCAGCAGACCAATCGACGAATTTGGGGAAAGCTCGCACGCCGATTAGGTCGCAGTAGCGTGACAGCACCCGGGCCACTTCGCAGATGTGCTCTTCTTGATCGCCGTCCATGACTGCGCCCGGCTCGAAAGCAATCGGCCAGGCGCTCTTGCCTGGCTCGAGCACCACGGCGTGCCCGCCGAGCTGCTGGATTCCGATGTCGAAGGAAGTCCTCGTGCGCAGCGAAGAGTTGAAAAACAGCAAGCCTACGGCGCGACCTTCGAGATCTCTACCAGCCGCCCCATCCTTGAGTGCACGAGCGTCGTCGAGCAACGCCTGCAGCTCCTCGCGCGTCCAATCTGCGGTGGTGAGAAAATGGCGCATCCGCAGCTGGATATCGCAGCGCCATCAGCGAGCCCACAAAGAAAGAGCCGAAAGCCGAAGCCGCGAGCACGGCGGGCGATACCACAAAACGCTACCGCCGGCGGTGGGAGGGCCGCCGGCGGTTGCATGATGGATGGGAGAAAGGAGATGGATAAGGAGACAATGCAGGTTCAATTGGGAGGAGGTCCTACATTGTGCACCCGTGTAGTAAGCACTCGCTGTGCCAACTACATTTCCCGGCCTAAGTAACTGAAATTTGGTTCGCCGGCGCAGTCGCTGAGCCCAATCTGGTGCTGTCATGATCCAGCCAACACGATCCACCTGGCCGCTGTCACTCGATCGAGCCACCCATCGTGTTGTCGTGATAGATTCCCAACAATGCTCAAAATGCGTTGTCTCGTGCGAGCGGCCACCTTGGCGCTCTTGTTTTCGTTGAGCGCATGTGGAGCTTCTGATGAGCGTCCTGATCCAGAGGCGACGAGCTCGAGACAGATGGCCATCGTCGGCGGCGTCGACGACACCGGTCCGAACGCGCACGAGGGCGTTGTCTTCTTGAAGGGACCGACAGGAGGCTGCAGCGCCGCGCTCGTCGCTGACAATCTGCTCGTAACGGCCTGGCATTGCGTGGCGCCCGCCATAACCGAAGGCATCAGCTGCAGCTCCGACGGAAACAGCTACAACGGCGACCATGTTGCTGGTGACCACCCTGCAACCGGGTTCGAGATCTACACCGGCTACAAGCCCAAGGTCGGAAGCGACATGCCCGTTGCCAAGGGCAAGCAAATCTTCCACGAGGAGGGCAAATCGCTGTGCGACGCCGACGTCGCGTTCCTGTTGCTCGACCAGGCGGTCAACATACCCCCGATGCAAGTGCGCCTGGACTTTGGCCCCTTGGCCCACGAACCGGTCACCTCGATTGGTTATGGCGTGACGACTGATGGCAAGTGGTCCTCGTCGGGTACCAGGCGGCGACGAGAAGACGTGGACGTGCTGAGCACCGGCCGCGATTGGAACTTCCTCACTGCCGACGGAGAGGCAGCGCTCAGCACGAGCATGTGCTCGGGTGACTCCGGCGGGCCCACGATCTCAAATGAAACGGGCGCGATAGTGGGGGTTCACTCACGGGTCGGCGACTGCGTCCTCGGCGGGGGCGTACTGACCAATTTGCACGCCCACGGCGCCCTACTCGACAAGGCTTTCGCCGCCGCCGGCGCCACCCCGCTGGCCGAAAACAAGGAGGCGCCCCCGCCCATCGAGAAGAAGGCCTTCGGCGCCACATGTGAGTCTGGCTATCAATGCCTCTGGGCGCTGTGTCTGGACCAACCCGAAGACGGTTTTTGCAGCAATTTCTGCGACCCCGAATCCAAGTC
>CAZRGL010000177.1:0-18114 GCA_964599485.1 uncultured Polyangiaceae bacterium
GCAGCACGTTTGGACGTGGACCGGTCGACGTGGTGAGTTTGCTGCGCCAAAGCGTGCCATCTGACAACGGTGGACCGTGGGGCGCCAGCGGCTCGGCGATCGCGTCAGGCTGCGCATGGAGCCGGTCGAGCTCGAAGTCGCCACCCATGTCGAACGAGCTGACCAGCGCCAGCAGCGGTGCACCCAAAAACACGCCCCGCGCGAAACGGCTATGTGGGCGCAAGGCGTAAACCGACACGAGCATCACCAGCAGGACCCCGAGTGTGATGCCGTGCCTGGCGGCCAGATCCTTCTTGCGACGGCTTGCTGGCGCGAGCCAGAGGGCAAAAGCGAGGATGAAGACCAACAGGGTTCCGGCGATGCCCGCCGCCAAGGCCCCGTAGCCACCCACCACGCCGTGTAGGAAGTGCTGATGACTAGCGAGCGAGAAGAGAATCGCGCCGACGGTCAGATAGCTACCGCTGAGGATGCGCAACGCCGTGCCCAACACCAGCAACAGAGCCAACAAACCCAGCGTCACAGAGCTGAGGGTAAGACCCAAGATTCGGCCCGCGCGCCATCGCAACAAGCCCAGGGAAATCAAACCGAGCACCAAGCTGGCAGCCACCCAACTGCCCGTGGCGTAGAAAACCGCCGCCACGCGCTGCCACGGAGTCGCGTCCAGCTCACCACGTGCGAGCACGTATATCAGCAGCTGACTGACTAGTCCGAGCCCCAGACCGAGCCCAAGCCCGAGGCGCCAGTGTCGCCCAAGCCAGCCGCTGGGCTGCCTGGGTGCCCGTTTGGGGGCGACCGTTTCAGCGCCCTGCGTATTAGCCTCCGTGCTTGTCGACACCGCTCCTTGTGGAAGGGGTAGTACGCACGTGGTAGGAAAATCCACCTTTTAGAGGAGCTCATGAGCATCGCAGCCAAAGCACAGAGCCTGTTGGTGGACATCAACCGCCCCGGCAACATGATCCGCGACGCCTGGGACCTGCTGAGCAAGCTCCCCGCTGGCAAGGTGGTGTTCAGCAAGCTGATCGGGCAGGCGGCGCCCTATACCAGCACCATCGACGCGCGGGTCAAGGAGCTCTCGCGCGGCTACGCCAAAGTGTGCATAGCCGACTGCCGGAGCAACCGTAATCACCTCAACTGCGTTCACGCCATCGCGCTGGCGAACCTGGCAGAGCTCACCGGTAATGTTGCAGTGGCCTATTCACTGCCGGACGACGCGCGCTTCATCGTGGCTGGCCTGAGCATCGAGTACTTGAAGAAAGCCCGCGGACGGATCACGGGCGAGTGCCACTGCCCAGTGCCCGACAGCGCAGTCAAGCATACCTACGAGATCGCAGTTTCGCTACGCGATGACGGTGGCGAAGAAGTCGCTCGCGCCTCCTTGCAGACTCTGGTGGGTCCCAAACCCGGGGCTTGACTCTGAGGCACATCTCTTGCTTTCTCATAGGTGTAGACTCCCCAATGGTTGGGGGGAAAACCAATCTGGGGGCAGAGCATGAGCGAGACAGACCAATCGAACTCCGAACCGTCCTTGGAGATCGGCGAGGTAGACGAAAAGGATGCGGAGGAGGCAGTCGCTGCCGACCGGGCAGATTCGCTGCCGCCAGACTCCCTAGATGACGAGGAAATTATCGAAGCCGTCGAGCCGCCCAAGCCGCCGCCGAAGGGCTCACGACCCGCATCGACCCATCCGTCCACCCGACCGCTGCCACCTCCAGCCTCCACGCGCGTGCCAGGCACGACCCGAGAGCTACCGCCCCGGCAGTTCCCGCCGGAAACCGTCTGCGACATCATGTCGCGCAAGGTAGTCGCTTTGCAGGCAAATGATTCGCTTGAGAACATCGAAGAGGGCATGGCGCGCTACCGCATTCGCCACATGCCCGTGGTGGACGAGGACAACAAGCTGATAGGGCTGTTGACCCACCGCGATCTCATGCATGGGCTGTCGAGCTCGCTGTCCGAACAGCGCGAAAAACGCGATGAGCTCATTCGCTCCCACGCCAAGGTCAGCGCGCTGATGAACACCGACGTCCTGGCAGTCCGACCTGAAGCTCTGGTTTCCGACGTTGGCAGAATGCTCTGGGACAAGAAGATTGGCTGCGTCCCAGTCACCGATGAGGACGACTTCCTGCTCGGCATGGTCACCGAGGCCGACTTCGTCAGGCTTTGCGTGGCATTGCTCGACGAGGAAGAAGACCCACCTCTGTCATCACCAGCGCCGCCCATCATCAGCGACGGGGCGCGGCGACTCTAGTTGGCTGACCAGACCTCGGGCGGCGAGCAACATCAGCGCCCAAAGAAGAAGGAACTTTGCGATGGCCATGTTTGGGCTAGCGCAAGTAGGGTGCCAGCGATCCGCGTGGTGTTTTCAACAAGTTACGGGTGCTGCTGCTGACAGCAGTCCGCATGCTGCTGCCTCGAAGCCCGCTTGCTACAGGAAATACTGCACGAAGCGAAACACGAACCAGAGCGCGAGCAGGATCAACGCACCACCGATGACGCGAACGGTCTTGGCGAGCGTGGCAGGAGAGAAGCGCTCTCGGTAGCGGTGGATGATCCAAAGCAGGGTGAGAAACCAGCCCGCGATGCCGGCAAGCGCACCGAGTCCGAAGGGCACCGCTTGGGCCCCGTGAAAATCGATCAACGAGGTGCTGTAGAGGGTGGTCACGACCGCTGTCCAGGTGGCGATCAGGGTCGGGTTGAGGGCGCAAATCGACGCACCCAACATGAAGCTGCCAAAAGCAGAATCGGCAGGCGGAACCTCAGATTCGCTAGCTTCCTTGGTGCGCAAGAACACAATCCCGAGCGCCATCAGTACCACCGCAGCAGCAGCCCGCGAGAGCGGCACGATGATCGGGTACTGAGTCAGAAAGGTCGAAAAACCCCAGAACGCCAGAAACGCATACACCGCCTCGGCCAATGCGCCTCCGAGCGCAATGAACACGCCAGCGCGAAAACGACCTTGGATCCCGCGGGTGACCACGAGCGCAGCAATAGGCCCGGCGACCGGCACTGAACCGAGCCAGCCGAAGGCAAAACCGAGGAGAGCCGCGAAGAGCATGACGGGCGCCTCTGGCAAGCAGGGCCAGCGCAGACTACAACCCGAAATCGCAATGTTCAAACTGTTGGACAGCGCGACGCACCGGAGCACCGGCCCCTGGTTGGCAACAACCGCTGGGTTTCCTTTGCCGGCAATCGTCCTTTTGGCGCTCTTGGCGGCCTGCAACGGGGACGGCACGCTAGTGCCTGCGGTAATCCCTACCCCGTCGGTGATCGCAACGACGACGGCCAGCGCGCAGATGTCTTCAGCCACGGCCACGCCAAAAGCGGCCAGCGCGATGGAGTTGACGGTGGCGAGCCCCGAAGTGGTCTTGCGGCTGGACGGCGAGGCACTGCGCGCGCTACCCGGATATGTTGCGGCAGTGGGCCTGCTCGTCTCCGGAGATGAGACGCTCACTGCCCTACCCGACAAATGCGGATTTTCGCCCTTCGAGATCGTCGACGAGCTGGTGCTGACGATGGCGGGCTTCGAGGCTCAACTGCCGCTCATCGTGGCTCAGCTGAACGTGCCGCCCAAGCGCGCGCTCGCTTGCTTGGCAAAGGTCGCGAAGAAGACGAAAACGGCGACGCTGCGCCAACGCCGAGCAATGCGTTTTGGTCCCGACTACCGCAAGACCGTTGCCCTCGAGCTCAACGGACTGCTGGTGATGGGGAGGATGAAAGATGTCGAGGAGGCCCTCGACCGCTACGACGCCCCGACCCGGCCACCACAGCACCATCTGGTGAGCCAGATCCAAACGGTGCCGGACGCACTGGTCGTCGTCGCCGCCGAGCCAAAGCGCATCCCTGTGACCCGTGGGTTTGGAGTCATCGCTGGACAGGGGGCCCAGCTTCGCCTTCACGCGACGGCCACCATGAAGCAAGACCGTGGGACGAGCGCTCAGCGCAACGCCATCCGGTTGGAGGACTTGTTACAGCGAGGCGCCCGCACGCTGAGCGTCGAGCTGACCAAGCTGCTCGACGGGCTACCCCGCGCAAAGCGACTGCTCAAACAAGTCAAAGGGATCAAAGTCAGTCGGGACGGCGCGACCGTGCGCGCCGAAGCAGATCTGCTGCTCTTCGACGGCGTCGATCGGCTCCTTCGGCAAGCAACTTCGCGGCATGTGATGCGCCGCATGACGGACGAGGCGCGCAACCAACTCCATGCCATGGCACGGGCAGTGGGCTCTCGACGCGCCAACACGGGCAAGCTTTGCGGCAGCGCCCCATCGGTTCCCCGCCAGGTACCCAAGGCATCAAAGTATCGACCACGCACCGGCTCGGGGCAGGACTTCCAATCTGGCGACGCAAATAGGGGCTGGAAGTGCCTCGGCTTCGAGCTCAGGTTCGCCCATCGCTATCGCTACAGCTACAACCTCGCGGGCAACTTCAAGGGCCCATCACGCGGCGGTCCCAACCCGGGACAGGGTGGATTCGAGGTAGCGGCCGAGGGTGATTTGGACGGCGACGGCAAGACCAGCCTTTTCACGCTGACCGGAAACGTCGACCCTGCAACAGGACAGGTCAGCACCGCCTCGACCATCTTTGCCATCGATGAGCTCGAGTAATCACGCGTCGCTGGGTTCGCTCAGTTCGGTCGTGGTACGCTGGCTCGGTGACAGATGAGGCCATGCGCCCGACGGTCGTGGACACGCTCGGGCCACCAGAATCGACCGAGGACCGACGCGAGGCGTGCTTGATCCTCCTGTATGGCAAAGAGCTAGGCCTACGCATCCCGATCGACCATGAAAAACCCTTCGTCGTCGGCCGCGAGGCCGACTGCGCGCTCGTGCTCGACGACGAGACGGTCAGCCGGCGCCATGCCGAGTTCAAATGGCAAGATGGCCGCTATTCTGTCGCTGACCTGGGCTCGACCAACGGCATCTACGTCAACAACATGCTGTCGGAGGAGTACTCGTTGCTCGATGGCGACCAGGTCAAGATCGGCCGCAACATCTACAAGTTCCTGCAAGGCGGCAACCTCGAGTCGAACTACCACGAGGTCATTTTCAACCTGATGACCCACGATGGGCTGACCCAAGCCCACAACAGGCGCTTTTTCGAGCAGAGCTTGAGTGCCGAGGTCGCCCGTGCCTCTCGATATCGCCGCTCGCTGGCGCTGGCGATTTTCGACATCGACCACTTCAAAAAACTCAATGATGCCCACGGTCATTTGGCAGGCGATGAGGTGCTGCGCCAACTTGCCCAACTCGTCATCGACAACATCCGAGGCGAAGATACCCTGGCCCGCGTCGGCGGCGAGGAGTTCGCCATCCTCATGCCGGAAGGTAACTTGATTGGCGCCGGCCATCTGGCCGACCGCTTGCGTGTCATGATCGAGCAGCGCCCGTTCATGTACGAGGGAGTCGAGCACCGCATCACCTGCAGCTTCGGCGTTGCAGATGTCGAGCCGGTTCGCGGCACCAAGCCCGAGCAGCTCTACCAAGCGGCCGACACCGCCCTGTACCAGGCCAAAGGGGCTGGTCGGAACTGCTTGGCAACGCTCTCGATCTGATTCCAGTCCTGATCCAAAACAGGATGTTAAGATCGGGTCGTGGCTGGCATTTCATCGAAACCTTCTGCGCTGTTGATCCTGGCATTCTTGCTGGCGCTGGCCGGCTGTGAGGAGGATCAGCCAAAGAAGTACGGCCCGCCGCAAACATTCAACACCACGAGCAACAGCGGCAGCGGCGGTGGAGCAGGATCGAACACTGCAACAAACAGCGGTCAGGGTGGTCACGGCACCGGCAAAGCCGGCAAAATGACCATTACCGCCAAAGGGCTCGATGCCTATGACGGCAGCAAGTTGGTGGCACTGGTGGCCGACGAACAACCCACCGAAAACGATTACGGCGCGATATGCCAAACCGTAGCCGGGCCTGACTTTTCCATCAGCGCAGTGGTGAGCAAGAAAAAGAGTATGGATCCTTGCGACCTCGGCGAGCCGGTCAGCCTCGATCCAAAGAGTTATTTCGTCTTCGCCGGGCTGTTCAAGCCGGGCGCCATGGAGCCAGACGGTTGCATGGAAGTGCTCGTCGAGGTCAACGGCGATGTCAGCGTCGAGTTACCTGCAGTCGAGCCCTGCAAGCAACAGGATTGAAGTCGCGCTCTCAGGACCGCGAGTTAGAAGTCCGCGTAGTCCTGATCCTCGTCTGCGAGCGGAATCACCTTCTCCGGATCGTCCACCACAGCGTGATGTGGGCGATTTGCTGGAAGCCGTGGCCGCAATAGCGGCGCCGCGGCGGACAGCGACACCGAGTCGCTTATCCTGAAGCGACCCACGAGGCTCGCCAGCTCCTGACTTTGACTCGACAGCTGTTCGGCCGCCGAAGCGCTCTGTTCCGAGGTGGCGGCGGATTGCTGAACCACCCGATCGATTTGCCCGACTGCATCGTTGAGCTGAGCCACGCCGCGGGCTTGCTCTTGGCCAGCGACGGCGATTTCCTTGACGATATCGGCAGCTGAGTTGACCGACTCGACAATCTCGTTGAGCTGCTCGCTGACGGTCTTGGACACCTCGCCACCTTCCAGGGCAAGTTGAACCGATGTCCCAATCAGCGCTTCTTTCTGTTCGCTGGGCGGCGTCTTTGGAACGAAGCGCGAGGTTGCGCACTTCCTCGGCCACGACGGCAAATCCTCGACCTGCATCGCCAGCCCGGGCCGCTTCGACCGCGGCATTGAGGGCAAGCAGGTTCGTCTTGAGCGCGATTTCGTTGATGTCCTTGATGATCTGGGCGGTTCCCTCGGCCGCTGAGCGGATTTGGGTCATCGAGTGCACCATACCGGCCATCGAGGCGCTGCCACTCAGAGCAGCGTCTTTTGCCGACTCTGCCAAAGTGCGGGCCTTCTGTGCGTTGTCGGCGCTCTGCCGCGACATGCCGAGCATCTGCTCGAGATTGGCCGACGCTTGCTCGACAGAGCTGGCTTGCTCGGCCGCCCCGTGAGCAACCTGTTGGCTGGCAGTGGCCACTTGATTGCTGGCGTCTGAGACCTGACTGACCGCTTGAGCCATGCCGAGCATGGCTGCTTCGAGCGCCGACGCTGTAGCATTGAGCGACCTCTTCATTTTCGCGTGATCGCCGCGGTGGTCGCTATCGATACGTGCACGCAGATCGCAATCGGCCAATTGCGTGAGTGCTTCAGCGGCCTCGTTTACGGGGTGGAGCAGCGCGTCTAGGGTGCTGTTGATACCCTTCACGATAGTCTCGAACTCACCCCGGTGGCTGGAGGCGTCGCAGCGCACGTCGAGCTTGCCGGCCAAAGCTGCTTGCACGAGCCGACGGGTATCTGCGGTCAGGCGCATGATGGCTCGCCGCATCTCGATCATGGCGTGGCCCAACACATCCTCGTCACTTGCGGCGCTGAGCTCCGTAGAAAAATCACCGGCTGCGATACTGGCCGCCACTTCAGCCTTGTGATGCAACGACTCAATCATGACCGTGAAGGAGTTGGCGAGCTCGCCGAGCTCATCGCCCCTGTCTACGTCGACGCGCTGATTGACGTCCCCGCGAGCCAAACCATCAGCAGCTTCGACCATTCGCTTCAGCGGCCTGGTGACCTGCAAAGCCACGAAGAGGCCCAGCACCAGTGCCAGAGCCAAGGCGAATAGTGCGCTGCCAAACATCCAGAGCTTGGCACCGTCGGCGGTCTCGAGGGCCTTGGTATCCAAGAGCTCCGCGGCGTCTTTGGTCAGCCCTTCAATGTCCTCGAGCAGGCCGATCATGACCACGCTTCGCTTGTCCGCGGTATCGTCGAGGACGGCCATTTGGCTGCGCAGCTTCGCGATGTTGGACCGAAGCTCAACCTGCGAATCCTCGTCGGCCGTGGCCAATGTGGCGGTCAAGGCGAGCTCTTTCTTCTTGAGCTCATAGACCTGCTTGACCTTCGGCACGACCTCCTTGTCGTGTATGGCTTCGAAGTCGTCGAGCTTGGCCAGGAGCGCCGCATCCACAGCCTTGGCGTAGGTCGTCTTGTCGATCAGTGGTTTTTGAGCAAGCTGTTCGGCTCCAAGCGAATGCAGCGACGCAGCGAGCGGGTCCACGAACGCAACGCGCAACGCCTCGCGACGGGCTTCATGCGCCTTCGGGGAGTCTTCATCAAGCTCGGACAGGTGCTGAGCGTGCTCGGCAGCTTCTTGCCAGCGGCCTACGGACGGCGGCTCGAGAAGCTCCAGGACAAGGTCCCGCCCCGTGAGTTCGCCGAGATGCTGCCTCGGCTCGAGGAGGCGTTCGGCCAAAACCCGCTCGAGCGCTTCGACAGCTTCGAAACCGAAGCGTTGGCCGCAGCCTCACTCGCCCAGGTGTATCGCGCGACAGCTCCTGACGGCCGGCTGCTCGCGGTCAAGATTCTCTATCCAGGCATCGCCGAGCTGATCGACCGTGATCTCGGCGTGGTGCGAAAGCTCCTACCGGTGCTCGAAAAGCTCTTCGGCTTCATCCACACCGGCCGCGTGCTCGAGCAGCTCAGCGACATGCTCGCCCACGAAACCGACTACGCCAACGAACGGCGCAACATGGGCTTGCTCCGAGCGTTGTTCGAGGATCGCGACGATGTGGTGGTCCCCGACGTCGTCGACGAGCTGACCGCGGGCGGCGTGCTCACCATGGGCTACCAGCAGGGCCACAAGATCTCGGACAGCACTGCCCTGCGCAACGACGACATCGATCCCGAAGCGGTGGCGTTGTTGTTGGTCGATTGCTTCATCACCATGCTGCTACGCAAGCGGGTGTTTCACGCCGATCCCCACCCGGGCAATTTTCTGGTGCGGCCGGGGCCGACGTTGGTGATTCTCGATTACGGAGCGGTCGAGAGCGTCAGCGAAACACTCGCTGAGGGTATGCGGATGGTGGTGCTCGGCGCGATGATGCGTAACGATGAGCAGATCCTGCTCGGGGTAGAGCACATGGGCTTCGTCGCCGAAGGAGGTGACCGCGAGATGCTCGCCGACATCGGCCGCGCCTACCTCAAAGTGCTTGGCGGGGTACGGATCGAGGACTTCTCCAAGATGGACCGCGAGACGATGATGAAGCTGAGCGGCTTCGAACAAACGCGCGGCAAGCTACGCGAGATCATGCGCAATGCGTACTATCCAGACGGCTTCTTCTACGTCGAGCGCACGCTCATCTTGCTTTTTGGGTTGGTGGGCTCGCTCGTTCCCAAAGGTGGTTTGCCCAAGCTGATTGGCTCTTTCGCAACCAGCGGCCTCTTTGGAGACTTGGCTGCGTTCATGGCACCCAAGCCCACGCCGGGCCCCAGCTCACAGCCCGATCAACAAGACACGTAGCTGCCTCTTACTTGTCGGCAAGCGCAACGCAGCTCGACAAGAAGGCTTTGGTGGCGCCGTTCTCGAGCATCGTGGCACAGACTTCCAGACACAGGGGCGAATCGCTGCGCCCCTCGCAGCAAACGTTGATTGCATCAATCGCCGGCAAGGCTCCGTCGATGCCCGGCCCGCACTCGGCCTTGTCGGCATGCATGCTCATGCAAGCAAGCACCTCGGCATCTGCATTGGTGGTGGCGGTGGTTTCGCAGTAGCTCACGCAGCCGCTACAGTCGCTGTTGTCGGGTCCCGAAAAGCCGAGCTTGGGCAACTGCGGCGCCAGAATGGGACCAACGGTTGCGTTTTCCACGACGCAATCACCCCATAACTGACAGGCTTTTGCACACCCTGGGGTGGTGGTCTGCGTGGGACAGATGACGGTAACACCGCTTTCGAATTCGAAGGGCTCGGTCGAGCAGCTGACGCCGCCGCCGGGGCTCGCAGCTACCGTGATCCCCGACTTGCCCGAGAGGCCTTTGGGGTGCGCCAGCAACAGATCGATCATGCTGGTGTTGATCTCATCGAGCCAGGCGTGACCGATGTTGGCGCCCGAGCAGCGAACATGACCGACGTTGGGCTCGGCGGCATAGAACTGGGAAGCCAGAGCGGCCTGCTCGACGAAGTTGATCTCGGGCACGCTCACCTCCCCGGTGCCGCCACTGTAGGCGTCGTTGTCGCCGCCCCAAGTGACCAGTGCGAACAGGTCATCGAGCGGAGCGGACTCTTGGGGCTTGGTGAGGCTGAGCACGCCCGAGGCGACGATGCCGCCAGCCAGCAACGTGCTGCGTCGCTGCAACATGTAATTTGTCATGATGCCGCCGGCCGAATGGCCACCGATGTAGATGCGTTTGCTATCGATGGCTTGGTGGCCCGCCAGGCACTGAACCAGGCTGTCGAAGTACGCCAAGTCCTTGTTGTCGACGTCGGGTTCCGAGCTGGTGTGCATCGCGTCCCACACCGGCCAGATGGTGCCGTTTTCGTTGCTCGAGGGGGCCACCACGACGAAGCCCCGTGCAGCGAAATCGGAGAGCTTGGAGCTCGACGAAAATGACTTTCCATTGCCTCCAGTGCCGTTGAAAGCAACCAGCAAGGGCCGAGGACCCGTGAAGTCGGCTGGGGGCAACATGAGGAAGAAGTCGCGCGTCTGACCAGCAATCGAATAGCCCAGATTCACGCCTTCCACTGGCGTCTTGGAGGCATACTCAGCAGGACAATCCTTCGTCGGATCGGCCATGAGCTGTTGCGGCGGGACGAGCTCTAGCGGGTCACCCCCACCAGCGCCGGCACCAGCGCTTCCCCCTGAGGGCGAGGTCTCGGGGCTCGAGGAACAGGCAACCGCGCCCAGAAGAACAAGCAACGCGGCGACATGACTACCAAGCGAAAGTCGTTTTCTCATGATGAACTCGCAACAAGTTGGCTCGAAGCTCGAGCCGCTCAAGGACAGGGCACTACGAATGGGGGAGGCGGCGCCATGCCTTGCTCCAAGGAGCAAATGCAGGCGCTGCGGTCGGCCTTAGCACGCAAGAACGAACGATTGCAGCGCTTGTAGCTCGGGTGATGCATGGAAGCAGGGCAAGCGATGGGGCGCATCGGAGGGGGTGCATCGGGCGGACCGAGCTTGCCACTCGCCACCACACACTTGTCACCCTGCCAATCCTTGAAGATGTATTTTCCGCGAGCGTCCTTCGGGTTGAGCAGCAACGGATAGTCGCCTCGTCGCGGTATGGGTGGCGGACTGGTTGCCAAAGTCGCGGTTGGAGTCGCCGAGGCCGTGGCCACAGTCGAAACTGTCGAGGCGGTTGCAACAACCGCAGCGGTCGACCCAGTCCCAGCTGCGCTGGTCGTTGTTTCGCTCGCCGTGGTCGTCGGCGTCGCCGTCGCGTTGGCGGCATGCGGCCCCGGACGGCAAGTGCTCGCGAGGCTCACTCCAAACAAGATGGGGAGCGCTTCCCATGAATTATGCTGACGCCCGGCGGCGAATGTACTCGATCGTCGAACGGTTTCGCGCACGACCAAGCCTTCGTCGCCGCAACATCACTCCGGAACAAAGCTGGATTGCGCCACGCGCCACCTCGCAGCATCATGAGTGAATGTCCGCAACGCCACGCGTGCGCGTGGTCGCCACCACGCCCCCTGAGCTGGTCGTCTATGACGAGCCAGGGGAGTGCTCGTATCTGCGCGAGCAAACCTGGCGACTGCCGCTACGACTGCCAGTGCGGGCGCTCACTCGTAAGGAGTTCGGTGATCGGTTGCGGGCCGGGGACCGACGCCAAGGACGCTTGCTCTACCGGACCTCGTGCCCGAGCTGCAAAGCCTGTCAGCCCATCCGCCTCGATGTGAACGATTTCGAGCACAGTCGTAGCCAGCGGCGGGTTGTTCGCCGTGGCGAACAGCAGGTCCATGTCTCGCTCGGCAAAGTCAGCATCGATCTACAGCGGGTGCAGCTCTACAACGTGCACAAGCAAGGTCGCGATCTGGCAGCCGGTGAGCGCACCACCAGTGTCGACGCCTACCGCTCCTTTCTTGGTGAGAGCTGCTGCGAGACCTTCGAAATGCGCTACCAGATCGCGGGCAAGCTTGCCGGTCTTGCCATCGTGGATCGGGCGGACGACGCCCTCAGTGCTGTCTATTTCTATTGGGATCCTGCCCACGCGCAGCTCAGCCTGGGCACCTTCTCGATCATGAAGCAAATCCAGCTCTGTCAGCAGCTCGAGCTGCGCTACCTGTACTTGGGTCTGTACATCGCCGCCTGTCCGGCCATGGCCTACAAAGATGCCTTCTTGCCCCACGAGCGTTTCATCGAGGGCACCTGGCAGCGCTTCGATCGTTGACCTGAGCGCTACTCCGAAACGGCAACAGCCGCCCTCAGCACCGAAGCGCTAGTCTGTTGGCGCGCTTGTAGAGGAAGACCACGACCCGGTCAATCCCCCGCCCGACCCGCGAATTGTCGTGTTCGGGGCCGAGCGGGTGCGCGACCGGGTGCGCGTGGTCGTGACCGGGGCGTGAGCGTGGTCGTCGTACGACAACTCGAGCGGTTCATCCCCGCCCGTATCTCAGAGTCGCGGTAGGGGCATTCGGGTTCCCGCACGCCGACGCGGACACGGACACGGACGCAGACACGGACACGGACGCCGATGCGGACGCGGACGCGGACGCGGACTACGCGGACGCCGGTGCGGATCGATTCATCTCATTTCGGCGGCGCCCAACCACTCAACGCCGTGGTCTCATCCTCGTACAACCATACCCGACCATCAACGGCGATGGGCCCACCATAGCTCAGCTTCTTGCCACCCGGCATCGTCACCTCGATTGAGTCGACAGTGGTGGCATCGGCAAGCCCGAAATGTAGATACATCGAATCTTGCCCGCCTTTGCCGCTGCCTCCTTGCACGTGGCGGATATATGTCTTGTTGCCCGCAGTGAGCTTCACTGTGGCGCCGAGGGCCGCCCAGTTGGCGCTGGTACCGATTACCCTCACCTGCAACCAATGGCCTGTGGTGACGCCGCTCTTGTTCTCGAACAGATTGGTAGCGAACAAGTCCATGTCGCCATCATGATCGTAATCGGCAGCCGCAGCGCCCCAGCCGTCCTGTGTCGTGATGCCAGCATGATAAGCATCGAGGGTGAAGGTGCCGTCCCCTTTGCCCCAATAGAAGTCGGTCGGCCTGCCGTTGTACACACAGGTGATCATCAAATCGAGGGTTCCATCCTGATCGAAGTCGGCCAGCACAGGTACCGAATGAGTTTCCTGGTAGCGTAGACCAGCAGCGCTCGCGGGGAGCTTCCAGTCGCCGGCAAGGTCTTTATAGTTCCCATTGCCCTGATTGATGAGCACCTCTGTCTTGTCGGAGAAATCAAAGAAGCGCGGGTGAGCGAGATTGGCGCTGATGAGATCGAAGTCGCCGTCATTGTCGATATCACCCCATGCCGCACCAATGGTGTGCCCGTAATAGAAGCCCACCATATGACCGGCCACTCCAGCTACGACTGCTCGCTCGGTCACAGTCCCATCGCCGTCATTATCGAAAAGTAGATTGCCCTTCAGAACGTAGTTGTTGACGAATAGATCAACGTCGCCGTCCCCATCGTGATCCACCGGCGCGACACCTCGGCTCGGTGTCGCACTGGCTTTGAAACCCTTCTTTCCAGTTATCTCTTCAAAGCTGCCGTCGCCTTTGTTGCGAAACACCGTATCGATGTAGAAACTGTAATCGTCCCAACAATTGAAGTTGGCCACGTACAGATCGAGATAGCCATCGGCGTCGAGATCGAACCAAGCCGCAGCGGCCGAGGGCGCGTGGGTGTTCTTCATTGGATTGGCGCAGGTGTTGTACGACTGCGTATCGTCCAAGCCAGCGCTGGCTGTCACATCGGTGAAACCGCCCTTGCAATCCGAATGCATCAAATGGTCGGGCTGGCTGTAGGACTCCCGGAACAAGAATATGTCCAAACAGCCGTCGTTGTCGTAGTCACCCCAGACGCCACCGGTGGCGGCGATTCCGTCTAGGCCAGCAGCGGCGCTGACGTCCGTGAAGCTGCCGTCACCGTTGTTCTTGTGAAGCTTGGCGCCGAGCAGAAGATCGTCGAAGCCATCGTTGTCGTAGTCGCCCCAGGCGACGTGTTTGCCCGAGGGCGCGTTGGCGACCTCTTGGAAGATCTTGTCGGCCGGCTTCACGTTGTCGGTGTATTCGACGTAGAGGCGCACCATGAAGTGGTACTGGAACGGAAAGCTGAGCCCGTTGTAGAACGTGTTCTTGTCAGCCTCCGGCAAGTTGTAGGAAGACTGACATTCGTGGAACGTGCTGCACGGGTCTTCCTCGCCTTCGACCGTACCGTCGAACCACCAGACTGGATCACCGGGAGCCGCCTGGTGTGCCACGTAGACCAGACCAGGATGGTCGACGACGATGGGCTCATCCAAGGCGTAGGTGAGCCAGGTGCCTTCGTCGTCGGTGTCCTCGACGCAGCGCGTACCCGTCCACAGCGGGTCGGGCGCCCAGAAGTCGAAGCCGTTGTAGCCGAAGTCGGGATAAAGACCCGCCTCGAGCTCCCGCTTCGGGTCATCGGTCGGCAGCTTGGCCCACATGATCTTGAAGCCATAGATCTTGGCTGGGTGATCGAGCTCGAAGCGTACTGCCTCGTGCAACACCGACTCGTTGAGCTTGTAGGTCTTGTTGGTCGTGATCGACCAGTCCTGATCACGCACGCTGTACACAGGCATGCCGTCATCGAACGCCAGCTCAGTCAAGCCGGCTTCATCGAGTGTTCTTCCGGCGCTCCCGCAGAGGGGGATACCACCCTGCCCGCCCACACCTGTGCTCACCACGCCACCGCTGCCCCCCGCCGCTGTGGTAGTACCTTGTTTCGGGAGGTTGCCGTCAGAATCAGCGTCACAGGCTCCCGTGAAAAGCGCAGCAAAGAGGAAAGTGAACAGCGAAAAGGAAATGAAAGCGATACGCATAGTTTGCGGTCCTAACAGGCAGGGTTGCCGCACCATGTTAGCTGCGGTTCGATCTGTTTGCGATCAGTCCTAGATGACGCTACGTCAGTTTTGGTCCCATGACTCTCGACAAGCTCTTGGCCAGCTACTTCGGGGCGGAAGCAAGCCTACCGGCTTTTGGCACCGTGGTTCTGTGTGCCATCCTGGTAGCGGCTTCTTTTAGTTTTGCGATTTCCATCGCCGCTGCCGGCGGAAGGCCACGGCTACTGCAAGCGGCACGAATGGGCGCCTACAGCACGGTGGCGCTGGTGGGCTTGGCCGTGTTGTTGCTGGCCTACGCCTTCGTCACGCACGACTTTCGCCTGGACTATGTAGCCCGCTACAGCGATCGGACGATGACCACACCGTGGCTCATCGCCGCGCTATGGGGTGGCCAGGACGGCTCGCTGCTGTGGTGGCTGTTCCTCACCGCGGGCTTCTCGGGCGGGTGCCTCGCGTGGCTCAAGGGACGCTATCGAGATCTGCAACCATGGGTAATCGCTACCCAAATGAGCATTCTGGTGTTCCTGGCGGTCCTCATGTTGTTCGCCGCGAACCCGTTCCGCATGTTGGTCAGCGGGGCGCCACCCGACGGCGCCGGGCTCAACTACCAGCTGCGCAACTTCTACATGATCATCCACCCGCCGAGCCTGTATTTGGGCTTCACCAGCGCGGCAGTCCCCTTCAGCTTCGCGATCGCAGCGCTCGCTACGGGCAGGCTCGACAACGCCTGGATTCAAGCGACCCGCAAGTGGATGTTGTTTTCTTGGCTGTTTCTCACCATCGGCAACGCCCTCGGCATGTTGTGGGCTTACGAGGAGCTGGGCTGGGGTGGTTATTGGGCGTGGGATCCGGTCGAGAACGCCTCCTTCCTGCCTTGGCTCGCCGCAACTGCGTATGTGCACTCGGTGATGATCCAGGAGCGGCGCGGGATGCTGAAAGTCTGGAACGTGGTGTTGATCTGCCTGACGTTCCTGCTCACCTATTTTGGCACGTTCCTGACGCGCTCCGGGCTGATCGCCAGTGTCCACGCCTTCGCAACGACCAACATCGGCGTGTACTTCCTCTGGTACATGTTCTTGATCATCCTGGTCTGCACGGTGCTCATCATCTATCGAGCGCCGCTACTGCGGGGCGAGGGGTTCTTCGATTCGTGGCTGAGTCGCGAGTTCACCTTCTTGATCAACAACTGGGCGCTGCTGGGACTGACCGTTTTCGTCACCCTCGCAACCGTGTGGCCCTCGTTGAGCGAGTGGCTCCTCAACCAGAAAGCGACCGTGGGGCCACCGTTCTACAACGCTTTCATTCCCCCAATCGCGCTGTTGCTCATCCTCTTGATGGGCACGGCGCCGCTACTGGGGTGGCGGAAAACCAGCGAGAAGCTCTTCTACCGCAGCTTCGCCGTCCCCGTCGCTGCAATGGTGATCGCCAGCGTGCTGCATTTGGCCTTCGGCGACGCCATCGGCTTTCCAGCTTTCGTGGAGGCCGAAGCGCTCAAGCCAACCGGGCTTTGGCGCGGCTTAGCGGCAATTCAAGGCAAGCTGCCGCTCATCGTCACGGCCCTGGTGGCCTACAATTTCGCAGTCGTCATTCAGGAGTTCTACCGCGGCGTTGTCGCGCGTCGCCGCAGCAAGGATGAATCGGTGCTGCTGGCACTCGGTCGGCTCACCTGGAGATCGCCGCGGCGCTACGGCGGCTACATCGTGCACATTGGCATCGCCGTGATGTTCATCGGCTTTGCCGGACGCTCTTGGGGCGTCGAGACAGAGGCCAACCTACGCCGCAACGAGTCGTTCAGCATCGGCGAGTACACAGTGACCTATCGGGGCGTGCGCGAGGTCGTCGATCACGAGAAGACTCAGCTGATCGCCGATCTCGACGTACGCCGCCATGGCAAGTTCGTCGGACAGGTAAACCCGGCCAAGTTCACTTACAAAGCCTCGCCCGGCCAGCCCTCCTCAGAGATCTCCCGCCACATGACGCTACGCAACGATCTGTACGTTGTCATGGGCATGTACAACCCCGGCTCGAAGATGGCGAGCTTCCAAGCCTTCGTCAATCCGCTGGTGTTCTTCGTGTGGCTCGGCATCTCCATCTTGGTGCTCGGGACCTTGATCGCGCTGCGTCCTGAGCGCGCCACACGAACCAGCGGGGCCTTCGGTTACCTGCGAACCCTCGGCTCGGTTGGAGCGCTGCTCGCGGTGGTCATGCTCTCAGTCGTGTTGGCGGTCGCGCCCTCATTCGCCCAGGCACAACAACACGACACGACGCAACAAGGCAGCAAGACCTCCAAAAAGAGGACCCCCACAGAGCGCGCGCTGTTCCAACAGCTGCTCTGTGACTGCGGGTCGTGTCCCCATGAGCCACTCGCAACCTGCAAATGTGGCTGGGCACAAAACGCGCGCGCCGAAGTGCGAGGTTATCTGGCGGGGGGCAAGTCTCCCGAGCAAATCGTAACCGACTGGGAGAGCAAGCACGGCTCCGACGCAGTCCTGGTACAGGTCGACAAGGGCTCGGGGCGCTTGTTGTGGGTGTTTCCGCTGATAGCGTTCTTGATCGGCGGCGGGCTGGTCTACCGCTTCACGCGAGCCCGACTTCAGGGCGGCAAGTCAACAGACAAGAAACCAGACGACGATTCGGTAGAAGCGGACGACGAAGCCGAATACGACCAAAGGCTCGACGACGAGCTGAAGGACCTCGACGAGTGAGCGCGCAGCAACAAAGTGTCGGTATCGACTGGTGGCGCCTCGGTCGCACCGCGCTGCCTATCTTGGTGGTGGCCGTGGCGTTGGTCGTTGGCCTGATCCAGGGTCCCGGTATGGCCATCTTGGTGCTCGCTGGCGCCAGCATGGCACTCGCCGTGGCCTGCTTCTGGGAGACGCTGCGTGCGCTGTTCGGCGACACCAAGCTCAGCGGCGAAGACGCATTCGCGATGGGCGCTCCGAGCGCCGAAGAGGAACGCAAGCAAGCCGTGGTCCGCGCCCTCAAGGATCTGGAATTCGAGCACGCGGTCGGCAAGATCTCCGAGCGCGACTACCTATCGCTCAAGCACAAGTATCGAACTGAGGCCAAGCGGCTGCTCCGCGTGCTCGACGAGCGTGCCCGGCCCGAACGCGAGCGCGTCGAGAAACTGGTGACGGAGCGCCTCGTCGCTGAAGGGCTACGTGAAGCCGAAAAAGCCGAAAAAGAGCTGAAGAAGAAGCAGAAGAAGAAGAAGCGCAAAGGGAAGCAAAACAAGAAGCGAAAGACCAAGCCTCAAAGCAAGGTGCGGGCAAAACCC
>CAZRGL010000178.1:0-18083 GCA_964599485.1 uncultured Polyangiaceae bacterium
GTCTTTGACCCAATCGACTTGGTAGAAAGCGGCCGCATCGAAGTGCTGGATGCCGCTCTTGGCCCAGTAGTAGCCATTGCTGTCGAGATCCTCGTAACCGCCCTCGGCGACTGCCACCGCGGCCGGCACTTTGCTCTGCAACGTCGCGCTGAGCATCGCGGGCGTAAGCGCCATGGCGCAAGTCTGGTAAGGCAGCGCTAGCGACTCGACCGTGCCAACAGGTAATGGCGCGGTGACTTGGTCATTCCAATATTGCTCGCGCGTGGACGACAGCAGCCGCTTGGTGCCTCCGGCATGCGGCGCGTCGAAGTCGATTTCGGTGTAGGCGAAGGCGGCGCTGATCTCGGCGAGCGTGAAGATGGGGCCGGCCGCAGTGAGCGTGGCCGGATCGGGCTCGTGGGCTTTGCTCGAAATGGGCAAGCCATGGCGGTACCAGCCGCTCTCGCTGGTGTGGTGTGAGTAGACCTCTTCGCTGAGCAGCACCCAGGTGCGTTGTTGCTCGGCGTAGGGGCTAGCGGCCAGGCCGTAGCCGACCGAGGCGCTCTTGGTCACGTAGCCCAGCTCGTCGATCTCCACAGTCAGCTCGTGGGCGTACCGAGGCGAAGCGGCGAGCCGCTCGTACTGGATGGTCAGCGTCTCGGCCGGCAGCGGCAGGAAGCTAGCGTAGGCAGACTTGCCCGCGGGCTGCAGCGCGCGCACGCCGTGGGTCTGCTGGGTGACCACATAGGGCCGCTCGGCAGCGGCGGAGCCGTCCTCGGCGTAGACTTCTTGGCGGAGCATGCGGCCGGCGAGCGCCCGGTGGGCCTGGTGCTGCTCGGGCGGCGAGAGCGAAAAGGACGATTCGAAGGGCGGCATTGACAGGCGCGGCTCGCCTCCGCCAGCGTCGAACCACTCGCGCTCGTAGGCCTCGAAGAGCGACCGCTCTTTTTGCCAGGCGCCAGTGTGAAACCAGGTCTTGGTCACTACCGGCGGCAAGACCAGCTCGCCATCCTCGATGGGCTGCGGCGGCAAGTGTCCCTCGCCGAGCTGCTCGCTCACCTGCTCGGCGTCGCGCGACTCGACGTAGCCGAAGCCGCGAAATTCGCGCTCTTCAGCGTCGTAGAAGCCGTGCCGGTAGCGGTGCGTCGAAACGAGCCGAAGCGTCGAGACCTCATCGTGATGCTCGACCCGCTCGACCACTTGCACCGGAAAGGGCAGCCGCGTCGCCCAATCGATGCCGGCGGCCTTGTCCTGCAAGTACAGCTTGGTCGAGGTCGTGTAACTGATGGTCGTCTGCAGGCCGAGGTTGTTGACTACGGTCGTGAGCAAGTGCGGCTTTTGGCTGGCAAGCAAGTCGACATAGCGCACGTGCGGCGGGTAGCCCGCGATGGGAGTCGACCAGACGAGACAGGCCGTGCCGCTGCCGAGCAAGTCGACCACGTCCAGAGTCGAGACGCCGGATTGGTCGGGAAAGATGGCGAGCTTTTGTTGGGGTGCGAAGCTGTTACCGGCTTGGTTGAGCGAGACGGCAACACCGTCAGCGCCGACGTAGAGCAAGTCGGCCGTGCCGCTGCCGTCGATGTCGGCCAGCCGCACTCGGCTCGGATCGAAGTGCTGGGCGGCACCGAAGTGGGGCGCGTCGGTCATGATGACCTGTGCGCCGAAGTCGCCGTAGCCCTGGTTGGGCCAATAACAAACCGAGCCGTTGCGAATGCGCACGATGTCCTGCAGTCCATCGCCGGTCATGTCGGCCAGAAAGACCGTCTGCTCGGCCTCGGCAAACACCACGTTCGGGCCGTCCTTGGGATCGGCGTAGCGGGTGCCGGCGCCGGGCGGGCCGTAGCCGCTTTTGCCCTCGGAGGGATACCAGCGGTAGACGTGCTCTTCGGCCATCACCACGTCGGCGCGGCCGTCGCCGGTCAGATCGATGAAGCGCAGCGCTGGATCAGCCCAGTCGAGGTTGGGCAACAGCTGAAAGCGCACTTTGGCTCCCCAGCTGCCGTCGTCCTTGCGCGGGTGATAGCCGGCCCGGCCGCGGCGCAGATCGACCAAGTCGGGCAAGCCGTCACCGGTAACATCGAGCAGCTGTTGAGTGCCGTCTGAGATGCCTATCTGAGCAGTGGTCGGTTTGGTCAGCACCGGCGCGGGCAGCGCGAAGCGGCCTTGGCCGAGGTTGCGCTTGTAGAACATGCCGCGGCTCTGCTGGGTCAGCGCGCCGACCACACCTTCGCCGTCCAGATCCACCCACTGGTAGTGCCGTCCGTCCTGCCGGTGGGCCAGCCCGGCGCGGCTGGCGGCGTCTAGGTCCTGCACCTGGCTGTGTAGCGTTGCGCGGCTGTAGTCGAAATCAACCGGCGGCAGCTGCTGGCGGGTGGCGGTGGTGCCGTCGACATAACCGCAGGCGGTCACCTGCCTCAGGTAGCTCAGCGCAGGAGATTTCTCGTAGGAAAGATCGGTGGAGCGCACCAGCAACGGATCGGGGCCGAGCTCGCTGAAGCGGTGAAAGACCAGCACCCGCCGGCAGAGCCGATAGTTGCGCACTTCGAAGCCGGCCCGATGGCTCGAGAAGGGATCTTGGCGCGCGAGCCACTCGCCCGAATCGTCTGGCGTTGGCGCATTGACGTCGTGCTCGCCGTAGTCGAAGACCACCTCGAAATGAAAGTCCGCCTGCGTGGTCGGGCTGCTGACGTCAGCCTTGTTGCCATACAGGATCCGCTTTAGGTGGGCGCCCGCAAAGCGCTGAGTGCCACCGTGGCGGTGTGCTTCGTGAACGCTGCGCGCGACGCCGGTCAGATCCTCGGCCTTGTACTCATAACGAATCACATTGCCGCGGTCGTCGCGGGTTTCTTCTAAGAGCCAGCGGAAGATCTGCCCTGGATATTTCGGTCGCGCAATGCGGCAGCTCGGGCTCTTGCCGTAGATGCTCGTGACGTTGTCGCGCGTTACCGTTTCCCACCAGTGGTTGCCCGCCCCGTCGGTGATGCGTTCGATGCGCGCGAAGGCTCCTTCGATGCGGGGCCGATAGCGCCGCCGAATCATGCTGCCTTCAGTCACCTCGTCGCGCTCCCAGTCGCCCATGTTTTCGATTAGCAGCGGAACTAGATCCTCGGCGCCGGACAGAATGAAGGTGTCGGCAGTGTCGCGATAGCGGGGAATGCCCTTGTCGGTCTTGCGCGAGATGCTCGGCGCGCCCAGCTGCCAGCCCAGGCCGAAGGAGCTGTTTCCGCTTCCTGAGTCATAACCCAGCGTCAGCTCGGGACCGAAGCCGTCTCGTCCTGCTGGCAAGGCGATGGGCACAGCCATCGAGCCGCTACCGGTGGCCGGATTGGCGCTGAATTTTTCGGCAATCGAGCGAATGGCTCCGCCGCCGGTGGGCAGCGTGGGCGTAGGCGCTTTTACCGGAGCAGGAGCCTGAGCGGCAGACCTGCGAGCGCTCGTCGGCGCCGGCGGTTGATCCTGCTTGCCAGTTGCTGTCGCCCCGCCACCGAGCTGCTCGCGCTCTTCGAAGCTCGCCGCTCCTGGCCGATACTTTCGCGCCGAATGCGACTCGAAACCCGGCCGCACCCCCGGCGGCGTCTCGCCCGCGCCAACGGCTTGACCGGGGCGACCGTCGGGCCGAGCTTGCCCTGCCCCGCTGCCCGGCCAACCAGCGGGCAAGCCTGGACCGAGCCGGCCCTTGCCGTCTGCGCCGTCGCTGTTGTCACCGAAACCTGGCATTAATGTGTCATCGATACTTGCGTGGTCCGCTCCAGGATCATTGAAGACCGCGGCCGGCACAAGCTGTTGTCTTGGCGCGCAATAGACAACTTCGACAGCTGCCTGAGCCGGCTGAACGAACTCTCCTGGAGCCCATTGAAACGTCGTCAAACGAAACGGGTACGCAACCCGTCTGCGATCTAACGTTGAGCGGCGAAATCATTGGGCAATCACGAAATCTGTGGACGTTTGGCACAAGGTTCGTTGTCCGCAGTGACGAGTGGTCGCGGACTTAGCGCGTCCCCTTGGAGACGGCATGACCTGGTGGTTCGTCAAGCGGGTCGAGGACGACAAGCCGATCCTGGCCAGAAGTAGCTCCACGGCGATCGAGAGGAAAGGATGGGCCGTGCCGACACTCTGCTGCGAGGGCTAGATGCCAGCCTTCCTAGGCGCAAGCGTTCCCCTCGTGAAACCCGCTCAAAGCGGGGCGGTTTATCGGCAGTCCTTCTCCAGGCAGGACACAGGCAAAGCAGACCCGATCCCCGGATCGATGGTCCGACGGCGAGGGCAGGCTTCGCAGTTGCGTGGAGCATAGACCTAGAGCCCACTGAGGTGAGCCAACCGCGACCTGCGTGTCTACGGGGCCAAGGATGCAGGTTTGGGTCAAGGCCGGTTCTAGGCCGCGGGCGCCTGCGACGCTGGCGAGCCGTAGCTCACCACTCGGGCTATTGAGGGTGACCGGGTTCGGGTGACCGGAAGTTGGGAGGTTCGGGAGGCCTGGGTCCCTTGGGTCTTGGGTCTCCATAATTGGGACCCAGACCCAGACCCATCGGTCCAGGTTTGAGGCTAGATCCACTTGACCTCCAAACGGGCGCCTGAGTGCCAACCCGGCCCGCACGCTTGTAGTCGTGCCATTCGACATGGTCAGTCGCCCCTGCCGAACAGCTTTGCCACCTCGACATCCGCGCCCGTGACATCGATGTGCTCAGCCTCGGCCACCGACGAATCGTCGCCCCATCGGTAGCCGGGGAATGACCGGCGGCTCGCTGTCACCTCGACCTTGGTCACTTTGCCCTCGGTGATCAGCTGATCGACGGCTGCTTGGGTGGCCTCCTGGTTCATCTTGCTGCCCGGCTTGCCACCCCTGGCCACCGAAATGGCCGACCGAATCTTACTGAGTGACAGTGCAGACGGGGCGTGCTGCTGGAGCACAGCCGCCACCTCGTCAGGCCTGACGATGGGGCGTCCGGGGCGACCGCGATTATCGCCTCTTGGCTGGGGTGGGTTCGGAGCGAGCACCTGGAAGTTGAGCCCACCGTTTTCGGTGTCAATAAGCCCGTAGCCGCGTGGTTCAGGCGGTGGGTGGTCGTTCAGCTTGCTGGCCGAGAGCACCGGCCATTCGCCAGATGCATCGCAACGCAGGACTGCGCGGACGCCTGCTTCCAGCGCGGTGGATCCGCGAGCAGAACGAGCTCGGCCCTGGTTGGCGGCGCGGCTGGTGTGATGCAGGGCCACAACTGGGCAGAGCAGCGTCGCTGCGAGAGTGTCGATGGCGCTGGTGAAACGCCGGGCGTCGCGGGCGGTGTTCTCGTCGCCGATGAGGCAGTGCGATAGGGAATCGACGATGACAAGTCCAAATACGCCTGGCCCCACCTCATCGAGCGCCTCAAGTGCTTCGTCGGGCAGTTCGTTCTCTCGCAGCTCACCGAGTGGCACAAAGCCCACGGGCCCGTAGTGGATCACGAAGTGTCGATCGATCTGATTGGGGTTGAGCCCGCGCCCCACCGCAAGCCGGCGGATGCACCGCACGGCGTGCCGCGGCCGGCCCTCGCCCATCACGTAGAGGATGCGCTGCCGCGGTCGGGGGACAACTTCGAAGCCCAGCCATTCCTGGCCCGACACGATCGCCACGCCCAGATCCAGGCCGAGCGTAGTCTTGTAAGAGTCGCTCTCCTTGCCGACCATCAGCGCAGGGGTGTCGAACTCCAGCAGCCCCACGACCGCCCACGGCGGCGGAGCGTCAGCTCTGTGTCGGTGTTCGTCACCCGTGGAGACGTGCTCAGCGAACGCGCCAGGAAGTTGCACGAGGGCGCTTTGGGCCAACTGGGCCGCGGCCGCCGCACGAAAGGCCGCCACGTCTTCACCCGCCCCGGTGGATGGATGCAGATTGACCTCAGCGCTCATCGATCACCCTCAGCGGCGCGCATGGCAGCGTCCAGACAAGCACCAGCGGCAACGACCAAATCCATCTGCTCGTCGTCGTGGTCCTCGATCGGTTCAACCGGTCGCGACCGAAGCCAGGTCTGCACGTCCCTGACACGCACGAGGTAGGCGCCACGCGCACCCCGCACGGCCGGCACCTCACCAGCGCGTACCAGTCGCCGCAGCGTCCAGTTTGAGATACCGGTGCGATCAGCGGCCTCACGGAGGCCCACATAGCGCTCGGCGTCTCGCTCTGGTGGCCGGTGCCCGGCGTCCACCACGTGCCGACGGCCGCAGCCGCATACCAGCTCGATCTTCATAGGGCGGACTCCTGCTCGCGGAGGCCGGTCCGCTTCAGATGGCACAGGGCGGTCTCCTCCCGGGTTCTGGTTGACCGAATTTGCTTGCTCCGCAGGTGCCGCAAATCACTCGTCGGTCGTGAGCCACGGGATTCTCGCCTCGGGCGCTTGCGATTTGACGAGAAGTTCATGCTCCCATCATGGCGCGCTGGAAGTCGAACGAACCGCAACATCCACAACTGGCCGCGTGTATGTCTGCGATGCGGCGGCCCAACTCCCACATGTTTGGCGGTCGGCGCCAGTCCTGAACCAATTCGACGGCACAATCCAAGTCGTGCTCGGTATGCACAGAGCGGTTCATACCAACGACTACTGATTGCTCAACGTGGCTACGGGTCAGGCCGGCCTGACGTCCGCGCTGCCGGTCCCCAAAGCACGACCAGCCTCCGGCCCCTGATGCCCGCTCTCAGCTCGCTTAGGACGTCCAGCGGCAACCTGCCGGGCATTGGCGCGACATCATCAGCTTTGGTCGCGTACGAGGCGAAGGAGTCGAGGGAGATAAGCTCGCGCTCAGGATCGACCAAGAATCGGCCGCGCCCTTCAGTAAGTCGGCGCCACTCAGCAGCACACGCATGCTCGTCCCACTCGCCGTGGATGTCGACCGCCAGGTGGGCGTGCACAGTCCACACCTTTCTGATGTGTTTGGGCCACAGCGAATTCTATGGGTTGAGGGCCCAACCGAGTCGATTTGTTTCCCACTCATCGCGTCAGCTTTCGACATAGACATGATTGGGGCTGCAATCCTGCCCGTGGTCAACACGGGCGACTTCAACCATCGGCAAATCAAGTCGACAGTCGACATATACGACTCGCAGACGGCATAGCTCTGATACCGCCGGCTTGCGGCTTCCTCTTCGACACGGAAGACCTCACGCCGGAGAAGCGCAATAAACTGTCCGACCGATGTTCCAAAGTCCTGAAGTTCCTCCCCGTGCGGATGTTTGAGAACTACTTCATCCGACCTCGAGTACTCTCACGATGGCTTTCAAGTCTCGACGGTGCCGACGCATCAAAGGCCACCGTCGACATGGTTGAGGAGTGGATCAGGACGCAGCACAAGAACAACAACCGCTTCGACGGGCAGGGCGACGTGTTCGAATCTGAGTGGTACACGTCTCTGAATGGCGTCAAGTTGCTCGACGCTTTGATAGCCGAGGTGACTGGGCAGCAGAACTTCTACGACAAGGTTCAGGATTCGCCAGTGCTCACCACCATTCTGCTTGAGGAAGAGCGCGACGCCCTAAAAGATGTCGCCAAGTTGCTAAGGGGGCTGCTCGAAGCAGGTGGTTCATGAACGATCTTTCGAGCCGGAATCTGCAGGTGCAACGCTGTAACAATGGGCGGATGATCTTCATCGCAGCGGGCTCTCCTTGGCTCACGAGTGCGTGCGCTTGCGCCGCTCGACTTGGATATCAGCCACGCCGGTGGCAGCACGCCCTCCACGAGCCGCCAGGAGCGTCCCTAGTGCGTCGTGTGCTACCCGAGCCGCGAGAAGGTCACCCACCGCCGTGGCCGCCGTGATGGCATGCGTCAGCGCTTTCATGAGTGCTGTTCGGGGGTCGTCGGTGGAAACGTCCACGCCAGCGTCTTCGCTACCTACACTCGGGGGGTTGTCGCCTAGGGCCGGCAAGGGGGGATGTTTGCTGACCCTTGCAATCTCCGCGGCTTGCGGATGGTCGCGCGGGTTCGAATCCCGCCCTCTCCGCCAAAGCAACGCGCTCGCTCGCCTAGCCCTACTCGCTCTTCGGGGTGCAGATCCCTAGATTGGGGAAGCCTTCTGCGGTGACCGGAACGCATTCTCGCTCTGCCAGACAACCACCCTTCTCAGCTGGTTGGTTGGTCTTGGTGGTGTCGCAAAGATGTCGGCAGATCCCCATGTCGGGGGGGTTGTTGTTGCACAAAGCGGATTCTTTGCAGTCGTTGCGGAATTGGCAAGCTCCGCCCTCGTCCTGCACGTTCTTCGTTGGTTCGTCGCACACCGCCAGTCCTTGCTTGGCGTCTGCGACATGGCAGTAGGAGCCTTCGTCACAGGTGCCTTCGAAGAGCGTGCACGTGGTGGCGTAGCTGCACATCATGGCCCAGCCCGTGTCGTTGAAGTTCAGCTGGATGTCGCAGATGCCTCCGCCGCAAGGCTCGTTGTTGTCAGGACAGCAGAAGGGGCTGCACTTCTTGTCGACGCACAGCAAGCCAGCCTTGCACTCGGAATGCTGGCCGCACTTCATGCCCTTGTCGAGTAGGCCGCCGTGGTCCGGTTTGCAGACCGTCACCAGCTGAGCCCCAACTACGTTCGCGTCGCACCAGAGCCCAGGCTCGCAATCCTGGTTGAGCAGCTCGCAGGCATCCTGGTTCGCGCTCGTGACCATTTCGTTGCACATGATCGGTGCGCTCGAGGTGGTCGATGAGCTGGAAGAACTGCCCGTGTCAGTATTGGTGGCAGTCGTCGAAGTGGTCGTGTTCGCTGGCCCCCCGCCAGTTCCATCATCCACTGGATCCGTAGTACAGGCTGCGGCGATGCCTACCCCACACATGACCGCTACCAAGCCCAAGCATCTCGAAATCCTCATAGATGACATGGTAGCACCAACAAACGTCGACCGGCACCACGAGCAAGTATGCTCTCGATGCCGGCCGGTTGTGGGCCCCGATGACCGTTTTCCGTGAAGGATTTTGGTCGGGCCTAGCTTGTGCGTCGACTAGGTGCCGCCGCCAGCTCCGCCAGCTCCGCCAGCGCCGCCCATTGCCGCACCACCAGCGCCGCCCATTGCCGCGCCACCAGCGCCGCCTGCCGCCGCGCCACCGGCACCGCCTGCCGCCGCGCCACCGCTGCCGCCGGCACCGCCAGTGCCTAGTCCGGCTTCGCCGAGCGGAATGAGCGGAGTGCCCGTATTGAGCGGGTCATCCTCGACGCAGCGAGGACCAGCCTTGGTCTGGACGCAGATCTCGTCAGCCTCGCACTCGGTGCCTTGCGGACACTCTGTGGAGCCGAAGCAGTAGCCCACGCCGAGCTGGTCGAGCAGGCCGACGTCGAAGCAGAGCAGCCCGTCGAGGTAAGCGCACTTGTCGTGAGAGTCACAGGCGCCGGTGCAGAAGCCGAAGTCGCCGTTCTCTCCCGTGGTGCTGGAGGTACCGGAGCGGAAGACGCAGATGCCCTTCTGCACGCCGCCGCAGTTTTGTGAGGTGGCCAAATCGCCACCGAGCGAGCAGCGCGCCGAGCACATTTGCGCGGTCGGCTGCTGATTCTCGTCGACGAAGCTCATGCAGAAGCCCTGGCAGTTGTCCTCGTCTTCGGGCGTGCCGTCGACGTCAGGCGTGCAAGGCGCTCCCAGGGGGTCGCCGGTGTTGGCACTGTCGACACAGAGCCCGGAGCGCCACGAGCATTCGCGGCTGCCGCACTCTTCGTTGGTACCGCAGATGGGTACGCACACCGAGCCGCCGGTGTACGCGACGCACATCAAATCGTCGCGGCCCTGGCACTTGCTAGCGATGTGGGGATCGTCGAGGAACTCCAGCTCCGGAGCGCCAAACTCGCAATCGAGCATGCAGATGCCGCCGTCGGTGCCTACACAGGAGCTGCCGTCTGGGCAGTCTTCATGGCTGGTGCAGTTCAAGCTGCAGTAGCCACCCGCCGGTCCGCCGACCTCATCGGCGTCCATCGACAACAGTTGCTCATCGTCGCTCGACTTGATGCACTTGGCGCCCTCGGCATCGCCGCATTGCGCGTCGTCAGTGCAGCTCTTGCCGACCCAAGTACTGCTGCCCGAGCCGGTCGACGATGTCGTCGGGTTGGTGGTCCCCGTCGCGGTCGAGACGGTTACTGTGCTCGTCGTACCTGTGCTGCCGCCACCGGTCCCATTTCCGTTGTCCTCGACGGTGCAGCCCCAGAAACTCGCAGCGACCAAGCCAGCTGCCCCCAGAATCATCGTTGCGCGCTTTCCAAGCATGCTTCCTCCAATTGGCCCACGATGGTTCCCTCGAAAAGGGCGCGCGAGCCTTGCCTCCGCGATCCGGCGATGGTTCACGCCGGTTGCCGTACACAAAGTAGCCAAGAGTGGACGCAGCGGCGCCCACCGTGTGGGTAAGGTAGCGAAAAACGTCCGAATGCGCCAGTCAGACTACTGCGATCGTCGGGCGTTTCAGCCGGCCTGTTTTTGGTCGCCGGCCGATTCCAACTCATCTCCACGCTTGGACTGAGGCGACTCGTCGGCGGTGTCACGTTTGCGGCGGGGTAGTGTCTTGGTCGCCTTGCGCGGTCTTCCGAAGATCGATTTTCCCAGCTGCTGCTCCACGCGAAGCGGGGCGACACAGTCACCTCGGCGCTCCTTGTAGTTAGGCCAGTACATCGTCAGAATCCGTCATCTAGGTACACACGAGAACACACCAAAAAACAGCGCCACAGCGGACCTGGGGGGGGAAGGTCTCCGCCGAGACGCTGCCCCGCGTGCTTTGCACAAACTATTCCAGTGTACAACGAGCCAGATTACAGCGACTTAGGTGAGGAAAAAGGGCAAGTGTATTTCATTTATGAAATGGGCCATTGCATCATTGAATGGTCGCTGTGCAGGGCGGTGCTCACTGCGCGGGCTGGTATGACCAATCATGCACAGCTTCCACGACCGCTTGGACCGTACTGACGGGAGTTTGCGGGACGATGCCGTGGCCCAGATTGAAGATGTGGCCCGGCTTGCCCTTGTTGAGCTCGAGGACTTGCTTTGCGCGCTCGATAGCGACCTCGGGCGGGGCTAGCAACAGTAGCGGATCGAGGTTGCCTTGGATGGCTCGGTCACCAATGCGCGTGCGGGCTTGATCGAGGGGGGTTCGCCAGTCGACGCCGATGACCGTTCCGCCTGCCTCACATTGAGCCTCTAGCAGTGTGGCCGTGTTGGTGCCGAAGTGGATGACCGGCACGCCCGTCGTCTGCACATCCTGGAGAATGGATGCGACGTAGGGCTGCACGAAATTACGGTAGTCGTCCGGGCTCAGCGAGCCGACCCAGGAGTCGAATAGCTGTATGGCTTGGGCGCCTGCCTCGACCTGCGCGCGCAGATAGCGTCGCACCACTTCGCTGACCTTCTCCATCAGGTTGCGCCAGAGCTCTGGCTCGCTCCACATCAGCTTCTTGGTCGTCTGGTAACCGGACGACTTGCCGCCTTCGATGAGATAGCTCGCTACGGTGAAGGGCGCGCCCGCGAAACCGATGAGCGGCGTCTTGCCGTCGAGCTCTCTTCGAATCAAGCGCACTGCCTCTAGGACGTGGCCAAGACCTTCTTCTGGCTCGAAGACACGCAGCTTGTCGACGTCTGCAGCGCATCGAACCGGCGTGTGCACAACAGGGCCTTCGCCTTTTACGAATTCGAACGGCGCGCCCATTGGCTCGAGCGGCAACAGAATGTCCGCGAACAGAATGGCCGCGTCGAACCCCAGTCGCAACGGCTGCAGCGTGACCTCGAGGGCGAGCTCCGGCTGGCGGCAGATGTCCAGCAAGGTGTGCTTCTGGCGCAGGGCCATGTACTCGGACATGTACCGGCCTGCTTGGCGCATGAACCAGACAGGAGTTACGTCGGTGGGCTCACCGCGACATGCGCGCAAGAATCGGTCATGCATGGGACTTACTCAGCTCCTCAGGTTGCTGCGGTTCAGTTGGACTGCGGTTGCGGGGGGTTGGTGTGTGCTTGGTGGCGCTCGACTTCCACCATCAGCTGGGTGGCTCCGGCTACCCCCATGGGTAGCATGAGGAACAACAGACAAGGAAGCAGGGCCGCCAGCGCCAAGGGAACGGCGAAGCCGAAAACGGCCGATCGATACGCCCACACGGTGGCGACGCGTTTGCCCACGCCCTGCCCTTTGACCGATAGCGGATAGTCGCAGAGATCCCAGGCGATCGTGAACGCTGCCACCATGATCTCGAAGGGGAACAACAAGATAGGACCGGCAGGAAGGACCAGCGAAAGCAGGAACAACACGACCAGCGGCGGCGTGCCGACGGCGAGACCGACTCCGGTGGACTTGAGCGAGCGATACACGTCCACCATGAAACCGACCTCGGGTCGAGCTGGCAGCCCGAGCGCGTTCTCGCGCTGGCGGACGATCTTCTCGAGGGCAGGGCCCGATAGGGGCTGAGCGATGGCCGACGCGATCAACGCTGCGAGCACGAAAGCAAGAAGGGTAGCCAGCAGCTTCAACAGCCACAGCCCGATGACTGCGAGCCATCCGCTGGGGGTGCCCACCAGCTGCTCGACGAACAACGGCACGTAGGAATAGGCTCCGATCCCCAACCCGATCGAGACGCCGACGGCCATCGCCAAAGGGACCATCGCCAGTGGCCACACAGCGGGCGTGCTCAGGACGTAGGCGATCCCGCCGAACAGACAGCGGAAGCCCGTCGCGAAGGAGGGCCGCTCTGGCGGGGCAGGCATATTCACGGGTCGGAGCATATACCGCAATTGCGTCCGCGGCGCGCTTCCGATACCTGTCGATCATGCTCAGGTATGCCACCGTAATTCTGTTGGGAGCGACGATCTCGATTGCGGGCTGTGACACCAAGGTCCAGCAGGTCAAGCCGCCGCGCCTGGTCGACGACAGCGATTCCGCCTCGGACATGCAGGCAGAGCCCGAAAAGAAGCTCGAGCCGGTAGAGGTCAAGAAGGAAGACATGCGCGCGGTTTGCTGTCACCAATGCGCCGCGGCTGTGAAGAAGGATCGGACGGGCGACGCGCCTGAAAAGATCCCTTGCGTGGATTTCACCTCAGAGCTCGACGAAGACTGTCTGAAGTGGTTCCGCAAGCACAAGATGAACGCTGCTGAGGGCACCAAGTGCGCCGCCGAGACGCCCCTGCCCAAGAAGCCGGCCGAGAAGCCTACGCCCACCCCGTGAGGCTCTCCGCGGGCTTTCCCGCAGCGCTGGGGCTCGCCATCCTGTTGGTTGGTTGCCCTGAGGTTCCCCGGCCAACTGCCAACTCGTCGGCAGCTCCGACCGTCACCACGTCGAAGCCAGCTGAGCACGCGGTGGGTGAGCGCGTGCAGGTGGTCGAGCGTGCCATGGGGACGCGCGTCACGCTGGCCGCCTACACCACTGCGCAGCTGGACCGCAAAGGGGTGACAGCTGCTCTGAAGCGCGCCCACGCAGAAATCAAACGCGTGGAGTTGTTGATGACGACCTGGCGTGCCACCAGCGAGGTGTCACGCATCAACGCGGCTGCGGGCAGCAAGGCTGTGAGCGTCTCGCAAGAGACGTTCGACGTCATTGCCAAGAGCATCTGGATCAGCAAGCTGTCGAGCGGCGTCTTCGACATCACTTTTGCATCGATGGGCAAGCTGTGGCGTTTTGACCAAAACCTCAGCCCGACTTTGCCCGATCCGCAGGCTGTGCAGGTGGCACGCCGCAGGATCGACTACCGGCGCATCGAGCTCGACCGAGCTGCCCGCTCCATCAAGCTTGCGAGCGCCGAGACACGCATCAACCTGGGCGGAATCGCCAAAGGATACGCCATCGATCGAGCAGCAGCGTTGCTCAACAAAGCTGGATTGCCCGCCTTTTTCGCGCAGGCGGGGGGAGATCTGTTTGTACAGGGCCGTAAACCGAACGGAGATCGGTGGCGCGTAGGTGTCCGTGATCCACGAGGACCAGATGGCTCATTCTTCGCATTATTGCCTGTTGAGAACCATGCGTTCTCAACAGCTGGAGACTATGAGCGGGCCTTTGTGCTTGAAGGCAAGCGCTATCACCACATCATCGATCCGCGCACGGGCTATCCGGCTACGGCGAGCCGCAGCGTCACGATTTGGGCGAAAGACGCGCTCACGGCGGACGCTATCGACGATGCGGTGTTCATATTGGGCCCCGAAAAAGGGCTCGAGCTGGTCGAGAGCATCGATGATTGCGGGGCAGTCATCGTCGATGCCAGCAACAAGGTTTGGGTCTCCAAGCGACTCGAGAGGTTGGTGCAGATCACGCGCCAGCCAAGCAGTGGGCCATGACCGACGGGCAGGCGGTTGGCCTCACACTACCCCACAATGTGGTATACTGCGCCTTCGCGCGCGTGATGTTGACGTCATAACTGCCTTACTTGGATCCTGAGCGATCCCAACAGGAGAGAGAGAAACATGTCTATTCGTTGGAAGCCTATGGGCACAGTTGCGTTGCTAGGTGCAGCGCTCACGGTTGGAGCGGTATGGACCGGTTGTACAGGGGATCCCGATCCGTTCACCTCGAAGAAGACCACGAGCCAAGGTGGCAATGGTCAGGGCGGTGACGGCGATGCCGGCAAGGCTGAAGGCGGCAACGGCACCGGCGGCGACGTCGACATCTGTCCCGGCGGCACGATTTGCAACGACGTTTGCACCCAGACCGACTTCGATCCCAACAACTGCGGCGCTTGCGGAACCAAGTGCGCAGAGGGCGAGGTCTGCTCGATGGGCCAATGCGGCCTGCAATGCTCCGGCGGCACCACCAAGTGCGGCGACCTGTGTGTCAACATCGCCAACAACCCAGCGCACTGCGGTCAATGTGACAACGCCTGCGCCGAAAAGGAAGTTTGCGCCAACGGTACGTGCGGCCTGACTTGCGAAGAGGGCGGCGGAACGAACTGCAGCGGCATTTGTGTCAACACCGACACCGACGTGAACAACTGCGGCGCTTGCGCCAACGTATGCCCGTCCGGCGAGGTCTGCATCGGCGGCGCATGCCAGCTCGATTGCGTGGGCGGCACCACCAACTGCGGCGGCAACTGCGTCGACACCAACACCGATCCGGCCAACTGCGGCACCTGCGGCAACGTCTGCAAGGCCGGGGACGTATGCTCACAGGGCGGCTGTAACTTCGAGAGAGTCTGCGGGATGACCAACTGCAGCAACATCTGCGTCGACACCAACGTCGATCCGAACAACTGCGGCGCTTGCGCCAATGCTTGCAAAGCGGACGAGGTCTGCACCGCGGGCGCCTGCAAGTCCGTCTGTGGCGGCGGCTTGACCAAGTGCGGCAACTTCTGCGTCGACACGCAGACCGACAAGGCCAACTGCGGCTCCTGCGGCAACATCTGCAAGAGCAACGAAGATTGCACGGCTGGCGTTTGCGTGGCCTGCGACACCAACACGACCGACTGCGACGGCGACGGCTGGAAGGTCGCCGACGGCGACTGCTGTGACGTGCCGGGCAGCTGCGGAGCCAACCCCGAGCTCGTCAACCCGGGCGCCATCGAGGTCATTGGTAATGGTCTGGACGACAACTGCAACGGCAAGCTCGATCTGTTCGACCTAGAGGACACCGTCCCCTGCGACACCGGCCTAGCCTCCGACACCACCGATCCCAACGACTTCGCCAAGGCCCTCGGCGTATGCCGCACGACCTTGGAGAATCCCCAAGCCCTGAAGGACAAGACCTGGGGCCTAATCCAAGCCGAGATCATGCGCGCCGACGGTTCGGCATTGGCCGACAACCGGGCCCTGTCCTTGCGGAGCTACTTCGGCAAGATCGCGCCCGCCACCCTCGAAGGCCAGCGTGCCGTTGTGATGTCGAGCGGTATTGCCTCGGACTCCAACCAAACCAACCCAGGTCCGATTGCCGCCTCGCAGGCAAGCAATCCGTCAACCACTCACAATCTGCCTGCTGGGAGCAGTGTGAACATCTCGACCTGCAACGACCCCTATTGCATCAAAGACTGGTTCTCGACTGCCAACGGCACCCTCAAGAAGGCCAACGAGCTGCCCGTTGCGCCCAACTGCGGCAGCGGCAACGTCCAGGCTGATACCGCCAATGACTCGGTCATGATCAGGTTGAGGCTACGTGCGCCGACCAACGCGCGGGCCTTTTCGTTCAACAGCTACTTCATGTCGTCGGAGTACCCCGAGTACGTGTGCACGACCTTCAACGACCAATTCATCGCGCTGGTCACGACCGCACAGCCGACCAGCCCGATCCCCAATCCTGTCGACAAGAACCTGATGGTCTTCAACGACGGCAAGGACTTGTGGCCGGTAGGCATCAACGTTGCCCATGGCACCTCACTGTTCAGCGTGTGCGACTCGCAGATGGCCAAGCCGAATTGCTGGGACAACGACATCAGCGCGGGCTCTTGTTTCTTGGGCGCCTCGCAGTTGGTTGATACCGGCTTTGGGGTCGACACGAACAACCCGAACAGTTGCACCCACGGCGGCGGCACTTTCTGGCTCACCACCAGTGGCAACATCAACCCCGGTGAGGTAGTCGAGCTTCGCTTCGCGATTTGGGACGTCGGCGACTCGGCCTTCGACTCGCTAGCGGTCATCGACGGCTTCAAGTGGCTAGCCAACGCCACGCTGCCTGGCACTGACAACTAATCGACGCCTGATCCAACGAATTGAGGGGCGGGGAGCCAGGCTTCCCGCCCTTCGTCTTTTTGTCATTTGCCAAGGGCACGTGCCGAAGACGGGAAGGCGCGAAAAGCGTAGATGCGTCTATTCTCGGTTTAGTAGGCTGACGGCTCGCTTCCCCCTATGCGAAACTGTCGCGGTTTTGCCCATTGGACGGACAAGCGAATGGATGATCGTCGTGGTTTTCAGCTCGTAGTTTTTGCTTCCCTTGCGGGCTGCTCTCAATGGGAGCTTGCAACGCTATCTTGGGCATGGAGGAGCTCGCTCCGTTTCCCGCCACGAGCGCAGGTGGCGGCATTGCTGACGGTGGTGGAGGCGCGGGCGCATCGAGCACAACGGGCGCAGGCGGAATGGGCGGCGAGGGAGGTGGCTGTGTTGCGGCGGACTGCCCTGACCCCGGCGATTGCGTTGCTCCGATCTGCGTCGGGGGCCAATGCGATACTGAGAATGAGGCGGCCGGCACCAGCTGCACCTCTGACGGCACGCTCTGCGATGGCGACGGCAACTGCGTCGAGTGCCTAATGCATAGCGACTGCACTGAGCCGAGCAAGCCAGTGTGCAAGAAAGGGCTCTGCATCCCGCCAGGCTGCGATGACGAGCAGCAGAACCAAGACGAAACCGACGTCGACTGCGGCGGAGGCTGCCCGCCGTGCGTCAACACCAAGACCTGCGCTACGGCAGAGGACTGCTAGAGCGGCTATTGCTATTCCAAGATCTGCGTGCCCTGCACGACGAGCTCCCAATGCAGCGCAGACAAATGGTGCGACCCAAACGTCGACGGCGGCAGCTGCGTTGCCGATCTGATGCAGGGCGCCACCTGTTACGAGGACGCGCAATGCTCGAGCCCTGCGTGCGTCGACGGATTCTGTTGCGATTCAACCTGCGGCGGCACATGCCAGGCTTGCAGCAACGCGAAGACGGGCCAAACAGACGCCACCTGCGCGGACATAACTGCCGGCACTGACCCAGACAACGAATGCACCAACGGTCTTTGCGACGGAAGCGGCGCCTGCATGTGCGCGCTTCAGCTGGCACTGGGGGGATTGCACACCTGCGCACGGAAGCACGACGGCACACTGTGGTGTTGGGGCGACAACGGCAGTGGGCAGTTAGGCGACGGCACGATGGTGGGTAAGTCGAGTCCGGGGCAGGTCACCTCACTTGGCGCTGCGGTTGTCGAGGTGGCGCTTGGCAGCAGCCACACCTGCGCTCGCAAGCAGGATGGTACGCTTTGGTGATGGGGCACCAACGGCAGCGGCGAGCTGGGCGATGGCACGAAGATGAGCAAGTCAAGCCCCGTGCAGGTCACCTCGCTCGGCAGCTCCGTCGTCGGGGTGGCAATGGGCTATGAGTACACGTGTGCGCGCAAGCAAGACGGTACGCTCTGGTGTTGGGGTATCAACCTCGACGGCAAGCTAGGCGACGGAACGGAGGTTAACAAGTCCGCACCCGTACAGGTTGCGGTCCTGGGCGCCGCCGTCGCCGAGGTGGAGCTAGGCTACC
>CAZRGL010000179.1:0-17981 GCA_964599485.1 uncultured Polyangiaceae bacterium
CGTAGAGCATGACGCCGAGAGAATAGATGTCGGTGCGATGATCGACCGCTGCGCCCGCGGCCTGCTCGGGCGACATGTAGTGCGGTGTTCCGAATACCGCCCCGGCCATGGTCAGCTTGGTGTTGCTGGTGCCGCTCGATACCTTGGCGATACCGAAATCGAGGATCTTGCAGAAGTTCTCGCGCCCGCCCTGCGTGATGAGGGTGATGTTGTCGGGCTTCAGATCGCGATGAACGATTTGTTGCGCATGGGCAGCGGCGAGGCCATCGCACAGCTGCAGGGCGACATCGTTGACCAACTCGGGTGGCAAGGCGCCGCGGTCTTCGAGCATGTCTGCGAGGGGCTCACCGTCGAGATACTCCATGACGAAGTAGGTGGAGCCGTCCGGCAGCTCGCCAAAGTCGGAGATGTCGACGATGTGCTGGTTACCGATGCTCGATGCAGCTTTCGCCTCCCGTACGAACCGGCCCACCGCCTCTTTGTCTTTGGCGAGCTCGGCGTGCAGAATCTTGATGGCGACATTCTTGCCGATGATCTTGTGGTGCGCCTTGTAGACGCGCCCCATACCGCCTTCACCAAGTATCGTGTCGACGATGTAGCGGTCGCCGATCGTGGTGCCGATATAGGGATCTTCGCCCTCTTCGTGCGCGGCTTCCTCGCCATCTACCGAAAGCGGATCGTCCCAGTCGATGCTCTCAGCCGTCGACCCCGGCAAGGGGTTGGTGAGCGGGGCCTCCTCTTCGATGATCCCGACATCGTACTCGTGAGCAGCAGGCTGACTGCCCGGTGTACCCGGTGGATGAGTACCCGGTGGATGAGTACCCGGTGGATGAGTACCCGGTGGATGAGTACCTAGCGGTGCGTGGCCGGTCACGGCGGGCACGGCGTGCGGCGGGCCAGCAGCTGCGGCAGGAGGTGTGCCTCCAAATACGCCACCGAGCGCTTGCGATGGTTGGGAGCCGAAGGCTGGTCGAGGGGGCGGCGGACGCTTGGTCTCAGCCTCCTTTGCGTCCACGGCTTCTTTGCTGTCCCCGCCACGCTCCGCGTCCAAAGCATCGATGGCTTCGATGGCTTCCTCACGCTCGTATTCGTCGAGAAACAGAGGGACGGTGCCTGTGTTTTGCCGCCGTGGCAGATGGCGCTGGCTCGGGCGCGGTGGAGCCTTCCGGCCAGGGGGCGGTTTGCCCTGCACCCCTGAGCTGCGCGCGCCAGTCGACGCTTTGGGTCCCGATCCAGGGCTCGAGCCCGGCGTGCCAGTCGAAGCTCGCCCCGGCTCCGAACCGGGTTGGCGTCCCGGAGAGAAAGGTGAACCCTGTTTTTTTGAGGCACTCATCGTCGAGCGGAGGGGGTCCGCCACAATAGTCTAGGCGTCATTTTCGATTGTAGCAGCTGGCGGCCGGGTCGAAAAGTTGAGGACTCGCAGATGTTGCTTGTTGGGTGCTCAGGCTATGGCTGGCTCAATCTTGGTCGAGAAAGCGTAAGCCTAGCGCCTGCTTTGTCGTTAGCCCAAAAGCCGCCAAGTGCTATGAGTCGTCCAGATGGGTTTTCCTCTCGAGCTAGCCGTACGTTATCTGGGCTCGAAGAAGCGGGCCAGCATCTCGGTTGGCACCGCGTTCGCGATTCTCGGCGTGGCGCTCGGCGTCGCCGCTCTGGCCACCATCATGAGCGTGACGGGGGGCTTCCATCAGCAGTTTCGGCAGAAAGTTCTGGGCGTGAACGCCCACGTGTTGGTGCTAAAATACTCAACAAATTTCCGCGAGTACCGCAGCATAATGGAGAAAGTTGCGGCGGTCCGAGGAGTGGTCGGGGTGGCTCCATTCAGCATCAATCCCATGATGCTCACCCACGGTAACGCCACGGCTACTGGTGTCTTGGTCAAAGGTGTGGATCCTTGGTTGAGCCTGGGCGTGGCCTCCAAACATGGCGACGAGTGGCAGGGAAAATATGTCGGTCTGAAGCCTGTTCTCGATCTGCCCAAGTACATCATCAAAGGCTCCCTGAAGGAGCTGCGCAAGCCTGACGCCAAGCCCGCACTGGGCAAGTACGGCTCGACGTTGCCGCCCCCGGAAATCGATCTGGGGCCACTTCCAGATGGTGGTGCTGCCGAGTTGATCGATACTGCTATCACCCGAGGTGAACGGGCTGCACGCCGTGGGCAGGGGGGCTCGGGAGCGACCACGTCCACGACCGGCGCCCCTGACGAGGGCGCCCCGCCTCTGGGTACGGCGCCCAATCCTGACACGTTTCTAGGGGGCGGAACGCAACCCGATGCCGGCGCGGACACGAGCGATCCGCACGAGCTGCCCGAGGAGGATGTTCTTCCGGATGGCTTCGATCCCGACCCGTGTGCGAATGCCGAGCTCGTCAAGCAAATGCCCGGCATCGTCGTGGGCGTTTCGCTCGCCAAGACGTTGGGTCTGGAGATCGGTGGGTGCTTGATGGTCACCTCGCCCACGATTGGTTTCTCCTTTGCTCGCGGGCAAATCAAGCCGCCAGTGGCCAAGCGGTTTCGGGTGGTGGCTGTTTTCGAAGCCGGTTTTGACCAGTACGACTCGAAGCTCGTCTACACCGACTTGTACGAAGCCCAGACCTTCTACGACCACGGCGATACCGTGACGGGTGTCGAGATGAAGGTTGCTGACATCTCGCGGGCGAGCGCAATCGCCGACGAGATAGGGATCCTGCTCGCCAGCGGTATCTACCACACGATGGACTGGAAAGAGCTGAACCATGGCTTGTTCACCGCGCTGACCATCCAGCAGTGGGGAATGAGCGCCGTGCTTGCCCTGATCATCGTCGTCGCAGCGTTCACCGTCGTTGCCACTTTGATCATGGTGGTCCTCGACAAGCGCAAAGAAATCAGCGTGATGAAAGCGATGGGTGCCACCGATGGTGCCATCTTGCGCATCTTCCTCTACCAGGGGGGCATCATCGGTTTTGCGGGCACAGCGATCGGCTTGCTGTTGGGACTCTTGGTTTGCAAAGGCCTCTTGGTTTACGGCTTCCCGCTCGATCCGAAGGTGTACTTCATCTCACGCTTGCCCGTGTTGGTGCGCGCTCAGGAGTTCATCATCACCGGCGTGGTGGCGGTGGCGATCTGTTTGGTCGCTACCATCGTACCGAGCATGTACGCCGCTCGCTTGAGGCCCGCGGACGGTTTCCGCAATCAGTGAGCTGGTTGGTTACTCGACTGTGGTTTCGAGCCCTACCGAGCTGATGCCGCCCACTCCGAAGCTCAACAAGGAAGCACTGCTGCCATCATTGCTGACCACCAGCTTCAAGCCCTGAATCGATTTCGGACCGACGAGCTCGAGCTCGGTCCAGCTCGTTCCGGAGTCGGCCGAGCTGAGCAGCCGGCTCTGGCTGGTTGCCAGAAACAGCATGGTGCAGTCGTAGGGGTGGTGGGCCATGAGGTTGGGCTGCTCGTTGGCCTTTGCGCCGAAAGCGACAGCGGTCCAGCTAGCGGCAGCATCGTGTGGAATGAAGGCGCCTCGGTCGAGATTGCCGACGTCCGTGCGACCGATCGCCAACAGCTCGGCAGCGCTGGAGTGACACACCGCGACATCGGTCACCGCGCCCTCTACGACAGCAGGGATTTCGATCTTGGTCTGTTGAAACGCGGCGTCGAGGTGCATGATCGAGTGGCCGCCGAGTGCCAACAACAGGTCGCCCGATTTTGCAGCAGTGAGACGGTATGCAGGCGTGTCAGCTGGGCCGCGGTAGCGTTCCGTCCAGCTCTTGCCGCCGTCGCTGCTCTCGCTGACGAAAGGGCTCCAATCGCCGTCGGCCCAGTACTGTCCGGCGGCGACGAGGTGATCGCTGCTGTCGCGTTCCAGCACGGCGATGATGTCGTGATCCATCTTCGTTCCGTCGAGAGGACCGATGAAGGAAAACGATTGCCCGGCGTCAGCTGACACATAGATGCCGTCGTTGGCCTGCGTCGTGGGCCCGTCAGAGACCACGTACCAGCGCCCCGATGGGGCAATGCTGACCAGCGAAAAGCGCGGATGAGGTAGGGCGGCGACGCTTGCCCAGCCATCGATGCCGGAACTCGTGTGCAAGCCGAGGCCGGAGTTGAGTGAGGACATGGCGGCCAGAAACGAGCTCGACGCGGCCGGATCGACTGCTGCGTCAGTGATGCTTGCTCGGTCGAGCCCATCGGCGGACACCTCCCAGCTGCCGCCGCCATCCGAAGAACGGTATACGCCGAGCTGTTCGGGCCCAGCGAGCAAGTCGCCTCCCGAAAGCTCGAGCAAGCCATTGATCTCCATGCCGTCGAAGCTGCCCACAGCAGACCATGAGCCCGCCAGATCGGCGGTCTTGAGCAGCCCTTTGCCGTAGGTTGCTGCCAGATAGTCGCCGGAGCTGAGGCGGATCAGATCGTTGGCGATGGGTTGGCTCCAACCCGACGCCGACTGTTTCCAGCTCGCCCCCCAATCGCTCGAATAGTAGACGCCAGCCAGTGCGCTGCCGAAGATCTGCCCGCCAGCGACGGCAACGACATCGTCGAAAACACGTACTTGGTGATACGGAACAGCAGGCAGTCCGGTCGAGCAGTTGGCGAAGCTCGCTGCCGAGTCGAGCGAGCAGAACACTCCGCCGCCAGCGCCGAATGACTCTTCATAGGTTGCAAACAGAACGGTCTCGCCGTTTTTGGCTTGAGGATGGATCGCGATGCTCTTGAATTGAGCCGCCCCGTTGAGCGGATCGGAATCCCAATCGGCTGGTGCATTCCAGGGCAACCAGCTGCTCTGCCCATCCTCCAACGACCAGAGGGGGGCTGTCTCGTAGCTCGCCAGCGCGATCCACGTCTTCGCTGGCGGGCCCACCTCGCGCGCGATCCCTTTGACCTGTACACCGAAGCCGTAGCCCATCTCCACGTTGCCCTTGATAGACTTGAAGCTGCCGCCTTGGTCGGATGACTCGAGTAGCTCGATCATCGTGCCGACGAGCAGACGGCCGTCGGCCATCACCAGCATGCTCAAGGCCTCGGTCTGTAGTGGCGCTGTGGCCATCCAGCTGGCGCCATCGTCATCGGAGCGGAAGACCGCCCCCCCAGCGATGACGTAAATGCGTCCCGGTTTGCTCGGGTCCTCGAGCAATTTGGTTGCGGCGCCGCCCCAGGGCCCGACGAAGTCGACGCTCGCGACGGTGCCAACCGGTGTCCCAGCCTCGCCGCCACCGCCTCCTCCTCCTGAAGAGCCACCGCTAGGGCCTGGTTGGGTAGCGTCCTCACCGCAACCCGCCAGCGCACCCAGCGCCAGCGCTGTCGTTGCCCATCGCAGCCAACCACTCGTCATGATCTGCCCCTCATCCTGCCCGTTGTCGGCGCCGTAGTAGCCGGTTGTCGCCGCCGCAGCAGCAGCAGTATACCGTGGACATCGTTTTGCGAGCGGTCAGCGCTTCGAAACAGGGGGGCTCATATGACGACGGATGCTTACCAACAGCTTTGCTCGAACATGATGGCGCCAGGCTCCGAGCGGCTGGAGCGGATTTGGCGAACCTTGTGTGATGATGCCGAAGCGGCCTTGCTTCTAGCAATGCCCGCTACCGCCGAGCAGCTCGCCGCGAGCACGGGCCAGGCGGGCAGCGAGGTGCAGGACCGCGTGCAATCGTTGTTTCTCAAGGGCGTGGTCTTCGAGTCTGCAAAGCCGCAGGGAACCGTCTACCGCGCGCCGCGCCACCTGTTTCAGCTGCACGATGCCTCCATCCAGTGGAGCGATGCGCCCGCCGCGTTGATCGACGAATGGAAACAGTTCATGAACGAGGAGTACCCGCAGCTTCTGGCCATGATGCTGTCGGCGGGTTTGCCTTCGTTCATGCGGGCGATTCCAGCGCTCGGTAGCCTGCAAGACCATCAGGAGGTGCTCGCGGCCGAGGATCCGAAGGCCATCATCGAGGCGGCTGAGGATGTTGCGGTATGTAGCTGTCCTTGTCGGCTCAGTGAGCGCAACTGCGACAACACGCCGCGCACCTGCTTGCAGCTCGACAAGGGAGCGCGCTACGCCATCAAACGCGGCAGTGGCGAGCGCATTTCCAAGCAGCGGGCGCTAGAGATCCTCGGCGAGGCCGCCGAGGCTGGCCTGGTGCACATGGTCGACAACAAGGCGCAGAGCGGCAGCTACATTTGCAATTGCTGCCCTTGTTGCTGCGTCATTCTCAAGCCGCACTTGCAGAATACCGATTGTCACTCAGTGCTGGCCCCGAGTCGCTACCAGGCCACCGTCGAGGCTGATGAGTGCTTGGGCGACGAGGTGTGCCAAAACGCATGCCCCACCAACGCCGTGAAGCTCGACGATGCCGCCGACGTCGCCGTGGTCGACGAGCCGCGCTGTATCGGTTGTGGTGTTTGCGTGCTGCGGTGCCCGTCTGGCGCCATCACGCTCGAGGCGGTCAGGCCCGCCGAGGCGATCGGCGCCTGAGCACACGCTGGCTGGGCCGAGCCTCCAGGACCAGCTGAGCAGAACCAGTGGGTCAGGACCAGTTGATCAGAAACGGTAGTGTAGCGTTGCGCCAGCTGTGTCGAAGCCGAGCTGAGGCAGAACTGTGAGCGTGGTCTTTTCGCCGTCTTTGCCGTCGCCCGAGAGCTTCGGCCACATCGTGTCACTGGTCACGACCAACAGGGCGCCGCCAGCCAAGAGTAGGCCCCCGAGCGGTCCGGACACGTAGCTGACGATTTCGAAGGCGGTGGCTTGGTTGCACAGGTCGTTCACTTCGAAGGGGGTCGATGCGCCGGGCACGGGCACGCTGACGTTCTTCTGTGCTGTTTGGCAGGCGTGTTGACCGCTCGTGAGGCCCGATCGGTAGGCGACGAAGCCAGGGTCGTCCTGCAGTGAGGCTACGCGGCTCATCGATACGGCCATGACAATCAGCATGGCCGCCCCGACACCTGCGCTCGCAAGACCGGCGATGAAGCGGGTGTCAGTGTCTCCTGGGCTGTCAGGGGCCTGAGGATCAGGACCAGTAGGTGGTCCGAAGGTAGCAGCTGGTGGACCGAACGTAGCGGGCGGCGGTCCGCCTATCGGTGGACCAACTGGCGGAGGGCCCACTGGTGGAGGGCCCACAGGCGGAGGACCGACCGGAGGAGCGCCGACCGGGGGAGCGCCGACGGGCGGGGCTCCTACTGGCGGAGGACCGGGGGCAGCTCCGGTGGGCACGGGGCCTGCCGGGGGGCCACCTGGTGGCGGTCCAGTTGGGGGCGCTCCGGTGGGCGCGGGGCCAACCGGCGGCTTGTCTGCGGGAGGCGCGGTCGGGTCGCCAGCCTTTGGGGGATCGGCGGGCGCTGCTGGAACCCCAGCTTTTGGCGGATCGGCAGGTTTGCTCGAATCACCTGGCGGCGCGTCGGGTGTTGCGGAGCTGCCGGGTTTGGCAGCAGGCGGAGCGCCCTGGGCGTGCATGGGTGGTGCCAAGAACAACAAAGACATCGCCAGCGCAGCGAGGCAGCCGAAGCGAACGTCGGTTTTCAGGTCTTTCGAGCTTTGCATGACGCCATTGTGACCCAGACAGGCCTCCGCTGTGAAGTTGCTGTGAAGTTGTGGTGCTTACGGCCGCAGCGGTCGGGGCCCGCGTATGTTACAAATTACCCATGGGAACACGTGCAAACGGGCTCTTGATGGGCATGGCGAGCATGCTGCTCGGGTTGGGTGCATGCGTGGCTGTACTGGGTGATGATTTCACAGTCGACGATACTGCGAGCAGCTCAGGCCAAGCCGGTAGCAGCTCGACAACCGGCTCTGGGGGTGATGAAGGCGGTGCAGGCGGCGCAGGCAACACAGGCGGCGCCGACCCATGTGGTTGCATCCAAGAAGCCGAATGCGTGCAGAACGAGTGCGTCTGCAAGTCTGGTTACATGGGTGATGGCCAGACCTGCGTGGACATCAACGAGTGTGACGAGATGCCCTGTCACGAGGAAGCGACCTGCAGCAATCTTCCCGGCAGCTATCTTTGCACCTGCAACGATGGGTGGGTCGGCGATGGCAAGACGTGCCAGGAGCAGTTTGTGCTCGTCAGAACTGTTCCCGGCAAGGTCCTCGGCTCGTGGCCTGTCGCCACTGGGCACAAGACGAAGATCTACTTCGCCAACGGCTCGCAATCACAGTCGCGCTTCTTCTATTCCTGGGACGAAGTCAGTCAGAAGCTCACCCAGGAAAACAACATGTCCGACAGCACCAACGACTTTTGCGGCTGCGGTTACGGCGGTCAGCCTGTTGGTGTCAACGACGAGATCTTCATGTTTGCCAACTATGGGCAGAAGTACACCTACGGCAAATGGGTTCAGGCGAGCTACCCGAACGAAAACAAGCGCGGCGAAGCTGGAACTGCGGTGTACCAAGGCGTGATCGTCTTCGTTGGTGGCCGCACCAAGCTGTCGTCCGTGCAGCTCTATGACCCGGGCAAGGATAGTTGGGCACCCCAAGGTACGATTCCCGACTACCCGTACGCCATCGAAGACACCGCAGCGGTTTCCCTCGACGGCAAGCTCTATGTTTTCTGTGGGGATAGGGATGGCGGCCTGGACAACAAGGTGGCCGTCTATGATGGCAAGAGCTGGACCAAGTTGGCTGATGCGCCCTTCACCGATTCGAGTCCGAAGGCAGTCGGCCTTGGCGACAAGGCCTTCGTGATGGATGGCAAGAAGCTCTACGTCTTCGATTCCAAGTCCGAAACCTGGGCCCCCGCACCAATCGACTTGCCCTCATACGTCTACGGCAACTGGCTTCTGGCGGCGACGGACAAGGACCTCTACATCCTGGGTGACGTCAACGACCAAATCGAGATCCGGCGCTTAGAAGTCTATTGAGCGGCCGCAGGCGCGAGGTCATTCGTAGCTGCTGTTCTCCAGCAGGATGACGTTGGTCTTCGAGCGTGTTTCGCCCACGTTGGTGACGTACACGGCTGGCTTGTCCTGCACGGGGCAGACGTTTTCGCAGGCGCCGCAACCGATGCATAGCTCAGGATCCACGTATGGGCGTTGTACGTGCACGGTCGCCATGGCTGGGGCCGCGCCGTCTTTGGCGGGCTCGGCGGTGCGTTTGGGAACGTCAGCTTCTTCGACCCAGATGGCCTTGGGTGAGGTGGGGCAAAACTCTTCACAGACGATGCAGGGCGTCGCCATCGCCCACGGTAAGCAACGTCCTCGGTCGTAAAAAGCGGTGCCGATTCGGATGGGCGGTCGATCCGTGCCTTGCTTCTGCTCTTCGTTGATCTTTTGGATCGCTCCCGTGGGGCAAACATCGCCGCACAGCACACAAGAGTGCTCACAGTAGCCGATGCGCGGGATCAGGATGGGTGTCCAAAGTCCCTCGATGCCGGCCTCGAACAGCGCGGGGTGAAGTGCGTTGTTGGGGCAGACTTTCATGCACTCTGCGCAGCGAATACAGCGCTCGAGGAAGGCCCGTTCCTCCACTGCTCCTGGCGGGCGGATGACGCGCGGGTTGTAGTTGACGTCGAGGGCGTCAGCGGCGCGGGCCATGGGAATGATGGCCGCCCCGGTGGCGACGGACGCCAGCGTGGTTCGGCGCACCGTGTCGGGTTTCTCGATGCGGCTCTGGCGACTCGGCAGCCATCCGAATTTGATGACGTCCTCTGGGCAAGCTGCTTCGCAGTTGAAGCACATGTGGCATTCGTCTTGACGCCACTTGACGCCGCCTTGGGGTGAGTCGGCTCCTTGGCAGTGGATCAAGCACAAGTTGCAGTCGGTGCAGCGGGCATGCTCTTTCTCCATGCCGAGCAAGGAGAAGCGCGACAGCCAGCCCAACATCGCGCCGAGAGGGCACAGCACCCGGCACCAGAAGCGCGGGATGAAGCGGTTCATGAACAACAAGGCGATCAGCAAGCCGCCAAGCAGCCAGCCTTCATGGAAGTACTGCTGCTTGCTCTGCCAAACAGCAGTGGCCAGGAAGTCTGCGACCGTGTCAGAAGCCGCTTGCATCGCACGCACGTCGCTGCTGCCCAGCGCTGAAGTGGCGGCGTTGCCCAGGTATTGGCTGAGCGGCAAGATAGCCAAACCGATGGAGCGCACGGCGATGCAAATGGGGTCGAACATCCCGCCCGCAGCGCTGCCCACGAGGGCGGCGGCCAAGAAAGCGTAGAGCAGGTAGTACTTCACGCGTTGGCGCACCGGATGAGTCTTGTTCTGCTCGATACGCCGGTTGCCCTTGCCGTAGCGCGACGGGAATATCCACCCAAAGAAGTGGTGCAGCGTCCCGAACGGGCAGAGCCAACCACAGAACACCCGCCCCAACATCAGCGTCAGGCCCACAATCGCGAGCGACCAGAGCAGGCCCCGGTAGACGGTATGCGTCGAGAGCAGGGTCATCAGGGCGACGAATGGATCGGCCAGTAGGAACCCCTCTACCGGAAGGTCCATTCGCACCCGGGCCTCGTTGGCGGCGAAGCTTCCACGGAATGTCGTCTTGACGAGCAGGTAGCAGAACAGTGCAAAGACGCTGGTTTGGGTGAGCCGTCGCGCCCACACCAGACGTCTGACCACGGGGCGGGCCTCGAGTCCCGAGCCGGGACGTTTCGGTTTCTTGGTCAGACGCCGCAATCTGCTCTTGATGGCCAGGCCGCTGCGCAGCTTCTGCCAAACTGATGGCGGCTGGCCGGTCTGCGGATCTTCCTGAGCGCCCTCTGCCATCGTCTTGTCACACTTGCAAGAGGCGGAGGCGATCGAAGTGCATCGTACCGAGGCCCCGCTGGTCGGCTAGCACGACGTACTTCAGTTGTTCGGGTTTCACGCCGATCAAGCGACAGGCATAAGCATCGGCAGCGACCTGATCAACTGAGGCGATGACGGTATGCATGTCTTTGGCGTCGGCAATGTTGCCACCTTGAGGCCCGTTGCGCAGCAGCACGCGGGTGGCGTCGATCACCGTCAGCGTCGGCTGCATGAAGGTGGCCAAGTCGGCAATCGATACGTCGATGTTCTGATGCAAGCGATTGCGTCGGCCGCCGAGCAAGCCGTACCAGTTCTTCATCGCGCCGGTGTACTTGGCCAGATTGTGATGCTTGGCAACGGGCACATTGATGACCTTGTCGGCGGTGACGAGGGGACGGAAGACAGGCCACTGTCCGAGGACCTGCCCGCCAAGGCGTATTTCGCGAAAATGGTGTGCTGCGGGCAAGATCACGTGTGCACCAGCATCGTGCGCCGCCTTCCAAATCCCAGAGCGCTGAAATGAGCGCCCTGCGTCATTGCAAGAGGCGTCGCTGACGGTGACTTGCCGGGCGCCTGCTGCCAAGGCGAGGCGGACTACTTCTGCGACGACCGTGGGGTTCGTGTTGGCGGCATGAACTGGGGTCCTATCCCAGCCGATGTTGGGCTTTACGCAAACCAGGTCTCCTCGGGCTACGAAACGCTCCATTCCGCCGAGGGCTTCGATGGCGGTACGCGTCAGAACAGCCGGATCGGTGGCTTGCGAGGCCACGGCCAAATCGGCGAGTTTCTTGTCGCGATCGCGAAGGCGATAGTCCCTGACTTGCGGCTTGCCGTGTGGCTGGGCCTTGCCAGGCTCACCGCGGTCCCAGGTGAGGCGGGCGAGCGCCGAGGCCCCGCCGACCGCCAAGGCGGTGGTGCCTACTCTCGTTAGCGCTTCCCGACGCGATAACCGCTTGGTCATGACAGACCTCGTGCAAACAGGTGTTCCACTTTCCGTTACGTGAGGTTACTCCTGAGGAAGTTAGTCCTGAACGGGGCCGCTCGCCAGCCTATCGCTCGTGTTTTGCGCGCCAGAGTCACTGATTGGCCGCTGCGGGCACCTTGGGCGGCTCGGGGGCCGTACCAGCCTTGGGCGCGGGTCGCTCTTTTGGCGCCGGCGGTGGCGGAGCGTTGGGCGTCGCCGTGTTCACGCTCGGCGCGCTGGGCTTGTCGGGCTTCGTTTTCACCAGTTTTGGTGGCGATTTGGGGGTTGCAGCAAGACAAGTGTCGCGGTCCTGAATGCAGGTCGCGAGGTCCTGGCGGCATTCGTTTTGCCCGCTGGTGAGCGAGCCGACTTGGCTGGTGAGCGAGCCGACTTGGCTGGTGAGCGCGCCAACTTGGCTGGTGAGCGAGCCAATTTGGCTGGTCAGGGAAGTGGCCTTCGCGGTTGCTGCGATCAGCTCCTTTTTGGCAACATCGCGCTCTGATTCGAGCTTGCGGCGCTGCCCCGTCCAAGCGAGCTGCTGCGCGCTGAAGTTGCTCTGAAGCTCGGTTTTCTCTTTGGTCCACGCGACGGCTGATTTTTTCGCTTCTTCCTCACAGCTGCGGAGCTTGCCCCGTGATCCCTCGAGTCGCTTGCTGACTGCAGCGTGGGCCTGGTTGCCGGCTGCAACGACGATTTCGAGCTGCCGCTTGAGCTTGCCCGTCTCGGCGGTTCGCTCTTTTCCGCAGCGCCGCGCCCGACGCTGTGACAGCTCGTGGGCTGCCGCGCACGTGTCGAGCTTGTCAAACGAAGCAGCCCCCTCGGCGCGCACGCGCTCGAGCTCGCCGACGAGCCGCAGGGTTTCTCGTTTCGAAAACCCGTACCAAAGGGTTGCAGCCCCCAACATTGCCATGGCGCCCAGGGCCACGCGTACCCGTTGCAGCGAGGCTTTTTGTTTGGCGAAACCGCGCTCAATCTCGCGCGCCGCTTCGCGCTCTTGCTCCAGCAACACGTCGAGTTGCTCGGCCATCTCGCCGGCACTGGGCCGTTCGGATGCATCATGGCGCAGCCAACTTCGCAACGCATCGGCGAGCTGCTCACGAGGCTCGCCGGTGAGCTCCTCCAACACGCCTTCGCCGAGGGGCTCGCGCTCGCGCTGCTCGAAGACGTTGGCCAGTTGATAGGGCGTGGAAGCTTCGGTTTCGAACGGTTCGGCACCTACCAACGCCCGTAGCAGCGTCGTTGCCAGGCAGTAGGTGTCCATCTTCTCGCTGAGGGTGGCTGCTCCAGGTACGCCGCCCAGAGCGATGACCTGCTCGGGCGAGCAATACAACACCGTGCCTGCCACGAAACTGGCGTTGCACTCGACGGCTACGCCGAGGTCGAGCAGAACCGGATGCAGCCGTCCCGAGAACCGTGCCAAGAAGATGTTCTCGGGCTTGATGTCTTGGTGACGCAACCCGCGCTCGTGCAGGGCTTGGATGCCCCGAGCGACCGGCAGGAATATCTCATAGGCCTCGCGCAAGCCGAGCGGGCCCCGAACGAGACGCTCTGCGAGCGTTTCGCCCTCGTACAAGCTCATGGTGAGCCATACGTACTCGTCGGTGACGCCATGGTCCTTGAGCTGGACGATGTGCGGATGACCGGCCGCAGCCAGCATGACGAGCTCGCGCTCCATGTTTCGGCCGGCATAAACCACCCGGGTCATGACCTTGAGCGCCACGCGGTGTTCAGGAACATCGGTTCGTTCGGCCAGGTACACCCGCCCGAACATCCCTTCGCCGATCTGGCGCACCAGCCGATACTGGTTGCCAACGATGTCTCCCTCATTGGGCAGAGCGCGCTTGTGTTGAGGGGTGAGGTCTTCGCGTCCCGTCGTGGTGTTGCCATCTGTCGCGATCGACGTAAGCGTCTGATCATTGCGATCGAGCACGAACTGCTGCACCAAAGTGGAGGGTGGGGCGGGGGGCGCGCAAGGGGGTTTTGCTTCGTTGACCATGGCAAGCTCTCAGAGAGGTGTTGCGCCGCCGATATCGTACCGAGCCGCGCCCAAATGCCGAAAAAACCGACACTCCTGCCGGGCTGACCGATCCATGCTAGATCCCGGTCGCCATGAAAAAACCCGGTCGGACATTGACTGGTATTCGAGTTTTCGTTGCCTCGTTGATCTTGCTCGCGATTCCTGCGAGCCCCGCTGTCGCCGCGGTTGTGGCCAAGAGTAAGTCCACTAGTGTGTCGGATTTGCCGGCCGGCCCGGTCAAGCGCACGTTGCTCGATGCCCAACGCGCTGCGCGCAAGACCCCCATGGGTGTGGAGCTGATTGCGCGTCCAGTTGCCGAAGCCATGGCAGCGATGAAAAGAGCAGCCGACGCGCGCAGTGCTGCAGATCAGGTGCATGCTGCGATGCTTGGCAAGCTCGCCGCGCAATGGGCGGAAACAGCCCGATTCGTAGTGAAGGCGGCGACCGCGGAGCTCGCGGCCAAACAAGCGGCCAAGAAGGCAAGCGTCGCTGCTGAGAAACTCCAGCGAGCCCGGGCGTTGTTGGCCGAGCAGCAGGCGCGCCACGGACGGCTTTCCAGCCAGCTCAAGCGAGTGGAGCAACGCGCACAGCAAGCCGCAGCCAAGGCGGCTGAGGCGGAACGAAAACGACTGGACAAGGCCAAGGGCAAGAAGCGACGGTCGAAGTCAACCAAGCGGCGCGGAGGGGCACGTCGATGAGCTCGCCAAGACCGTTTGCTTGGCTCGGAGCGGGCCTATGCTTGCTCGGCGCGTGTACGCCGATTCCACCTCCGAAGATCCTCTCGGAGATCGATCAAGTGAGCGAAGCGCCTGCCGTCCGTGAAGCGAAGGCGGACGCGGCTGCGGCAATTGCCCACGCCGAAGCCCTACGCCGGCGCGCCCATGCTGCGCTCGCAGATGGTGATTTCGCGGGAGCCCAAATCATCGGCGAACAGGCTATGGCGGCATACCAGACGGCCGTGGCGGTAGCCCGTGTCAGCGCAGCGGAGCGCGTGAAGGTTGCTTCGCTGAGCGACACCGCCGGTGCCGACGAGCAACTGGCCGGGCTCGACGTGGAACACCAACGACTCGCTGCCGATATCTCTGCGCTGGAGAAGCGCCTGCGCGCGTTGCGCGACACCGAGTCACCGCGCCCATCTGGCCCCGCCAGACCCGAGCGTGAGAAAGCACGCGGCGAGGCCGTCGCCGCCCTTCAGATGCAAGCCCGCTTGCTCTGCACCGCGGCCCGCTTGTTGACCCGCTCACAAGACAAGACTGCGCTGCCGGCTGAGCTCGGCGAGGCCACAACCGCTTTGGCTGCTCTCGAAAAGCTGCTCGACAGCGGCCCGGCGGCTGCCCCAATCGATCAGGCAACCCGCGTGCGCGCTGCTTGTCTGGCAGCCCTCACCAAAGTTCGGCGGGCCAACAACAACAGCAAGGTGGCCACCGGCGGAGCCGATGCACTGCTCTCCAAGCTCTCCAAGCTCGGCCTTGGCGCACCTCGACGGGACGAACGCGGCGTGGCGGTCAGCTTGCGAGCTCTGTTTTCTGGCGAGAAACTGACAGCCGACGGAAAAAAGACGCTTGCCCAGCTGGCAACCGTTGCGAAAGCACATCACCGCTTCCCGATGATGGTGGTGCTGCATGCAAAGAGTGAATCCAACCCAAAGCAGCTTGCACAGCAACGCGCGCGAGGGCGGGCAGTGGTCGCGGCATTCGAAAAGGTGTTAGGCGCTGGCCGTCTTGGGAAAGCGCAGCTGGCCGGAGCGGCCCAGCCGCTGGTTGCGCGCGATGGTAAGTATGCACATCGCAACGAGCGTGTGGAGATCGTTTTCGTCGCGCCACAAGCGTTGTGATGGCTGTGTGCAGCCGGCGGTGCTGCGCGACTCTTTGCTTGACCCAGTGGCGAGATGGGCGCACTCAATCAGGGTGACCAATCTGCCAAGAACCCTGCGCCTGTTGCTCAGAGCCACCACATTCGCGCTGCTGGCGCTCCTGTTGTTGGGGGCGTGTCGCGACAAGGAGAAGATGGCCGCAGAGAAAGCGGGCCCGATCCTCGAGCGCTTGATGCCGCTGCTCGAACGCGACACCAAACAAGTACGCGAAGGTCTTCCCGAGGGCGCTGCGGTGCTCAGCAAGCTGCTCGACAACGACCCTGGCTCTGATCCCACCGGTCTGCTGCGGGCGCTCAAGAAAGCACGCGCGGCCGTTAAGAAGCTCGAGTTTGCCAAGAGCACTTTTTTCGCATTCGTCGGACCCAAGGGAACGGTGCTCCGCACGAATGCAGATACTGATTTGGCTGCTGGACAGTCCCTGCTCAAGGACGTGCCTGACAGCAAGAAGATGCTCGACGCCAAAGCCGGCTTAGTCGAGGTCTTTGGCTACTTGCACGGATTCAGGGGTGTGCAGAAAGGTGGCGACGAGCAATGGATTGTGGGCCATCCAGTCGCATCCAAAGAGGGCAAGCTGCTTGGGGTTTTTGTGTCGGGTTGGTCGTTGCGCCTCTACGCCAAGTATTTGCAAGGTGACACCCGGGTGCATCTCGAGGCGCAGGCAAAGGACAAAACCAAGCCGATTCCGCTGGTGTACGTGTTCATCGCCCGCGGCGACAAAGCTTGGGGCGCGCCGGTGACACCTGACAGCAACGCTCAGGCAGTGGCCAAGCTCGATCTGCAGTCCAAGACCAAGACCGGGACGTACCAGAGCTCCGTAAAACTAGAGGGACGGACCTTTGCGGTCGCTGCTCGCGCAGCGCCCAAGCTCGGCGACGGGGTCGTCATCGCCGTGCTGGTTTCTGAGTTCTGATTCACGGCGGTTTGGCTCGCTCTGTCGGAGCGCGGCCCGCGCTGCGGGAGCGCGGAAACGTGGATCCGCGGTACCCTGCCGCCGCCCATTGCTTCAACCGATGAATCACAGAGCTTGGGCCAAGCTTGCGGTTCACGCTACGATCAACTTGTGCTCGGGAAATTTCTCCCTCTGACCGCGATTGCTGCGCTTGTGCTCTGCGCAGCAGCATGCGGCCGCACGGAGCTCAAGGGCTACCGCACAGATCAGAAACTGGTCAATATCCTCGATGGCGGTGCCAGCAGCTCGGGCCACGGCGGAAACGTCGGCGGCGGAGGTCATGGGCCGGGCGGCGGAGGTCATGGCGGAGTTGGGGGCGGCACGGGTGGCCAAGGTGCTCAAGGTGGCGGCACGGGTGGCCAAGGCGCTCAAGGTGGAGGCACCGGCGGGCAGGGGGCCCAAGGTGGCAGCGGTGGCCAAGGCGGTGTTCTGCCTACCTGCGGCGATGGCGTCGTCGATCCTGGTGAGGATTGTGACGACGGCAACATCTGGCAATTCGATAGTTGCTTGAATAACTGCAAGCAGGCTAGCTGCGGTGACGGTCTGGTATGGAGTGGAGTCGAAGCTTGTGACGACGGCAACAGTATCGACGATGACGCGTGTCGCAACAATTGCAGCTTGCCGGGGTGTGGCGACGGCATCGTAGACGGCTCAGAACAATGCGATGACGGCAACAGCAGCAACGTCGACGCTTGTCTCGCGACATGCTTGTCGGCCAGTTGCGGCGATGGGTATGTGCACAGCTGTGTTGAGCAATGTGACGACGCCAATAGCTCGAATTTCGACGCTTGCGTCAACACCTGCACCAATGCTGGCTGCGGCGACGGCTTCGTCTGGTCCGGCGTAGAACAATGCGACGATGGCAACAGCAATCCGAATGATGGTTGCCACAACGATTGCACGGTGGGCGCCTGCGGAGACGGGGTGACCGATCCAGGTGAAGCTTGCGATGATGGCAACAGCAACAACTTCGACAGTTGTCGCAACGATTGCAGTTTGCCTTACTGCGGCGACGGGATCACCGATCCGACCGAGCAATGTGACGACGGCAACACCAACAACTTCGATGGTTGCCGCAACAACTGCTTGTACCCCTATTGCGGTGACGGTGTCGGCGATGCAGGCGATGATTGGGACGACGGCAACAGCAACAACTTCGACGGTTGTCGCAACAGCTGCATGTTTCCCTATTGAGGTGACGGCATAACGGACGCCACTGAGCAATGCGACGACGGCAACAGCAACAATCTGGATGGTTGCCGCAACACCTGCTTGTTGCCCTTCTGCGGCGACACCATCACCGATGCGGGCGAGCAGTGTGACGACGGCAATCTGAGCAACAACGATGCTTGTGTGGGCTCTTGCGTAAACGCGACTTGTGGCGATGGTTATGGCTGGGCCAACGTCGAGCAATGCGACGACGGCAACAGCAACAACTTCGATGGTTGTCGCAACAACTGCTTGTTGCCCTACTGCGGAGACGAAATCAACGAGGAGGGAGAGCAATGCGACGACGGC
>CAZRGL010000180.1:0-17794 GCA_964599485.1 uncultured Polyangiaceae bacterium
AGCTCCAGCTCCAGCTCCAGCTCCAGCTCCAGCTCCAGCTCCAGCTCCAGCTCGAGCTCCAGCACCAGCAGCTCGAGCAGCAGTGGAGGCATGAGTTGCGAGCAATGCATCCTGCAGCAGTGCGGGCTCGACTGTCTCGTCAAAGGAACCTGCGAAAGCGGGCTTCATGTCCTCATCTTCCAGTGTTTGGTGTTCACGTGCGGCACCGAGTGCTGGGGATGGCAGCCTCCCAACAATGGCGGCGGCGACAAAGACGTCGGAACTTGTTGCACCGTCAACCAGACCCCCGGCTGCTCCAATCAGACCATCGAGCAATGCGTCTGCGCGCAGGATGGCTACTGCTGCAACTCCAGTTGGGATGCCACCTGTGTCAGTGAGGTGACCAGCTACGGGTGCGGCACCTGCCCCCCCTGACACGTTTGCGCTACAGGGTGAACTTGAAGACGCGTTCTTCGTTGCGGTCTTTGAGCTCGACCACGCTGGAGAAATGGCGCTGGCCTAGTCGGGTGCTGAGTCGCACCTTGATCGGCGGGGTGGCGTCGCGCAGCTCCTCGAGGCGTACCACGACGCGGTAGCGGCCTCGCCGCGGCCGTCCTTCGGCCAAGTACACGTTCTCGATGTTCTGTCCGCGGCACTGGTTGTCCGCGCCCGGGCAGTCGCGGTCCTTCATCAGGCCGGACTCGTTGGGCTCGTAGAGGCGTGCCAGCTCACCCTCGGGGCCGCTGACGTTCAAGTCCACGTCCGCCTCAGCCGCCTGCCAGGCAATCGTGAACTGCAGAATGCCCGTGTGAAGTCCGCAACCCTCGTCGATGACGCCGTTGCAGTTGTTGTCGAAAGCGTCGAAACAGATTTCGATTCCCGAGGGCGTGCACACGGTTTCGAGCTTCATGTCTGCTGAAGTCTCGACGTCGCGTACCTTGAGGTCGCCTTTGGCGGCGGGCTTGGGTAGCTCGATACAAGACAGCGCAGGCAGGACCACCACGAGGCAGCACAACGACACGCTAGCGGCCTTTGCACGACTCCTCGCCGCGGCGGCGATCAAAAGAAGCTTCCGAAACATCCGATACCGACACCATCGATCGCGCTGTCGGCAGCAGTCGTCAAGTCGGGGCCGCAACGAAATGAAGTCTTGTCCTCGTCGCCCTTGTCTTTGTCGATGTTGTCGTCGTCGGTCTTCTTGGCATCGCCACCGCCGAGGGGCCCGTCCGCCGCGAAGAGCCAGAACGTCGTGCCCACCAACACCAAGCCGCCGCCCACGATCCCGGTGATCAGACCAACGTTGCGGTAGGTCTGTGCCCGCTGGCCGTCTTGATTGATCAGCGCAATGTCATGACGGCACAGGGCACTGTTGGCGCTGCAGCTCGGGTCGTAGTTGGCGGCGTGGATGTCGATGTTCTCTTGAACCGCGTCATTGAGGGTGATGCCATACACGCCCGCACCCAAGGCTACGCCGCTGGCCACCACGCCCAGGCCGATCGCTGCCATACCTACCGCCGTCTGATGGGGGAACCAGCCAGGGGTTCCCTCGTCCTTGGGCTCGGGTTTGGGTGTCGGCTTGGGCTTCTCTTTCGGTTTGGGCTTCACTTTCGGATCGAGGGTCAAGCTGGACTCTTGGCCACCTTCCAGATCCTCCTCTTGCCGCGCTGGAAGCCGCTCGTCCGCTGTCACCACAAAGGTATGGGTGCCAGGCTCGAGCTGGAAGGTCGCTGGGACGTCCTGCTCTTCGCCGTCGTCAACGCTTGCCTTGGCGTTGTCGACGTTGGATTTCACGATGATGGTGGCAAAGTGCTTCTTGGCCTCCGCGAGACGCTCCTTGGCCTCTTCGATGTGGCGCTTCGATAGGGGCTTGCCAACCTCCGATTCGAGCGCCCGCTCAATCGCGTTGGCTCCTTCGATCCAGCGCTTCAGCTCGAGGTAGGTGAAGCCGGTCATGCGCAGCACTTGGCCCGTCGGGTAGAGCTTGCTCGCTTCTTCGAACTTGTTCAGCGCTTCGTCGTATTTGTCGGCCTTGAAGAGTTTGAGCGCTTCGCGGGCGAGATCGCGCCCAGCTTTTTGGTCAGCGCTCATTGGCTGTGCTGTGGCTGGTGAGGCCAACAGCAGCATGAAGAAGCCCAACAGCAGCGCTAGAAAGGCGAAGCTGGACCGCCGTGGTGACTTGGGAGCAAACGTTGACATAGAAGCAGTTCGCATCAAAAATCCACATCGTCCACTTTGGGTTTCCCCTTGGTGGTTTTGGTTGCCGTTGGTTTGACCCGTGGCCGTGTGTTGACTTGTCGCGGCGTGGTGGTTTTCGCCTTCGCCGTAGTCTCAGGCGGGGCTGTTGCGGATGGCTCGGCAGTCGGCTCGGCCGTGGGCTCGGCCGTCAGCTCCGGCGTTGCGGTCGCAGCGGCTGTCGTGGCCGTCGCGCTGGGCTCCGGATCAGCCGCTTGCGTTGAAGAGTCGTCCGTGTCCTCGTCCGTGTCTTCAGGCTGGTCGGGCTTGGAAGCGCTCGTTTCCTGCGTGCTGGCTGGAGCCGGATCGCTACTGGCCAGCAGGTACACACCCGTGCCTCCGGCGGCCAGGACGCATGCAATCACGACACCCAGAAGCACAGCGGTGGTCGAAGAGGATTTGCGCAACGACGGTGGATGCGGCGTGTACAACGGGGCGTTCGTGCTCGCGCCGTCCAGCGCCGGATGCGACCCGGTGGCACTGACGCTGGCGCCGCTCACGCTGGTGCCCGGGATGGGCTGGGACTGCTGCATCTGGATCTGCAGCTCCAGTGAGCTGTCCATCGTTTGGCCAACGCCGCCCGTGCTGTCGTGGCCTTGCAGCACGCCGAGCGCTTGGGCCAGCTCCTGCATCTGCTCCTTGGCCGAGGAGAACCGCTGGCTTGGATCCCGGTTGCAGGCCCGCTGGAACCACATGTCGAACAACGGTCCGAGGTGCGGCGCCGATTGGGTTGGTGGCGGCATCGGCTCGTAGCAGATCTGCCCAATCAGGGCCGCCATACCGTCGGGGTTCCAGTAGTTTCGTCCGGTGAGCAGCTGATAAGCGATCAACCCTAGCGCCCACAAATCCGTGCCGGGGCCGACCTGGCCGAGGTCCCCGCGGGCTTGCTCGGGCGCCATGTACCAGGGCGTGCCGAAGACCTGGCCGGCCACGGTCAGCTCTTGGGCTGCGTCATCCGTCAGTTTGGCGATGCCAAAGTCGAGCACCTTGACCAGTGGTGATCCGTCTTCGCGCTTGAGCACGTACATGTTGGCGGGCTTCAGGTCGCGGTGCACGATGCCCTTCTTGTGCGCCTTGTCGAGGGCGCGAGCCACTTGCCGCAAATAGAGCACCACTTCACCAGCTGGCAGCGCTCCGCGGCGTTTGAGCTCGGCGCGAAGGTCGTGGCCTTCGAGCAGCTCCATGACCATGTAGGGTACGCCCAGCTTCTTGCTCACGTCGGCGTCGGCCACGCGTACGACATGCTCGCTGTTGATCCGGACCGGTGCGCGGGCTTCGGTGCGAAAACGCTCGACGGCAGCTTTGTTCTCGGCCAGCGCGGGATGCAGCAGCTTCAGCGCGAGCTCCTCGCCGGTGTTCTGATGGGTGACCTTGTAGACGGTGCCCATTCCGCCGCGCCCGATGAGCCGGTCGACGTGGTAGCGCTCGTCGATCACCGTTCCTTTGCGCACTGCGATCATGTGCGCTTCGCTCGGCTCGTCGACCTTTTTTTCGATCTGCACCGGGCGTTGCGACTTGGGCACGTACGGGCCCGTCACCCCCGAAGTGGCGCCGCCGCCGCGGGACACATGGGCGGCGATCACCTGCGCGGCGGCTGCCTTGACCGCAGCGGGCGCGTTGGCAAGCATGGGGTGCGCTTCGCTTACGGGAATGGCCTCGTCGCCGCCTAGTCGCGCGGTGGGCGGTGGTGGCTCAATATCTGCCTGAACCGCTTGAGCCGAGAAACCGGACCCGAGATCTTGCTCTGAGGGCGCTGTTGCGCGGGGCAGCGGCGGCGGTGGTCCAGCAGCGTGAGGAGCTTGAGGCGAGCTGAAGGCGGGTTGGCTCGCACTCGCCGCCCGCGGCGCGGGGGAAGTAGGTGGGGGGATATTGGGGGCTGAGCGCGCCGGTGGCCGCGCACGGGGCATGCTTGGTGCCTGTCCTGCCGCACCGAAGCCTTGGTTGATGCTCGGCGGACCACTCTTCTTGGCGAGCGGCGAAACGCGACGCGGGGGCGGTTTGGGCGGTGGTTTCCTGGTGGCCACAGGGAAGCTCCTGGGCGACTGGTCGTGATTCAAAGGAGCTGCAGACACAATTTGCCTGCAGTCTTGTCAGATTATTGCGTTCCCAGGCGAGCGGCAAGCGGCAGGATGATCCCTTTTGCGGCAAGAATGTCGAGGGCTCGGGGCAGCGACAGCACCAGCCAGCGGGCCAAGAGCTTCTTCTTGGCGCTGTCCTCGAGGTCGCCAGGGCGCTGATGGGTTGCTGAACACAGCAAGATTGCGGCGGTGACACTCACGTTCAAACTCTCTACGAAGCCGCGCATCGGGACGCGCACGTGAGCGCTGCAACTCGCCGCGAGCTGCTCGCAGATGCCGTCGTGCTCGTTGCCCATCACTAGCGCCACGCGTGGGATCTCGGCGAGCTGCGGCGGCGTCAGCTCGCCATCGGGGTGTGTGCCAATGAGCGTGTGCTCGCTGGCGCGCAACACCTGCACCGCATCGGCCACAGTCTCATGAGCGATCACATCCACCCATCGCTCCGTGCCGCTTGCTACCGCGTTGCTGGCACGAAAGGGCTCGTTGCGCTCGATCACGTGCAGATGCTGGACTCCAAAAGCGTCGCAGGACCGCATGACTGCCGCGCCATTGTGCGGATCGTGTGGCGCGTCCATCAGTAGCGTCACTGCAGAGAGACGTTTGCCGATCACATCTACCAGGCGCTCGTGCCGCTCGGGCCGAACGAAAGGAACGAGCGCTTCGATGATTGGCTCGGGCGCGTGCTGCTCGAAGCTCGTGCGCAACACTGCGCGGAGGGCGGGACTGCGGATGTTGCGGGGGCGCGCCGGTTTCGGCCTACGGGACATCGTCAGCTTGCCTGCACAGGAGGTTGTGGACCGCTCGAGTCGGGTGGCCGCGAGCTCGTCCGCTTGCCGCTGTGGGGCGGGTCGTCCGTGCTGTCGTCCGTTTTCGCAGGCTGTCGGGGCGTATCCTTGACACGTCGCACACGACGCTCGAAATCGCGCCGCTCTTCAGCGCTGAGTGGCTCGTCGCCGTAACGGGCGTCGAGGTATCGCTCGGTGAGCGCGAGCACCTCTTGCCCGGCCGGATGCTCGCCGTGCACCAGGGAAGTTGCGTGGAGCATAGGCGGCACCGCGGCACTACGCGCCACGCCAATGTTGCTCATCGCCCGGTCCAGCGCTTGGTAGAGCTTGGTTGCTAGCAGCGCATCTTTGCTCGGTTGGACGTTTGTTTCGCCGGCTGGTGCGTGCAGTCGCTTGCGCCGCCGATGGAGCCAATAGCCGCAAACGAGCGCCAGGAGTAGGCCGCCGATGGCCAAGAGCGTCCGCCAGCGCGGCCTGCGCAGTAGCGATCCCGTGAGGCTGTTGTGTCCGTTCAGCGATTCAAACAAGCTGACTTGTTGCCGCAAGTCGTAGCCCAAGACGTGCCGGTTCCATCGTTGTGTCACGGCTTCGAAGAAGTCGCGCACCGTCGCCAGCATTCCGTCGATCTCGCTCTGCGGAACCGCAGCGCCTGGAGGGGTGGGGTCGAAGGTCACCCAGCCGATTCGCTTGATGTAGCCCTCGACCCAAGAGTGCGCGTCGCCTTGCCGAACCGCGTAGAACTCGCCGTAGCGGTTGTAGCTGCCGCCCACGAAACCCGTCACATTTCGCGATGGGATGCCCAGCGTGCGCAGCATCACCGCCATGGCCGTCGAGAAATACTCGCAATGGCCGCGCTTGGATTCGAACAGAAAATGGTCGAGCGGCTGGGCGTGCTTGCCGGACGGAGAAGACAGGTCATAACGGAAATCGTGGCGCAGATGCCGTTCGATGACCTTGGCGCGCTGCAAGTTGCTGTCGATCCCCTTCGTCCAGGCGCTCGCCAGCGCGACGATGCGTTCAGGCAGCTGCGGCGGCAACTGCAAATGGCGTTGTCGCTCTCCGATTCGGAGCGACGGGAAGCTGACCTTGTTGTTGGTGCCCGGGGGGAAGAGAAACAGCTCGTAGCGGACGCCGCGTTCGGTAGCAGGCTGGTAGCGGAATTCGCCCTCGGGACCGCGCCAGACCGACACGTTGACCCCTGGTCCAACCGAAGCGGTGCGCGCCAGACGAAACCCCATGGTGTTGGGGGGCAAGAACAATACGGGGGGCTCGATGGGCTCGAGCTCGATTCGCCAACGCCTCCCGCTCTTGGGGCTTGGGTGCAAGGCGACCAAATCTCCGCCGTGGGCGATGGTTCGGCCCCGTTTCTGGCTCTGCGTCCAGGTGCGCCCGTCATAGTGGTCGAGCGCGGTACCCCGCAGGTGCATGATCAAACGGGGCGGACGGTCCTTTTGGTCAGCCGGCACGCTGACGCGGAGCGCGATGGTGGGATCGCTACGCAACGTGCCGATTTGACCCAGGTCGACCTTGCCGGAAAAGCCGATCATGCGGCCGCCCTTGGGACGGGTCAGCAGCAGCAGAGAAAGCCCAACGCGAGGGAACACGATGAACAACGAAACCGTGAACAAGAGGATGGGCAGCGCCAGCAAACAGGTCACCGCTATGAACTGCCGACCCACGACACGCTTGGAGCGCAGAATGCGGGGCACGTCCACCGGCAAACCAGTCCGGTCCCGGGCACCTTGACGGTAGTTGCCTTCGACCTCGCGGCGAAGATGGCTGAGCACCAGTGCTCCAGGCGTCACCACCAAAAGGCCGAAGAAACACAGCCCGTAGCCGAGTCCGCCACCGACGACGGTGCCGGCGATCAGATGCAAAAGCGCGAGCACAATCACTTGTTGGTCGTGGGCCGCGCCCTTGCGTGTGGCTACCCTGATGATTTGGAGTCCGACGGCGAACTCGATCAGCAGCTCGAGAATGCTGGCGTTGGTGAACACTGCGCGGCCGAGCTGACCAGTCACCAGCGCGATGACCCCGATGGTGTCGACATGTCGATTGGCGGCTTCTTGGCGCCAGGACTCGCGCATCGATACGGCCAGCAACAAGCAAATGGTCACCGCGATGTTGAAAGGCCGCTCGAATTGCCCACTGGCAACTAGTGCAAGCACCCCGAGCGCCGCCAAGGCATCGGTCATCACGCGGTGAACCAGGCCGAATCTCACGCCGCCGCGCCCCCTTTTCTATCCGGCTTGATGGGGCGTCCCCCGCGTACGATACGGGGCATGCCTGTTGGCGGTTGTGGGCGCAGCACACGTTCGAGCAACGCCAAAAAGCGCAGCGCGGGATCGATTCCGCGCGTTCGATCGGAGACCACCCGCTCGCCCGCTGTGGTGCCGATCGTGACTCGGTCACCTCGCCTAATATGGGCGACCGCGTAGGAGGCGACCTCGCGAACACGGCGCTCGAAAGGATCGGTTTCTGGGGGTGGGGGCCGGTTGCGTCCAGCCGAGCGGCTCGGTGGCGGTGGCGCCTGGGCCGGCTCGTCTTCGGATCGTAAGTTGTCGATGACGAGCTCGACCTCGTGACGCATCTCGCGGGCGCGCTCGCGCAGGACCGGTTGTCCGGGCACGGTGCTCTTACGCCAGTAGATATCACGTGGGTCGTCGCCATCGCGCATGGGACGCAGCGCGTAGATCTCCTCGCCGGCGCCGCGCCCGAGTGGTCCTGCGTCGCCGGCCCGTTCACCTTGCCCACGAATTGGCAACCGCACCGGATCGACGGCTGGGTAGATGATCAGCTCGTCGGTCGACTCCACCTCTCGGGATTTCTCGAAGAGGCCGAAAGGAAAGCGGGTCGCGATTCGAAACCCGATGTGTTGTTCCAAGCCGCGGCGCAGCGGTGTTCTTCGGTACGCTGCAATCTGGGTCGACCGTGGGCTGATCTTGAGGAAAAAGCAGCGCTTGTCGGCGGGCTGACCCGCGCGCAAGTCCTCCACTTCGATCGCATAGGATGGCACCCGCCCCTTGTTGTTGAAGACCTCTATCTCCACCAAGTGCGAGCGACCAACCTGGGCCCGAGCGGGAAGTCGCCGCTTGACCGTCAGGGCGCGCAGCGACAGCTCACTCATCACCCCCGACACGATGATGAGCGACAGCATCGTACCGAGCATCAAATAGAGCAGGTTGTTACCGGTGTTGATGGCCGCAAAGCCCACGCCCAAGGTGATCCCGAGGAAGTACTTGCCCTCACGGGTGAACTTCAGCTTGCGTGGCCAGAAGCTCTTGCGAGGCCACTTGGGTAGCTCGCGTTGCGCTTTGCCTCGGGGCGGCCGCGGCGTAGGCCGGGCGACACCCCGGATGGAGCGAGGCGGCAGATCGGCAGCGGTTCGGCGAGGCACGTTACAGAGGCACCGGCACCCGCGCTACCAAGTCACGCACCGTCGCTTCCGCCTCGTCATAGTTGGGCACGTAGCCGTCGGCTTGGGCGGCGAGGCGAATGCGGTGCGCTAGGCAGGGCACGGCCAGGTCGTGGATGTCGTCGGCAATGCAGAAGTCGCGACCACGAAGCTTGGCTCGCGCCCGCGCGGCACAAGAGAGGTTCATGCTGGCTCGCGGCGAAGCACCGATGGCGATGGCGGGAGCCGTGCGCGTGGCGCTGATGACCGCATGCAGATAGGTCGCCAGGGAAGGATCGAGCTTGACCCTGTCGGCTTCACGCTGCAGCACCACCAATTCCTGAGGATCGAGCACCTGCGGGACCGCTGCGATTCGGTCGACATTGGGGTTCAGGACCAGCCGCTGCTCAACTTGGCTGGGCGGATAGCCAATATGGATGCGCATCATGAAGCGGTCGAGCTGCGACTCCGGAAGCGGGTAGGTCCCTGCGAAATCCTCCGGGTTTTGGGTGGCGAGCACGAAGAAGGGGTCCGGCAAGGGCGTGGTTACGCCGTCGACCGACACCTGCCGCTCATTCATCGCTTCGAGCAACGCCGATTGGGTCCGCGGGCTGGCTCGGTTGATTTCGTCAGCCAGCAGCATGTTGGCGAAAATCGGCCCTTGCTTGAAGATGAAGCGATTGGCCCGTTGTTCATAGACCGACACGCCGACCACATCACTGGGCAGCAGGTCGCTGGTGAACTGGATGCGTCGCAGCTCCCCGCCGACGGCTTTGGCCAGCGCGTGGGCTAGGGTGGTCTTGCCCACACCCGGCACGTCCTCGATCAGCAGGTGCCCCTTGGCGAGCAGGCAGACCAGACCATACTCGACAGCCTCGGGCTTGCCTTCGAGGGCGCCTTCAACGGCTGAGCGTAGCCGTTCGAGTAAAGAGTGCGTCTCACTCTTTACGGTGAGAGCTGACGTCATTATCGCAATGCTAGCAGACTGGGCCCGGCTGTCGCCTACTAATCCTCCAGACAATCGCGGGGTTGGAAGGGTAGGGGACTTGACGTGGTCGCGTAGATGACGCAGGCCGAGCAGTCAGGATGTCGCAAGGCGAGCAAGCAGAATCGCAGGGCGGGCGATCGGATCCGCCGGAGCAAACTGGTCCGCAGGGCGCGCCAAGCGCGTGGGACCAACTCAAGGGGGTTGTGCGAACCACCAGGCCCCATCAGTGGGTCAAGAACCTGTTCGTGCTCGCGCCCGTCGTGTTCGCCAAGCATCTGACCGATCCAGCGATCATCAGGGGCGCGCTGGGCGCGTTCGCGGTCTTTTGTCTGCTTGCCGGGGCGATCTACACACTCAACGATTTGCTCGACGTCGAGGCCGACCGGATCCACCCGGTCAAGCGCAACCGCCCCATCGCCTCCGGGGTGGTTCCCGTCAACCTCGCCAAAATCATGATTGGGTTGCTTCTGGTCGTGGCGCTCAGCGGCGCGGCCTGGCTGTCACTCACCGCCAACCCACTGTTCATGGCGGCAGCCCTGGGCTACTTCGTCCTCAACACCGCCTACTCGCTCAGGCTCAAGAAGATCCCCTACATCGATGTGGGCTGCATCGCCGGCGGCTTCGTGTTGCGGGTGCTCGCTGGCGGCTTCGCCATCAACACACCTGTCAGCGTCTATATGCTCGCTTGCACGGCGTTCCTGGCGCTCTTTTTGGGTTTCGGCAAACGGCGCCACGAGCTGGTCGGAGCCAACGCTGCCAAGCAACGCGCCGCGCTCGAGCGCTATTCGGTCAAAGCCCTCTGGTGGGCCCTGACGATCACTGGTGTAGCAGCAGTTGGAGGCTACGTTGCCTACACGCTCGATAGTGATACCCGCGCGCTATTTCAGTCCGAATGGCTGTGGTTGACCGCGATCCATCCCTTGATTGGTGTCTTGCGTTTCCTGCAGCTGGTTCGAAGCCGTCCCAAGGCGGAGTCGCCCACCCAAGAAATGCTCAGCGACACGCCTTTTGTGCTCAATGTCGTGATCTGGATTATCGAAGTGATCGTCATCGTCTACCGACTGCGCCCCACCTAGAACGACAATGTCGTCCGAGAAGCCGGAAACTGAGCAGAAAACGACCCGGCGCAAGCTCGCCGCTTGGAAGAGCAACGCCTGGACGGATCTGGCGCTGACGTTGCCGGTTTTTTTGGGCTACCACATTGGGGTGGTGTTGTTGCAGGTGCGCAACGCTGCCGATCTGGTCACGGCCCAGCTGGTGAAGCTGTCGGAGGCCAACCTATGGGTGTACTGGGGGCTCACCGCCGGCATCGGGCTGGCTCTGGTGACCATCCTCTGTCTGCTTGGGCGTGGTGAGTCCTTCGAGCCGCGGCGCTTTGGTTTGGTGCTCGCCGAGGGCGTGCTCTACGCCATCTTGATGCGTGCGGCGGCGGCCTATGCGGTGGGCTCATTGCCCATGGGTGAACTTGTGCCGATGACCAAGCTAGCGCTGCCGGGACGCTGGGCGGGGGTCGTCATGTCGCTCGGCGCGGGCTTCTACGAGGAGATTGCCTTCCGCGTGGGGTTGTTCGGCCTGGGGGCGCTCGCCATCCGTGGGGTATTTGGCGGCGTCTTCAAGCTCAGTGCCAACTTGGTGTGGGCCTTCATCGCCGCGGCCATTTTCTCAGGCTGGCACTATGTGGGGCCGCTCGGTGAGCCCTTCGAGCTACGTAGTTTCGTGTTTCGCTTGGTGTGCGGTTTGTGCTTCACCGCCATCTACGTGTTTCGTGGTTTTGCCCCCGCCGTGTGGACCCACGCCCTGTACGACATCTGGGTGTTGGCGCTGAGGTGAGCGAGGCTCCGGGGCCGTCGACGGACGCAGACACAGACTCGGACCCCGCCCCTACGGCCATTCGGCTTCCCGCACGCCGATTCGGACCCGAATGCGGACGCGGACCCGAATGCGGACGCGGACCCGGATGCGGACCCGGACCCGGATGCGGACCCGGACGCGGGAAAACCGCGCGAGATGCCCTACGGCCATTCGGTTTCCCGTACGCCGATTCGATCCGGGCCCGGGTCGGGGGCGGGAAGCGCGCGGTGACCTCCCGGCCCGGACACTTTTTGGGCGGGTCAGAGACCCTTGATGCAGTTGTCGAATCCTCCGCCCTGCCAGACGCAGCCGAGCTCTTCGCAATCCTCTTGATTGTCTTGCTTGACGCACTCTTCCTCGGTTGCCCTTGGGCCGACCGTCTTGAAGTTGATGTCACCAGGTCGCGACTTGCCGGCCAGGGATTGCTCGTCTCGAGCCACGTTTTCTACATCGCAGCTGTCGTCATCGAAGCAGTCAGGCTCTGCGGCGCCCACGCAACCGATGGTGGTGGCCGTCAGCAACGCGGCGGCGATGAGGAAGAAGAAGTGGTTGGTTCGTTTCATGTCAGTGCTCCGTTTGGTCGTTGATGGTGTTGAAATGAGCGGGGTGCCTACCTCGTCGCACTCGGCTGTTTGGGCAGAGGGCGACGAGCGCGGCTCGGGTACGTCCAAGTGTCTACGCAACGAGCGGGCCACGGTTCAATTCGTGGGGGATTGGTCGCTCGCTGACCAAAGCGTGCACAGCGCGTGGCTCAACTTGTGCCGATTGCGTACAATCATCGACAGTAAGTCCCAATGCGCCGAGTCAAACAGCTGCTCGCCAGCTCGGCTGGCCTCTCGCTTCTCGTTGGCGGGCTTGTTGTCATGAGCGGCTGCGGCGACGAGCAGTTCAACGGTCGCAGCGGCGCCGGCGGCGGCCAGCAGTCCAGCTTCGGCGCGGCGGGGGGTGGTGCCGGTGGGGGCGGCGCGCCAGGCTGCACGCTCAATGCGGCGGTGGTCGAAGACCAGCCGTACACGGTTATCGCGGGAGTCGAGCCAGCCCTTCTGAGCCTCGACATCTACACGCCTGTTCGCACGACTTGCGATCTTGTGCCGATCGTCGTGTGGGTTCACGGCGGTTCGTGGGCCGTCGGTGACAAGGGCAACAAGATGACTGACAAGGTTGCCCTCTTCAACGGCAAAGGCTGGGTTCTCATCAGCGTCAACTATCGGCTGTCGCCTTCGCCCGCGACGAGCGATCCCGATCGCGTGATGTACCCGGATCATCCGAAGGACCTGGCATCAGCACTTGCGTGGGTTCGAAGCCATGGCGCCGAGATCGGCGGTGATGTCAGCCGGCTCGCGTTGTTTGGGCACTCGGCGGGAGCGCACCTCGTTGCACTGGTGACGACCGACGCGAGCTTTCTCGAGGACGAGCAGGAGAGTCTGGCTTCAGTGAGCTGTGTCGGATCGTTCGACACCGAAGCGTATGACATACCCGCGGCGCTCGCGACCGCTTCGGATAAGCAGAAACAGAATCTCGACAACGCATTCGGAACCGATCCCGAAACGCAAGCCAATGCCTCGCCGATCACGCACGTGGCCGCTGGCAAGAGCATCCCACCATTCTTGATTGCGACTCGCGGCACGGCGGAGCGTAAGGCCATCCAGGAGAGTTTCCGCAAAGCGCTCTCCGAGGCAGGAGTCGGTGCCACCATGATCGATGCCACCGCGCTCAGCCATTCCGAGGTCAATGATCACATTGGAGCAGCTGGAGATAGCGTGATGACTCCGCCGATCTTGAATTTCTTGGACGCTTGTTTGAAGTAGTCTGAGGGCGGGGGTGCTCAGCAATGACCGCCAACGACGACTGCGTGGAATTGTTGCAATGGGCCCTGCCCCGGCTGGGAATGCGGTGGCGCGGGTTTCGTCGCGTACGCCGTCAAGTCTGTCGCCGCATCCGGGCTCGCCAGCGACAGCTAGCGCTCGACGGCGCCAAGGCATATCGCGCCTACCTCCAAGAGCATCCCGAGGAATGGCCAAAGCTCGACGCCATGTGTCGCGTCACCATCTCGCGCTTTTGGCGCAACGGCCGCTTCTTCGACGCGCTGCCTTCCTTGTTGCAGGAATTGGCCCAGCAGGCGGCGACCCAGCGGCGCAAGCAGCTGCGTTGTTGGAGCGCTGGTTGCGCATCGGGCGAAGAGCCCTACAGCATCGTGCTCGCTGGGCAGCTAGCCGGAGAAATCGGCCTTCCCGTCGAGGTCGTAGCGACTGATGCCGAAGCGCACATGCTGACCCGCGCCCAGCGGGCTCGCTATTCTGGTGGCACGTTGCGAGAGCTCGAACCCGCGCTGCGTGACCGTTCGTTCGAGCGGGTGGATGATGAATACCAGCTCAACGAGGAGCTGCGCACTGCCGTGAGCTTTCTGCGGCAAGACCTTCGTCAACAAGCACCGGCCGGCCGCTTCGATCTCGTGCTCTGTCGCAATCTCGCTTTCACCTATTTCGACGAAACAGCACAGGGCGATGTGGTCCGACGACTCGCCGAAAAAATGCATGATGGCGGCGCCCTGCTGCTCGGTGCCCACGAAGCCTTGCCTGCCGGGGCGGAGACGTGGTTCGAAGCATGGCCAAAAAGGCCGCAGCTATGGCGCCGCCACTCGAAGTAGATCTGTCTCATCGAGGGACAACCTACGAGCCCGCCCCTACTTGCAGCCGTCAGACTCTTCGAACAATCGGTCGACGATGGCGTCGGTGTTGGGCCGTCGCGTGGTGTTCATCAGAAGAATGACACCCATGCTACTGGTCAGATCCAAGCGCATGTCGGTGGAAGCGCCTGAATCGTCACCGCCGTGGCCCAAGAAGATGCGCTCGCCCACCTCCCAGCGCGTCCAGCCGATGGCTTGCGATGACGCGAAGTCCGGGTACTGCAGCTCGCCCATGGCTGCGACGGTTGCTGGCTCGAGGATCTGTTGGCCGCTGTAGCTGCCCTTGTTGATCATCGCCGCGAGGAATCGGGACAGATCGGGCACGGTCGAGCGGATGCTGCCAGCTGGGTAGTCGGAGAAGGTGAAGGGCTCGACTACCGAGAACGAGCTGCTCGCTTCCTCGTAGTTATACATGACGGCCACTTGGTCCATCTTGTTTTGGTAGGGCGACAGCCGCCATGAGGTGTTGGTCATCCCCAGGCTCTGGAAGATGTTCTTGTCGGTGAGCTGGTCAAAGCCGGTTTGCGCTACGGATTCCGCCACGAAGCCAGCCAGAGAGATCGCGATGCTCGAGTAGGCGAAGGCCGTCCCCGGGGCACTGTCAGAGAAATTGTAGCCATTGTCGTAGCGAGCTCCGCCAGGTGTGAGTAGGGAGGCCAGCATCTCGCCGAGCGGCTGAACGTCGGCGTCGCTGGTTGCGATGTTGAGCTGCAACACCCCGTATTCGTCGCCAGCGATTCCGGAGGTATGGGTCAGCAGCTGCCTAGTGGTCATCGTGCTGTTCGGAAAGCTGGGATGAACGATTTGGAAGTCTTTGAGGTAGCTGTTGATATCTGTGTCCAGATCGAGCGATCCGGCGTCGACGAGCTGCATCACACCAGCGGCCGTGACAACCTTGGAGATCGACATCAGGGCAAAGACCGTGTCTTTGGTGACCTTGCGTGAGGCGGCGATGTCGGCCTGACCGTACCCTCTCGCCCACACCATTCCGTCCTTGCTGACGATGCCAGCGGCCAGACCGGGGATCTGGTTTTGCTCCATCATCGTCTCGATGAAGCTGTCGAGATCAGCCGACACCTCACAAGGCGTGGCCGGGTTGCCACCGACGCCGCCTCCACCCGTGTCGGTGTCGGTCTCGGTGCTGGTATCAGTGCTGGTATCAGTGCTGGTGGAGGTGGCGGTGCCGCCACCAGCGCCGCTCGTGGTTGCGGCCTTGTCGTCCGAACCATCCGAACAGGCAACCAAGCCTGCACACAGTAGCGATAGGGCCAGCGGTAAGCAGCGATTGAGGGTAGTTTCTTTCATGAGATTCCTCCGTAGAACGAACAAGACGGGTCCCTTCGAACTGCGGACCGCACAGCCACAACTTGCAGCTCGCATGCCAAGTAGAACATGACATGATTCTAGGTAGTTACAGCGAGATGATGTCGACTGAACGCGCGCCTAGAGGCCCGCCACACTGGGACGAAAGCTGTGCCGGCAACCACCAAATGAACGCCTAGAGGCTCGGTAATCCGACGCAAATTGGCGCCGGCGTCGCGCCGCGACAGCGGTCACACCATGGGACATAGTCGCACCATGAGACAGCTCGAACGGGCTGGAGCCTACGAGATGGCAAAAAGCAGCGCCGCGGCTACCGCCAAGCAGCTGAGGACGATGACCGCCACAGCAAGCCAAATCGCCGAGCGCCGCGCGCGCGTCACTGCGGGATCGGTCAGCTCGTAGACTCCACGTAGCAGCGCTTCGGTGGCCGCGGTCGGTACTCGTATCGATTGTGCGACGAGAGACCAGAGCGCCCGTGGACCTTTGCCAAACAAGGTGACGAGCGCGCCCAGAGGGCTGGTCATTAGGTCCCAGCCGCAAGCGTAAAAACCAAAGCGCAGGGCACGTGGCCGCTGACAGCGTGCCCCCACGCGTCGCGCCGCGCGGTTCACCGCCAAACCGTGCATCACATGGATGGTCACCATCCAGCAGGTCACCACTGGAATGCCGATCAGTAGCCACTTGGCTACAGCGGCGCGCAAAATCGGATCAACACCGATCTCGACGGCGAGCGTAGGAAACGCGATGGCCGCTGCGAACAACCAGGCCAACGCCATTGAGGCGACCGCCAAGCTCTCCGCCAATATGGCGAACTTGAGCGCAGGTGCGCTGCGACCCCCAGGCAAGGCGCGGAAGAAGATGCCGGCGTCACTCGTGGCTGCTTGCGCTGTCGCCCACAGCCGCGTCCACGTCGTAGCGCCCGGGCGCTCCCAGGGCACGATGACCACTACTCCAGAGCCGGGCTCTTCGTCCTCGCAATGGCCATCGCAGTCGGCTTGTCCACAAAGAGCGCAAAGCACAGCGGCTGGCACATCGAACACGTCGAGCTCAGGCGCCAGTGCGATGTCATTCGCTGGCGTCTGGGTTGCGAGGTCGTCTGCGCGGACCGTTGCGAGACGTTGTTTCACGATGAGCTCTTCTGGTTGGCCGGCTGTGGGTTGGCTGGCTTTTGGTTGGCCGGCTTTTGGCCGTGCCCATCCGTCGCGGGCGACGTGCACTAGTCGACCCGAGGGCCGATTGTACGTTTTCGCGGCCATTTTGTCGACTTGGGCTGGCCCGACCACAACTGACGCTGCTCGGCGAAGCCACCCGCCCGCATCAAAAAAGCTGGCGGCGCGCGTTCGGGGCAAGCCCGTGATATGACATCGGCGTTCGCCTCTGGAGGAACATGACACCCACCGCATCCAAGCTGGCCCGTTGCCTCGTTTTTTTCTTCGTGTTCGCCTTCGGCGCCATGGTGGTTGATACCCATCAACACGCTCATGCCCAAGACGCGGGCGTCGCGGATGGCGCCGAGGACGCCAAAGACGCCAAGGACGCCAAAGACGGCAAGGACGCCAAAGAAAAGCCCGACACCGAAAAGCCAGCAGCAACCGAGCCGGCAGCCGGTGACAAGAAGGACAAGCCGCCCGAGAAAGGGATCGAAGCGGCGCGTCGACGAATGGAAAAGGGCCAGCTGTTGTTCTCACAGGGCCACTACCACAAGGCGATGCTCGAATTCGAGGCCGCCTACAAGGCCATGCAGTTTGGGGCTTTTCTCTACAACGCAGCCTTCGCGGCTGAGAAGGCTGGCGATCGCCAGCGGGCCATTGCCCATTACCGCGAGTTTTTGGCCAGCGATCCGGGCTCGCCGGACGCCGACAAGATCAAGGCGACCATCGAGCGGTTGAAAGAGGAGCTCAGCAACTTGCCGCCGGTCACTTCAGGTGGCGGCGGGGCAGGTGGCGCCGAGCCGAGTGATGGTGGGCAAGCCGGTGGCGGCACGCCAGCCAAAGCAACTGCACCAGTGCCGGCCGACGAAGCCACCATGGCAGGAATTCGCTCGCTGGTACTGGTCGAGAGCGACCCAGTAGGAGCACCGCTGGTCATCTACGAGCGACTCGTAGCGACCGCTGCTCCCTTCGACTCCAAGGGCAAGAACCCCGGCTGGCGCAAAGTCGTCAGCGGTGTCAAGACACCGCACGACTCGTCGCTGCGGGTTGGGCCCTACCAAATCGTCATCGAGGCATTCCAGGACTACAAACGCAGCGAAACGCACCTCAACTTGGCGCCCGGCTACGTCTACGCCTTCAAGGCCAATTTGTCACAAGGCGAGTTTCTGGCATTCTTGCGCATCAAGTCCAATATCGAGGGCGCCAAAGTATTCCTCGACGATCCCCCTCCCCACAAGTCGGCTCCATGGACCCGTACCCCCCGCGGCCGTCAGGTCAAACAGGGTGACCACCAAAACTGGGTCGACGCGCCAGGCAACAAAGTCGT